>CASFRF010000051.1 GCA_949297015.1 uncultured bacterium
CATCAAGTTGCAAAACTCCGCCGGTAACTATGGCCCAGACGTCACCGAGTAGAAATTTCTCCGAAGGCTTTTTCAGCTGCGTCACTTTGGGCATATTGGGCCGAGCACTTTTCGCCATCCCGACACATGGTGCATAATGAGGACTTGAAACCCACCAGCCGCTTTCTGTAAGGCTGTAGGCTTGCACGGTTTTCAACATAGCGGCACAGGCGAGGACCTTGGGAGAAATATATGCGCCGGAGGTAATTTTGTTGTAAGCAGAGACGCTTCCTGATTCTATGTAGAGTTTGATCCCCACCAGATACATGGTCCAATAAGGCGCGCTGGCGCCATCGTGGACGATCGGCGGCAGATAATCGGCGCAATCGGCGAAGTAGGAACTGAAGCTGCTGCCGCATTGTTTGAGGTTGTTGACACACTGAATTGTTTTGGCTCGATCCCGCGCCTTGTTCAGCGCCGGAAGCAGCATCGCCGCCAGAATCGCGATGATGGCAATTACGACGAGGAGTTCGATAAGGGTAAAAAAAGACCATCTGGCTTTGTTCCGGTATGGAAACAGGCAGGGAAAGCACGGCTTGATTTTCATCTTCCATTCAGCTCCTTGTAAAAGGGTTCCAGGTTTGTATTAATTATACTGCAACTTTGCCGGAAACCTAATATTGAAAACAGCGGAAATATACAAAAATCCCGGTTTTTTCGAATCTTGTCCGCTGTTCTCCGTTCGACGGGGCGGGGAATGGAATTTGCAGAAAGGTGGAGAAAAATTGCGGCGGCGGCTGCCGCAAAACCCGGAAAAATGGCAACCCCGCCAGGATTCGAACCTAGACTAACTGGACCAAAACCAGTTGTGCTACCATTACACCACGGGGTTGCAGGTTGCTTCCGGAGCCTCCGGTTGCAATGCCGTCATTAAAAATAACCCCGTTACGAGGAAATTTCCATTCCGGAACCCATTTTTTTACTGATTTTCACCGGGTTCCACAGCCGGTTCACTCCCGCCCGGACCGGATCGCATGCGAATATTCTTCGGCCGGCACCCGCTGCGGCTCCACCCGGCTCCGCTGCTTCAGCTCCGCAAAACTCTCTCCCTCCCGGTGGCAGAGGTAACCCAGTTCGTAAAGCAGTTCATCCGACCGCCCGTTCAACAGCAGGCGGATGTCCCCCTCGAAGCTCGGATTGATCTCACGCAGCAACGGCGCCAGACTGGTGGTGCAGTTCTCCGTGATGCTGTTGTAGAACTCCGGCTCCCGCTCCAGCTTGACCGCGCGGTTCAACAGCGAATCGAGCATCGTCCGCGCCTGCTTCGGCGTCGCGTTGGTGCGGTAGAGGTACAACTCCTCCCCGCGGAAGTCGGTCCGGAGCCGGAAGAGGTCCTCCTCCAGCGCAAGCACCATCAGAATTTCGTATTGTTTGTACAGCCCCGGCAGAAAACCCTGCTCCTGCCCCTCCGGCAGCCGCGTCTCCATTGAAACCGCCAGACGGCGCCCGTCCCGGAAGCCGAAGGAGAGCATCGTGTGCGCCACCGCCTCCAGCCCGTCCCAGTGAGAGACCGCAAGATCCACGTTTTCAACCTGATCAAGATCGTATTCGCCGCTGATGTAGACGCTGTCGAAATCCTCCTCGGCACGGTAGCGGAAGTTGCGGATGTTTCCGATCTTCGCCCGCGCTCCGTCAAGCTCCACATGCGGAGCTCTCGCCCACGGCCGCTGCCATTTGACCCCGGCGAAGGCGCGTTCCGGCGTCCGCAGCGCGAAAAAGAAAATGGTCGCAAGCTCCAGCGCCGCCATCACTGCGAGAAGCGTTCCGCGGAACCAGCCCCCCGCCGCCAGCCCCAGCAGCAGCAGAAAGAAGAGCAGCGAAGCAGTGAACTCCCACCCCTCCGGCCAAGGAAAGGTGTAGTATGCCGCCCCCCAACACCAGACGGCGGCGAGGATTCCCGCCGTTACGCAGAGTGGACGCAGGAGATGGCGATGGAGGAGCTTGAGAAGCGGTTCAATTCGCATGTTCCGCCGCTCCCTCCCCGAGCTCTTCGGGCAGTTCCGGCGTGGCAACCTGGATGTCCGGATACTGGCGGAGGTGTTCGAGCAGAATCCGGCGGATCTCCCGGATTGCCAGCGGATTCTGCTGGGCGCTGTGGTCCGATTTGACCACCAGTTCGCTCACCGCGCCATCCAGATGGCTGCTCGAGTAGGGCACGATACCGTCACTGCCGCCGGGGATGCCGGCCTCCTTCCGGTTGCCGATCACAGAGTGATACGGCACGCCCGGACGGAACGGAATCGTTTCAAGCAGTTGAAGCGTCCGGTTGTTCGGATCGAGATTGTCGATGCCGGTCTGAATTTTCGAATTGTCCGGCTGCAGCCAGCCGTGGCGCATCAGGTTGCCGATGACCCCTTCGCCCCGCTGGACCAGCGACTGCGGCAGTTCGACCAGCGAGGCACCGATCCGGCCGATGGCGCTGTTCGCCATCTCCGAACCCCGGTGCGGAACCGCGATGAACACCACCCGCTGCACGAAAGGGAGCGCCTTGAAATCCATCATCCGGGTGACGAAGTCGCGCTGTTCCGCCGTGAGCGACGCGAGCATCTCCCGGTAGTTGTCGCCGAGCAACGGTTCGACCAGCCGGTTCTCCGCGTTCATGATCAGCGTCTTGGAGAGAAGTCCGCCCATCGAGTGGCCAATCAGCACCATCCGGTTGAACATCTTCACCGGCCGCCCGGTCGCCTGGAGCCGGTCCGCCTCCGCCTGCAGATCTTCCCGCAGAAGCTGTGCCGAGTAGAGCACCGGGTTGCCGCTGGAGTAGGAGAAGCCCCAGAACTGATAGTGTTTTCGCAGATCCGGGTCGTTCTGCAACGTGTTGATCATCTGCATCCAGGTGCGCGCATTCGACATCAGCCCGTGAACCAGCACCACCGGAATCCGGTCGTCGCTGTAGGGCTCGAACATGTAAAGCCCCTGCATCCGCACCGTCTTGTCCGGGTTGAGCATGTACTCCAGATAGCCGAACGGAAGCGGATCGTGCGCCATGTAGGCCAGCGGCGTGGAGAAATCCTGCTCCAGCGGAATCCGGTTCCGCCCGAGCTGCACCTCATCGCAGTTGCGGCTATCGAAGAAGACGAGCTGCCCCGTGACCTCCCGGCGGTTCTCCTCCCCCGGCTTGAACTGCAGAACCAGCGTCGCCGGCAACGTCTGGTTGTCGGTGAACCGCACCTCGTCCAGGTGGGGTTTCACCCGGCAGATCAGCGGCGCACCGAGGCCGAAGCGGCGGCTGACGTGGGTGAGGTTCTCCGGCCGGTAGTCGGCGCAAAGCAGAAAATCCGAATAGCTTTCCGGCGAAAGCGGCAGCCGGAATTCCGGGGCCTGAAAGGTCACCCGCTGCCCCCCCGCCGCCGTCAGCCGGTATCCCTTGTGGTGCAGCAAATTCCGCTGGCGAAGGAAGAGGAACACCTCCCCCGTCGCCGCGTTGTAGATCCGCATGACCCCCACCCGCTCTTCGCTGTAGGGCTGTTCGCCCGGCCGGTCGAGCAGTTGCAGATAGGTGTGGCTGTAGAGCGCCGCCGCGAGATGGTAGCCGACGGCCCGGTCTGGATCCGACGCGAAGCGCAACCCGAGGTTGAGCGCGACATCGGCCATCGCGGCGAGGTGTTCCGGCCGGGGTTCGTTCCGGAACAGTTTCTGCAGGTGCTGAAGCAACCCCTCCGGATTTTCCTCGTACTGCTCAGAAAGCAGCAGATTGGCCAGCAAATTGGCGGTATTCTGGTTCAAACCGTTCCCGGTGGAGACACTGCCGTAGCCGAGCCGGTCCCGGCTGCCGACGCGGGTGACGGAGATCTCATGGCTGCATCCGGCAGAAAACAGCAGTATGGCCGCGGCGATCAGCAGGAGGTATCCGGCGGCGGGTTTCATTGGCCTGCCTCCTTCGCCGGCTGACGGACGCGGGTGTTGCCGAGGCAGTTGTAGATCTGCGGCACCAGATATTTGATCATCGACGACGCCGGGAGCGCGAGAATCATGCCGGGAATTCCGGCGAAAATCGCGCCGAGCAACACCACGATGATCGTCTCCAGCGTGGTCAATCCGAGCGATTCCCCAATCACCGCTGGATACAGAATGAACTGTTCGATGATGCCGTTGTAAACCAGATAGAGAGCGATGATTCCGGCCAGCTGCGCGCCGGAGACGTCGCCGCCGCCCACCGCCAGCGTCACCAGCACCGTCAGCGTCGCCGAGAGAATCGGGCCGATGTAGGGCAGCAGAATGCCGCACCCCGCCAGCAGGCCGAGCACCGGGAAGTAGGGAACTCCCAGCAGGTAGAATCCAGTGGTGTAAACGGTCGCATCCACCGTCATCAGCGTGAGATAGCCACGCACCGAGATGCGGAGCCGGCCGATGACGCCGCTGATGATGCGCTGCGCCTCCGCCACCGTCTCCTCGCTGGCGCCGGGCAGCCAGCTGCCGTTGAAGACGGTGCGGACAAGGTATTCGCTCTGGCGTCGGTCACTGCCGCCGTCGCCGCAGAACTCCGCCAGTTTCGACAGGAAGAGCAGAAAGAAGAAGACCGTCATGAGCAGGTCGACCAGAATCGCCACGATCATGCCGAGTACGCTGGCGGTGAAGGAGACCAGCCCGCCGGTGCGCCGCAGCAGAATGCCCGCCAGCTCCCGCTGGGCCGACTCATCCTGCATGATCCGGCTGACCTGATCCAGCCCGAACTTCACCAGAGGGAGCTTTTCAAACCGCTCCCGCAAATGGTTGAGGTAGACCGACGCCTGGTCGAGCAGCCCCTGTGCGCTGGATTCGGCAAGGGAGCTTTCGATGGGCTGCGGCTTCGAGGCGGAAGGTTCCATTCCGGCTGTTTCGGTGGCGACCGCTGCCGCTTCCTCGCCGACCGGTTCCGCAGAGGGCCCGGCCGGTTCCGTCGCTTTTTTCTCCACGACGAGATTCTTCTCCGTCCAGTCGCGCACCGAACTGCTCAGGTTGTGCACGTAGTGGTTGGTCAGCGATGAGAAGAGAATGCCCAGCATCAGAATCACCAGCACGACGAGCACGCAGGTCAGGCCGACCGCCCGGTTGATGATCCGGCGGTTCTCCCGGCGCTGAAGCTCTTCGGGCGCGGGATCCCCCGCCCGGCGGCGCAGTTTTCGCGACAGGCGGTTGAGCGGCGATAAGATCCAGTCCGCCAGGCCGAAGAGGTAGTGCCCGAGGCCCCGCTTCTCCCGCAGCCGCCGCTCGAAGTACTTCTCCACCGGCAGCATCACATAGGCGGCGATGAGTCCGAAGATGACCGACCGCAGCAGTGTCGCGGTGAGAATGAATACCGCGATGACGATCAACGCAACCAGAATTCCGGCCCCGGAACGGAGAATCCGCTGCCGCCGGAGATGTTCGGCGACAATTTCATCAGTGACCCGGTCGACGGCACCAGCGGAGAAGCCGGTCCGCCGGGCAATGTCGGCGATCAGCGGCTTGCTGCGCTCCAGGGAATCGGTCGAAACCGCGAGGACCAGAAACGCCCGCAGCACCCGTTCCAGCTCTTCCCGCGGCAGCAACTGCAGCGCCGCCGCCGCGTCTTCGGCGGAGATCGGCGGCAGGTTTTTCAGCTCGGCGACCAGTCGGTCCACTTCCAGCGGCGAATGCTCGTGCATCAGCAGCTGGCGAAGCGATTCCAGATCGCCCTCGGTCAACGGTCCGTCGCTCTCCAGAATCTGCTTGAACAATGCCAGCACGGCGTGACGCACCTCCCGGGCGGAGCCGCTGTCGCCGCCGTTGCGGAACAGCGCGGTCACCACCGTGAAGGTGTGGCGCATGGAGCGTTCCATCCGCTGGGAAAGCCGGAATGATCCGGTGAATCTGGAAAAGTCGAACATCCGCCGCAATCCTCCCGGCCCCGCCCCCGCCGTGTCTCCCGTTTCGGACCGGGGGCCGTTTTATGGGTTTCTCCGCCCCGTCCGGAATGCGCCGCACTCCGGGCGGAGCCGTTTCTGCTGCTTCGTCCGCCGCGCCCGGTCAGCGGACGCGCACGTCACGGTGTCCCGGCACCACTTCGCCGACGATTCCGGCGGTGAAGCCGTTGTTGCGGGCGATGGCGAGCGCTTCGTCCGCCGCCTTCTGCGGCACGAACCAGACCATGCCGATGCCCATGTTGAAGACCCGGTAGGCCTCCACCGGATCGACGTGGCCCTTTTCCACCAGCACCTTGAAAATCGGCGGAATCGGCAGCACATCGGTGTCGAAGACCGCGGTCACATCGTTCGGCAGAAT
>CASFRF010000052.1 GCA_949297015.1 uncultured bacterium
CGGTGGCGATCACCGCCGCGTCGCCGCTCAGTTGTTCGCCGGAGTCGAGCGTAAGGCCCGCAAATTGCGCCCCCTCCCCCCGGAGCGCCTCCACCCGGCACCCGGTGCGCAGCGTCACCCCGCGCCGCCGGAGCTGTTCCAGCAGCGCACGGTGCACCGAAGCGGCTTTGCGATCGACCGGGAAAACGTGGAAACCGTCGGTCACTTCGGTGGGCACGCCCCAGCTCCGGAACGCCGAACGCAGCCGCTCCGGCGGCAATTCCCGCAGGGCCGGCAGCAGAAACCGCGCCGCTTGGCCGAACCGGGCGGCGAACTCGGCCACCGGCAGCACATTGGTCAGATTGCATTTCCCCGACCCCGAAACCAGCAGTTTCGCTCCGGTGCGGGGCAACCCCTCCAGCAGCGTCACCGCCGCGCCCGCGGCGGCGGCGGCCAGCGCCGCGCTCAACCCGGCCGGACCGCCGCCGATCACCAGAACCCGCCTCATGGCGTTTCCTCCGCGCCGCGCAGCAGACAGTACAGCAGCACCGTCGCCCCGTAGCCCAGCACCAGCAGCGCCGCGCCCCCCGCGAACCACCGGCATCCCGTCAACGCCAGACCGCCGCCGGTCAAAAGCAGTGCCGCCAGCGCGCCGCCCAGCCGCGCCCAGCGCAGCCGGAACAGCACCTGACAGAGAAAGTACCCCAGATTCAGCAGCGGCAGCCAGAGCAACCACCGGAGCGGCCGCCCCCGATGGTACTCGATCAGGCCGAGCACATAGATTCCCAGCGGCACCGCCCAGCCGATCGTCCGGAATCCGAAGCGGAGCCCCAGCGGGATCAGCGCCGCGTAGAGCGCCAGCGCCAGGAGCGACAGCCGCACGCCACCGAGCGCACACCACAGCGTCCACAGCGGATATCCGAGCTGCAGTCCGGGAATCCAGATCGCGATCCGGAAACGGTCGGGCGGCGCGGCGAACCGCGCCGGAGCCGCCGCCCGTTTCGCCGACGACCGCAGCGGCGGTTGGAGTTCCGCCAGCACCGTGCGGCAGCTCTGCGTGAAAAATTCCGGATCAAAACCGAGCTCCGCCTCCGGCGCCCCTTGGTGAGCAAACGAATTGCGCACCGTTCCGATCCAGCGCAGCAGCTGCCGCGCCTCCGGCGACAGCAGCCCGGACTTCGACTCCACCAGTTCGCGCAAACCGTTGCCGGTGGCGCCGCGCGACCGCAGCGCCTGTTCGATGGCCCGGCATTCGGTGATCACCAGCCCGGTCAGTTCCGCGTCGGTCATCGGAAGACCTCCGGTTTCAACCGGCCATAGGCGTCGAACGCCCGGGCCCGGGAGAACAGCACGCTCAGCGCCGCCGCCAGAAACATCGAACTGAAGACGGCGATCAGCATCGCGATCTGGTACTTGATGGCGCCCATCGGCAGCTCCCCGGCCAGCATCTGCCCGGTCATCATCCCCGGCATTGAAACGATGCCGACCGTGGCCACCGAGGCGATGTGCGGCATCACCGTCAGACGCATCGCCTCGTGCAGATAGGGTTGCGACGCCTCCGCCGGAGTCGCCCCCAGCAGCAGCCGGGTGACATACGTCCCCGGATCGCGGCGCAGCGAGCCGTAGAAGTGCTCCAGGGCAATGATGTTCCCCCGCATGGTGTTGCCCAGCAGCATCCCGCCGATCGGAATCAGAAACCGGGCGTCGAAGAAATCGGCATGGCGCACCACCAGCAGCATGAACACCCCCAGCGTAACCACGAACACCAGCAGATTCCCCGCCAGCGTCGGCAGAAACAACAGCCGGTAGGAGAGTCGGCGCTGCCGCAGCGCCGCGCCGTTGGCCACCAGCAGCATCACCGCCAGCCACCCCAGATTGAGCCAGGGGGAGTTGAGGCGGAAGATCCAGCCCAGATAGAACCCCATCAAATAGAGCTGCAGAGTCATCCGGAACACCGCCAGCAGCGCCCGGGAGGTGATGCCCAGCTCCCATTTCCAGGCCAGCCAGAGCGGGATCACCAGCAGCAGATAGCTCCAGAGCAGCGAGAGATTGTCGATTCCGGGAACGTCCATGACCTACTCCTCCGCCAGCAAATGACGGTTTTCGACCCGGTAGTTGCGAGAACGGGCGGTGATGAACTCCGGATCGTGCGCCACCGCCAGCAGGGTAAATTCCGGTCTGCCGAGCAGCGTGAGCACCGCTTGGCGGGACTCGGCATCGAGCGCCGAGGTGATCTCGTCGGCCAGAAAGATGTCCTTCCCCAGCAGCAGCGCCCGGGCAATCGCCAGACGCTGCTTTTCGCCGCCGGAAATCTGATCCGCCGCCCGCTCCAGCACCGTTTCCGGCAGCCGCAGCTCCGTCAACACCTGCCGGATCCGCGCTTCATCCGGCAGGGTCCGCCGGTGCGCCCGGAAGGTGAAGGGCAAAAGCAGCGCTCCGCGCACGGTCTCCGCCCCCAGCAGCGGCTCCTGCCCGATAAAGGCGATCCGGCCGCGGATCGCCTGAATCGAATCGGGGCCCAGCGTCTTCCCGGCCAGGACAATCCGCCCGGAGTCCACCGGCAGCAACCCGGCCACCGCCGCCAGCAGCGAGGACTTGCCGCAGCCGGAGGGGCCCCGGATCACCGCCTGCTCGCCCGCCCGGAGCGTCAGATTGACCTCTTCCAGCAGCAGCTGCCCGCCGCGCTTCAGCACCACTTGTTCCAGTTCGATCAGTTTCACGGCGCGACCCGCTCCAGATTGCTCCGGGTCGCCGCATCGTCCGGAGCGTAGGAGAGGGCCTCGCGCCACTCCCGTTCGGCCGTCGCCCGGTCGTCCCGCAAAAAGGCGATCATTCCGCGGTAGAAGGCGCCGAGGAAACGATCGTCGGGATAGAAGTCGAGAATATCCCGAAAGTGACCGATCGCCGCCTCCCGGTCGCCCCGGCGCAACGCCGCGTTGGCCAGCTGCCCGGAGACATCCGCCGGATATTTCCGGTTCAACAGCAGCAGCCGCTCCCGCTGTTCCGGCGTATCGTAGAAGCGCAGCGGCTCGACATCGCCCTTGACCGCCCGCGCCAGCGCGCTCAGGAACTGTCCCTGAAACCGGGACATCAACCGGCCCTGTGCCACCGGATGCTGCAACACCGCGGCGCCGAGCTCAAACTCTCCGAGCCGATGGCAGTAGTCGGCATATGCGATCAAAGCCCGATAGTTCGGGCTCGGCGTGTCACAGGCGTATTCGAGCAAACACCGGTCATCCCGCCAGACCGGCAGATACCAGAAACTCAGCAACAGCAGCATGCCGACGTAGAGCGCCGCTGCAAGGCGCCAGCCCCGTTTTTGCACGCTCCGGCAGCCCGGCAGCAACAAGCCCAGCGCCAGATAGAGGACCACCGTCGGCAGCAGACTGTAACGATCGGCGAACTGGGCGTTGCTGAAATGACTCCAGCCCAATACCGGAAACAGCAGCAATCCGAACAGCAGCGCCAACGGCAACAGTCCGGTCCGGGTCCGGCGCGGCCAGCGTCGGTAGAGCCACCAGCCGCCGAGGGCGATCAGCGCCAGCGCCAGCACCACCAGCGTCCGGAGCCCGGGGCCGAAAACCGTCTCGGGATAGAACGGCGTAAGCTCAACCGGCAACAACATCTTCGCCGGATAGCGCAACAGATTGTAGAAGGGCAGCCAGCGCGACGGCGCGTCCTCGAACACCTTCTGCGCGGTGTTGAAAAACAGCGAGGAGTAGCCGCCCAGATAGGCGAGCGTCAGCACGCCGTATGGGATCAGCGCGCCGAGCTCGCGCGGCGTACGTCGCCAGCGCCGGAACCGCACGGTGTCCAGCAAATAGAACACCGCCGGCAGGAAGATGCCCAGCGGCTTGCAGAGCATGGCGCAGCCCATCAGCAGCCAGGCCGCCACCCGCCCCCATTTCCGATCCGAAAGATAGGCGCGCACGCTGCCCCAGAAGCAGACCGCCAGCAGCACATCTTTGCGCTCGGAGATCCAGGCCACCGACTCGATCCGCTGCGGATGCACGGCGTAGCACAGCGTGAAGAACAGCGCCCAGCCCGGCCGCAGCCGCAGCCGGCGCAGCACCGAATAGACCAGCACCGTGCCCAGCAGATGCCAGACCAGATTCTGCAAATGGTAGCAGCGGGGGTCGAGTCCGCCCAGCGCGTAGTCCAGCATGCAGGTCGCCACCGGCAGCGGCGTGTAAAGATCCACGAAGGTCCGGCTGAACAGCGCCCGGAGATTGGGCCAGGACCACGCCAGAAAGTAGTTGTTCACAACATAGGTGGAGTCGTCCAGCTGGCGCAGAAAGTCGTATCCGAGCACCGGATAGTACAGCAGAACGGTCAGAAGCAGAATCGCCGCCAGCCACCACGGGGCGTTCTGTTCAGAGCAAAGCGAGCGCGTCAACATCGGCGTACACCTCCACGTCGGAATCGGTTCGATGGTCGTGCAACAGCAGTTCGCGGAGCCGGCGGCGCGCCTGACGCAGCGCACTCCCGCGCAACAGCACCAGATAGCGGAACTTGCCCTTGATCCGTTCGATCGGCGCCGGTTCCGGACCGGTCAGCTGAATCCCCTCATGACAATAGGGGCGCAACTCCTCGACCAGCCGGGAAGCCCGGGCCAGCACCGCCGCCTCCTCCGGCCCGCGGAAATGGACGGCGATCAAATGCGAATAGGGCGGATAGTTCAGCAGCTTGCGGATCTCCAGATCGAACTGGCGGAAACCGGCGAAGTCCTGCCGGGCCGCGAACTGAATCGTCTCGTTGTCGGGATTGCGGGTCTGGATGATCACTTCGCCGCGCAGGTCGCCGCGTCCGGCCCGCCCGGCCACCTGGGTGATCAGCTGGAACACCCGCTCCGGCGCCCGGAAGTCGGGCATGGCCAGCCCCAGATCGGCATTGACCAGCCCGACCAGCGTGACGTTCGGAAAGTGCAGCCCCTTGGCGATCATCTGGGTCCCGATCAGAATATCCAGCTCGCCGCGCCGGAACTGGTCGAGCACCCGCTCGTAGTCGGCCGGATGGCGCATGGTGTCGGAATCCATGCGGCCGACCCGGGCCTCGCGGAACAGCGCCATGGCGGCGGCCTCGATCTTCTCGGTCCCGACTCCGGCGTAACGGATGTCCGGCGCGCCGCACTGCGGACAGACCACGGGCGCGGCGATCACATTCCCGCACAAATGACAGGCCAGGGTCTGACGCTGGCGCGAATAGGTGTAGGTCACCGCGCAGTCCGGACACCGGGCCTCGAACCCGCAGTGGTCGCAGAGCATCACCCGGGCGTAGCCGCGCCGGTTCAGAAACAGAATCGACTGCTCCCCGCGGCGCAACCGGTCGTGAACCGCCTCGATCAGAATCCGGGAAAAGTAGTTGCTCTTCCCCGGCTCCGGCGGACCGGCCAGCCGTTGATCGACCACCCGGATCACCGGGTCGAGCCGGTTTTCGACCTTGCTCCGCATCTCGGCCAGACGGTACTTGCCGCACTCGACGTTGTAACTGGTCTCGGCGGCGGGCGTGGCGCTGCCGAGGATCACCACCGCGCCCTCCAGCCGCCCGCGCATCACGGCCACATCGCGGGCGTGGTAGCGCGGAGCTTCCGTTTGCTTGTAGGTGCTCTCGTGCTCCTCGTCGACGATGATCAACCCCGGCCGTGCCAGCGGTGCGAACAGCGCCGAGCGGGCGCCGATCACAATCCGGGACTCGCCCCGGCGGATCCGGTCCCACTGGTCGAAGCGTTCGGCGTCAGTCAGCTGACTGTGCAGCACGCTGAGTTCATCGCCGAAGCGGGCGCGGAACCGCCGCACCGTCTGCGGCGTGAGCGCGATCTCCGGCACCAGCATGATCGCCCCCTGCCCCCGCTCCAGCGTCCGGGCGATGGCCTGCAAATAGACCTCAGTCTTGCCCGAATTGGTGACGCCGTGCAGCAGCAGCACCCGGCTCGGATCGGACGATTCGAGCAGTTCATCAAAGATCGCCAGCGCCGCGGCCTGCTCCGGCGTGGGCGGCAGCGGTTCGCTGCGCAGCACCGCGCCCTCGGGGAACAGCGCCCGGTCCCGCCGCCGCTTCTCCTGGATCAGCAACCCGTGCTTTTCCAGCGTGGCGAGCATGGCGGGGGTGGCGTTTGCCTCGGCCAGCAGCGTCTCGTAGGGGAGTTCCGCGGCGACCAACAGCTGCTTCAGCACCCGGAGCCGTCCCGCCGCGCGGGCATCGTCGGCGTGTTCAAGCAAGTAGCGTTCGGCGGCCTCGCGCTCGCCCAGGCGGCAGAAACGTTCCATGCCGGGCCGGATCCGGCCGCTGCGGACCGCGCCGGGCAGCAGCGCCCGGATCGCCTGTTCCTGCGTGCACAGATAGTAGTCGGCGATCCAGCGTCCGAGCTCGATCAGTTTTTCGGGCAGCCGGATGCGATTGGGGACCGGACCCAGAATCGGTTTGAGCGCCGGTCGGGCGCTTTCGGCGGAGAGGTCGAGGATGAAGCCGTGGCGCCGGGAGTTGCCGAACGGGACCTGGACCTGAGACCCGATGCCGAGTTCATCGCGCCACTCCGGCGGCAGCAGATAGTCAAAAGTCCGGTCGAGCGCCAGATCGATCGCCACGCGGGCCACGGTCAGATTTTCGGGATTCGTACTCATAGTCGCGCTAATTTACACGAAAAAGAGCCGGAATGCAAAAAAGGTTTTTGAAAAATCCGTTTGAGAACGTATATTTTATCTTTATTCTTTCATGCGGATGGTTCCGGGGATTTCAGGAGTGGTTATGAGTGGGTGGATCTGGGCGGCGATCGCCGTGGTGGCGGTGCTGCTGGGGTGCCGGCGGCTTCCGCCCACCGTGTTTTTGCGGTTTCTGCTGTTTCTGGCGCGCCACACGGTGGTCCGGCTGCGGGTCGAATGGCGGCGGCCGATTCCGCGACAGGGCGGAGTGCTGCTGGTGGCGAACCACGTCTCGGTGCTGGACGCGATCTGGATGCTGGCCACCACCCGGCGGAAAATCCGCTTCATGGTGCATCAGGACTTCTTCCGGATCCCGATTCTGCGCGGGCTCTTCCGCTACCTCGGCGTGCTGGAGGTGCCGGCGGCGGGGCGGGTTCACGCGTTGCAGCAGTTTTTCGCCCGGGTCCGCGAGCTCCTGGCCGCCGGGGAAGTGGTCTGCGTCTTCCCCGAGGGCGGCGTCTCCGACAGCGGCTATTTGCAGACCTTCCGCAGCGGCGTGCAGGAGATGCTCCCCCCCGGAAACGACATCCCGGTGGTGCCGGTCCGACTGGGCATGATCTGGGGCCGGTTGTTCTCCAGCGACGGCAACCGGATCGTCTTCACCCCGATGCTGCGCTTCCCGATTCTGGTATCGATTCTGGTCGGAGCGCCGGTGGATCCGAAGTTGAGCAGCTTCGCGCTGCGTCAGCACATCTCCGAACTGGGGGCCGAGGCGGAGCTGAAACCCTTCTACGACGAGCGCACGGTACACGCCGGGTTTATCCGGACCGCCCGCCGCCGCCCCTTCCTGCGCACCTATTGCGACTTTGAAGGCAAAGGCGTGCGGAACTTTCCGCTGCTGATCCGGGTGCTGCTGCTCGCCCGGCTGATCCGCGAACTGGATCGTGAAAACGAGGGCCGATTCGTCGGCGTGCTGCTGCCCAACTCCAGCTTCGCCGCCGCCGCGCTGCTGGCGGTGCTGATGGCCGACCGGGTTCCGGCGGTGCTCAACTACACTGCGGGAACGGCGGCACGCGAATCGGCGATCCGCCGGGCCCGGCTGCGAGTGATCCTGACCAGCCGCCGCTTCGTGGACAAGCTGAAGCTGGAGCCGACGCCGGAGATGGTGTTTCTGGAGGATCTGCCCGGTCGGATCAGCGGCGGCATGAAGTTGCGCGCGGCGCTGCGGGCGGCGCTGCTGCCCTCGCGGTGGCTGGCGCGCCACGAGGCCCCGGCCAGCTGGAACCGGCTGTTTGAGACCGCCGTGCTGCTCTTCTCCAGCGGCTCCACCGGGGAGCCCAAGGGGGTGCTGCTGAGTCACCACAATCTGAACTCCAACATCATGTCCTTCTGGCGGCTGATCGACTGGAACCGGCGCGACCGGCTGCTGGGCAATCTGCCGCTGTTTCACGCCTACGGCTTCATGGTCGCCTTCGCCTTTCCGGCGATCTCCGGGATTCAGGTGGTCTACCTGCTCAATCCGCTGGACGGGGCGGCCACCGCCCGGCTGATCGAGCGCCACCGGGTCACCATGATGATGGCCACGCCGACCTTTCTGCAGGCCTATTTGCGCAAGGGGCGCCCGGAGCAGTTCCGCTCGCTGCGGCTGGCCATCACCGGCGCCGAAAAGATGCGCCGGGACATCGCCGAGGAGTTTCACCGTTTCTCCGGGCTGGCGCTGATCGAAGGGTACGGCTGTACCGAACTTTCGCCGATCGTGGCGATCAATCTCTCGCGCTCCTTCTTCCGCTTCGGGCGCGAGGCGGGCAAGCCCGGCAGCATCGGCGCGGCGCTGCCCGGAGTTCATGTCAAGATCGTCGATCCCGATACCGGCGTGGAGCTCCCGCCCGACACGCCGGGGCTGATGCTGGTCAAGGGCGGCAACGTGATGCAGGGGTATCTCGACGATCCGGAGGCCACGGCGGCGGTCCTGCAGAACGGCTACTACCGCACCGGCGACATCGCCTCGATGGGGGCCGACGGCTACATCACCATCTCCGGACGGCTCAGCCGGTTCAGCAAAATCGGCGGTGAAATGGTGCCGCACGAGCGGATCGAGCAGGTGATCAACGAAATGCTCCACACCGGCGAACGGGTCATCGCGGTCTGCGGCCGCGCCGATCCCCGGCGCGGCGAGAAACTGCTGGTGTTCCACGCCGTGCCCGGACTCGATCCGGCGGCGGTGACCGCGGCCCTGCGCGACCGCGGTCTGCCCAATCTCTGGATTCCCAAAATCGAGGATTTTCATCAAATCGAGGCCATTCCGCTGCTGGGCAGCGGCAAACTCGATCTGCAAAAACTCAAGAAAATGGCCGAAGCGGTTTGACTTCCAACGGGGAGCGGGGTAAGATAAGCCGCAATTGGAGTTTCAGATTTTTTTGAATTTCGACAATCAACAAACCAAAAGAGAGAGCAATGCGTAATCACGAACAGACGATGGGGCTGTGGCTCAACGAGCCGCTGCTGCTGGATCCCCCGGCGATCACCCGGATGGTCAACGAGATCGCCGACGCCGGATTCGGCACCGTGCGGATCTTTCTGCGCAACACCAACTACACCTTCCGGTCTCCGGAAATGGTGCGCGGCGCGGTGACCGCTTCGCGCGCCGCGCACGCCCGCGGACTGAAGATCGCCATGGACTTCGAACCGCACGTCAACATCGCCATGGATCTCGGCCGGAACTATCCCGACGCCACGGCGATCAAGCTGCTCCGGGTCGCCTGCCGGGTTCAGGACGGCTTCTGGTCGGCGCAGGTGCCGTTCCCGGGGCAGCTGGCGGCGCAGATGCCGATCTTTGACGGCGTGGAGGCGGCCTTTCTGAACGGGGAAAAGCTCGAGGATCTGACCTTCAACTTCACCGACGTGTCGGACAATTACGGCGAACATGACACGGTGGATGAACTCTGCTATGTGGAGGGCCGTCCGGGCAAGGGTCCGGGCCGCTGCCACGTGCTGCGCGGGCGGCTGACCCCCGGAGTCTCGGGCGAACTGCTGCTGTTCGTCCGGGAGAAGGATCTCGGTCAGGTCGACTTCGCCGCGCCCGGCTTCCGGCAGTATTGTACCGAGACGCTGGAGCTCTATCGCGAGGCCGATCTCGACGGCGTGGGCTGGGATGAACCGGCCATCCACGGCGACTGGTCGAGCTACCGTTACGGCGACCGGTTCGCCGAATTCTTCAACGAGCGCTGCGGCTATGCGCTGCGGGACAAGCTTCAGCTGCTGGACGGCCCCCTCTCGCCCGAGGCGATCGGCGTGCGGCTGGACTACTACACCATGCTGAACGAGGCCCTGTGGGAGGCGCAGCACCACTTCATCGCCGAGGGCGCCCGGATCTTCGGCAAACCGATGCTGACCGGCACCCACCACACCTGGCAGGGCGAAGGCGGCAGCAACGACTACCGGGCCGGAGCGGTCGACTACTTCCGGCTGACCGACGGTCTGGACGCGGGCTACACCGACTGCTCTTGGTGGGATCACCGCTCGGTGGCCTACAGCTATGTACTGGGCCAGAGTCTGGGGCGGCTCACCCCCTCGGGCGAATGCGAATGCAACACCTGGCACGCCAAGCCGACGGTGGCCAACACCCGCTACAACGTCCGGCTGATGAGCCTGATGAACATCACCTGGTTCAACATCTGGTACGGGCGCTCCAGCGACACCTGCCTCTTTCCCGATCACTACACCTGGGAGACCCAGGTCGACTCGATGCGCCGCCACCGCGACTTCCAGAAGCGACTGGCCGGAGCGGAACCGGTCACCGAAATCGCCATGCTGCACGATTACGCGGCGGTCTGCGCGGTCAATCTCCCGGTCTTCGGCGACCTGCACAAGGGGCTGACCATGAATCTGGCGACCGAGGCGATCGCCCACAATCTGCCGCTCGACTTCCTGGATTCCCGGCTGATCGCCGAAAGCACGGTGCAAAACGGCCGGCTCCAGTGCCGACTCGGCTCCTACTCGATCGTGGTGGTTCCCGACGCCGTGGTCCTGGCCCGCGCGGTCTGGGAGAAACTGCTGGAACTGGCCGCGGCCGGCGGCAAAGTGCTCTTCGCCGGGGCGCCGCCGCAGTTCAGTGAAGAGGGCGGCGACCTCGCCGCGGAGTTCGCGGAAAAACTGGGACTGCCGCAACCGATCACCTTCGCCGAATACCACGGCTGGTTCACCGCCAACGCCCAGCCGCTGCCGAGCTGCCGCCCGGTCCGCTACGACGCGGTCTATCCGCTCTCCGGAGCGGAGGTGCGTCCGGACTTCGAGGGCCGTCCGGCGATCGCGGTCGGCGAAAACGGCAATTTGTTCTACTTCAGCGGCTACGAGCCCGATCGCGAGCTGATCCGCTGCTGCGCCGGACTCTACACGGCGCCGGTTGAACTCTGGGGCAACTGCCGCTACCGGCTCTATCGCCGCGAGGACAAACTGCTCCTGGCGATCATCTCCGCCGACGAGAATCCGCTCGACGCGGTGCTGAGCTGGAACGATCGTCGCTACCGGATCACCGGCGATGAGGAGTTGTTGATTGAACTGGGGAACGGGGTTCTCTCCGGGCCCGGAATCCAGATGTTTTAAATCAAGGTGCAGACATGACGGTTGATTTTTCCCAGGCGCGGCCGGTGGCGGCCCGCGGCGTCCCCTTCCGACGGCTCAAATTCATGTCCGGACGGCTGACCGTGGATCTGGCCCCGCACGGTGGACTCACCGCGCTGTACGGCTATGTCGGAAACTGCTTCGGAACCGAGCTGTTCCGGGCGGACCCGACCTCCTCCTTCGGGAAACTGTTCCGCTTCCAGCTCCGGATCGACGGCACGCCCTACTATCCGGAACTCCAAGACACGGAACTCTTCGCCGAGGGCTTCGTCTCGCACTGCCGGGCGGCCGGGGTGGCCTTCGACTACGAACTCCGGGTGCTCGACGACGCGGTGATTCAGCGTTACCAAGTCACGGACAACCCGGAAAACCGCACGGTATCCGGACGGCTGCTCTTTCACCGTCACACCGCGGTCGACGCCGACGCCTGGAACTGGCGGAGCTCCGCCGCGGACCGGGGCGAAATGCTCGCCGCCGATCGCGACGGCTGCTGCGCGGTGGTGATCGGCGGCGACCGGGCGCCGACCATTCGCAGCTGCAACCGCGGTTTTGAGTTGATCTTCGAGGCGGCTCCGGCCGCCGACGGAGCGTTCTTCACGGTGGTGGCGGCGGAGCCGGAGGCGGCTGCGGCCCGGGCGCGCCAACTGCGGCAGACCGTCCACGCCGAATGCGACGCATTGCAGCGCCGGATCGAGGAGCGCTATGCCGCGCAGCCGGTGTTCCATCTCGACGATCCGGTGCTGGAGAGCGCGATCCGCAATGCGGTTCCGAGCGTGGCGGCGCTGGCGGTTCAGGATACGCCCGGTGCCATCCGCGCCTCGCAGAACTACTGGGTCTGGGGGTGGGACAGCATGGTTCACGCCGATGCGCTGTGCTACGCCAACGCCCCGGAACTGGTGTACCAGATGCTGGAATTTTACCGGCGGAAGGCCGATCCGGAACGGGGAATCGCCCACGCCTTCGGGGTGAATTTCGAGGCGGATCTCTTCATGGCCTACAACGCGCAGTCGATCTACATAACCATGCTCTACAACTATCTGGCGGCGACCGGAAACTGGGAGCAGGTGCGCGGCTGTTACGATTTCGCCCGGGAGCTCCTCAACCGGATCGAACCGACGCTCGATCCGGAGACCGGGCTGGGCATCGGGCTCTCGCTCTTCCCCGACTTCCCCAAACTGCTGGAGGAGACCGGCGAGGATGATCTTTCCAGCTTCAACAACAGTCTCTACTATCAGGCGCTGCGGGCGCTGAGCCTGCTGGCCGATCACTACGGCGATTCCGAACTGGCCGCGCGCTGCGCCGAGCGGGCACAACGGGTGGCGGAGAACTTCCGGCGTTATCTCTTCGATCCGGAACAGGGTTACTGGTTCGATTCGTTCGGAATCCGGAACCGCTCCGTGACGCGCAAACACTACCCGGTCTATGCGATTCTCTGGGTGACCCCCTTCGCCCGTGAACTCTGCGCCGGGGTCGAAACGGCGGCGGCGCGCTTCGCCAACCGGAACTTTCCCTACGACTGCGGGTTGTACATGCTCCCGAAGTGGGATCCGGGCTTTATGGCCGACGGCAATCAGCTCGGCGCGTACTACCCGCCGGTGGACCGGCTGTACTGGAATCTGCGGGTCATGACCGGCGACCGCCGGGTCTGGAAATTCTTCCGGCAGGTGGTCACCCGCTACTGGCGGGAGCTCACCTATCCCGAGGGCAACACCCACGAGAGCGGCAATCCCGAGCCCACGCTGGACAATCCCGGCTGTCGGCAGGCCTTTACGGCCAAATCCTGGTACTGCGATTTCCTGACCCTGGCCCTGGGCCTGAGCATGGATCACTGCGGCCTCACCTTCGACGCCGAGCCGCCGCTGAGCGGTCTGATTGCGGAACGCCTGGTGCTGCGCGGCAAGACCATCGCCGTCGAAGTTCGCGGTTCCGGCCGCCTGTGCGGACTCCGGCTCAACGGCCGGAAACTTCCCGGCCGGACCAAAATCGCTTGGGAGGAGTTGGCCGCCGACAACCGGATCGAACTGCTGCTGTCGTCGCAGCCGGAACTGTGTCTGCGCCGGGCGGACGGCGTTGCCGTACAGCAGGTTACCCGGCGCGGCGACACGCTGAAACTGCAGCTGACCGCTACGGCGGGAGCCCAGCTGTATTTCACGCTTCCCGGCAAGGTCCGGGCCACCGTGGACGGGGTGGCGACCGCCATGGCGTGCGACCGGGTCCGGGGCTGCGGCCGCCTGGACCTGCCGCCGTCGCCGGATCCAAAGACCATTGTCATTCAGCTGGAGCGATGAAGGAACAGATGGAAATTTCCAAACTCAGAGAGATTGTGACCCGGGGTCAGGCCGAGCGGCGCGCCGCCTGGCAGCGGGAGATCATCCGGCGTCTGCCGGAGTGGTTCCGGGAGGACGGCAGCGGCCGGATACGGGCCTTCAATCCGCCCTGGCGGGAGCCGATCTGGATGGCCTCGACCCTGCTGTCGGCCGGTCCGGCGGAGATCGCGCTGGCCAACCGGATCATCGCGCGCTACGGCGACCTTGCGGCCAACGACAACCACCTGACCGGGGTGGTGCCCTGGAAGACGACCAGCATGGATTTCTGCATCTTCAACAGCACCAACAGCTGTTATTTGCTGAACCGGTTTCAGGATCGCCTGACCGAACCGGCCCGGAAAGTGCTGACCCACCATGCGGAACTGGCGTTTCAGCGCTTTGGCGGCGCGGCGCAGCCCGACTACAACTTCCACGGCTGCAACGACAACATGCCGATGATGTCGACCCGGGCGCTGATTCTGGGCGGCGAGGCGCTGGGCAATCAGGACATCGCCGAACAGGGCTACTGGAAGCTGCGGCAGTTCGGGCGCCACTTCGCCCGCAACGCCTGGGCCAGCGAGTACAATTCGAGCACCTATTCGCCGGTGACGCTGTGCTGCGCCACGCAGATCTACCATCATGCGGCGCGCCCGGAGATCCGGGAGCTGGCGGGGAAGATCATCGAACGGCTGTGGGCGGAGATTCTGCTGCACTACCACCCGGGCACGCTGCTCCACGCCGGGCCTCAGTGCCGGGCCTACGCCGTGGACTACGCCGGGCACACGCATTCGCTGTCGATTCTGTTCGAGCTCGTCTTCGGGCCGGAGCTGGTCGGGCGCGACTTCCGGCAAACCCTGTTCCGGCCCGACGGGGTGGAGATTCTCCACTTCGGCGGCTGTGCCGAGCAGACCATCGCCGAAGCCTGCGAATTCATCGACAACGACTATCCGGTTCCCGACTCGGTGCTGCCGCTGATCGTGGAGCGCCACTATCCGGCCGAGTGTTCGGGCCGGACCGAGATGATGGGCAGCTTCGAGGGCATGGCCGCCGAGTGCTGGACCCGGAACTACATGGAGGAGAAGTTCTCGCTGGGCACCGCCACCGCGCCGCTGGGGGCCGGAGCCCAGACCGTGAGTTTCTACGCCACCTACCGGCGGCGCAGCCCGGTGCGGACCTTCCGGGATTCGGGCGTGGTGTTCTGCCGCTACCGGACCGATTCGACCATGCCCGCCGATTTCCGCGCCGAGTCGGCCGACGGCAAAACCTCGGCCGAGACCCTGATTCCCAATCAGGCCTACACCTACGCCACCAGCTGGCGCAACACCGCGCTGGTGACCACCGTGCCGGCGGCCGACAAAGAGCTGGAGAGCGACAATCTGAAGCTCTATCTGGTCTTCCCCGCCCATTACGGCGAGATCACCGAGTGGATTCTGGGCGATCAGGCTCAGGCCGCGGAAGCGACGGCGGTGGTTCCGGCCTCCTTCCGGGCGGGCGAAGTCTTCCTTCACGTCCAGCCGCTGCTGCCCACCGGCTATCCGCGCCGGGCGGCGCTGCGGTTCGGGCGGCGCGGCAACTATCAGGAGCTGGAACTGATCAACTACGAGGGACCGCAGCGGAAGTTTGAAGCCGGGGAACTGGCGATGATGCTGAACGGCTTTTTGTTCACCATCGACGAGGCTGCGCGCTACGGGAGCCTGGAGGAGTTTCACCGCCGTTACTCCGACTTGCGGATCCTCGACTACTACTTCGCCAAACGGCGCTTCCTGCGGATCGACCGCGGCGACGAGCATTTCGAGCTGGTCGCCTCGACCCATCCCTTCGGCGTCAATTACGAGGCGTACAACGGGCGCACCACGCCGCGCCCGATGATCTATTCCAGTGAAATCAACACCGACCAACTGCCCTTCGTCCGGGGCGAAGTGGAGTTTGATCCGATCGCCTTCCCCTGGAACGACCGGCTTGACGTCTACAGCTTCAAGCTGCCCTGGATCATCGGGTCACGCGGGTTGCCGGGCGAAGCCAACTATTCGTTCCACCGGGAGAGGCTCAACGTTCAGGAGGAGAAAAAATCATGAAAAAATCAATCCCTCTGCTGTCGACGATTCTCGTCGGCATGCTGCTCTGGTGCGGCTGCTCCACCATCGAGTACCGCGGAACGGCCCGGGAGGTCCATCTGAACCGGATCTTCTCGGAGCACATGGTGCTGCAACGGAACCGGCCGATTCAGATTTTCGGTACGGCCACGCCGGGCTCGAGCGTGGCGGTGGTTTTCGACGGCCAGCGCAGCGTCGCCACCGCCGATGCCGACGGCAACTGGCAGGTCACCTTCCCGCCGCGACCGGCGGGCGGCCCCTACACGCTGGAAGTGAACGGGCAGGACCGCGGCATCCGCTTCAATGACGTACTGGTCGGCGACGTCTGGTTCTGCTCCGGCCAGTCCAACATGGAAATGGAGGTCAACTCGGTTCAGGATCAGAAGCGGGAGATCGCCGCGGCGAACTATCCCCGGCTGCGGCTCATGACCGTTCCCAAAATCGCGCTGGACCATCCGGTAACGGAGCCGCCGATGGTGATTCCCTGGCAGCCGGCCACGCCGGAGAGCGTGCGGCACTTCTCCGCCGCCGCCTACTTCTTCGGGCGTGATCTGCAACGGGAGCTGAATATTCCGATCGGTCTCATCCACTCCTCCTGGGGCGGTTCGCCGGTGGAGCACTGGCTGCCCCGGCCGCCGCAGACCAATCCGGAAGCGATCGAGCGCAACCAAAAACTGGCCGAAGCGGCACTGCCGGTGATTGCCGAGCGGGAGCAGAAGCTCGCGGAGTGTTTCGCCTTCGAGCGGAATTTCCGGGAGATGGCGAAGCGTTCCGCCGTGGACTATCCCGATTCCGACTGGCCGGAGATGAAGCTTCCGAGCGTCTGGGAGAACGCCGGTCACCCGGGGCTGGACGGCATTGTCCAGTTCCGCCGGACGCTGGAGCTTCCGGCCGCCTGGGCCGGGCGCGACCTGGAGCTGGAACTCGGAGCCATCGACGAGACCGACGTCACCTACTTCAACGGCGTCAAGATCGCGGCACGGGGCAGTCTCCACGATCAGGTCACCGGCTATTGGCAGCGGCCCCGGCACTATGTGGTGCCGGGCAAGTTGGTCAAGGCGGGGAAAAACGTGATCAGCATCTTCGTGGGGGATCTCCACGGCGAAGGCGGCTTCTGGGGCAAGGCGCCGATGCGGATCAATCCGCTCAACGACCCCGATGCGGCAATTGCGCTGGAGGGCAACTGGAAGTATCAGATCGCGGTCAGCGTTCCCGGCTGGCCCCGGACCGAAGGCAACGGTTACTTCGGCATGGTCGTGCCCTTCTTCCGCTTCCCGATCGCCGGGGTGATCTGGTATCAGGGGGAAGCCAACGCGGGAGACCCGGCCAAGTATCTGGTCAACTTTCCGAATCTGATCCGCGACTGGCGCGACAACTGGGGCTACGCCTTCCCCTTCTACTTCGTCCAGCTGGCCAACTACACGGTCCGCGGCAGCACCGACTCCTGGGCCCGGCTGCGCGACGCTCAGCGCCGCACGCTGGAGCTGGTCCCGAACGCCGGTATGGCCGTGGCGCTGGACATCGGTGACCCCAAGGACATCCACCCCAAAAACAAGCAGGAGGTGGGGCGGCGACTGGCGCTGCTGGCGCTCAAGAACACCTACGGCAAAGAGCTGGTCGCCCAGGGACCGCTGTTTCTGCGGGCGGAGTTCAAGGACGGCAAGGCGATTGTGCACTTCCGGCAATCCTCCTCGCCGCTGGTCGCCCGGGACGGCAGACTGACCGGTTTTGAACTGGCCGGAGCCGACGGCAAATTCGTGCCCGCCTCGGCGATCATCGTCGGAGATACGGTGGAGGTCTCCGCCCCGGAGATCAAGGAACCGGCCCAGGTCCGCTATCTGTGGAGCGACAACCCGGTTCCCACGCTGTTCAATCAGGAGGGACTCCCCGCCAGCTCCTTCAGCACGGAGGAACTCAAGTAGGATTCCGGATTCCGATCCGAATCCGCGGCGCGTCGCCGGGAATCATCCCGGCGGCGCGCCGCGCGTTTACCGGTCGAGCTCCGGCGGCAGCAGCAGCAGCTCCGCCCAGATCAGGCTGCCCGGAATCGACGGCGGCAGCAGCTCCACCGCGTTGAAGGTCTCGTGCAGCAGCTCCCGGGGCACTTCGTAGACCAGCACCGGCCCCGCACCCTCCGGCAATTCGGAGCGCAACACGCCGGGGAATCCGGAAACCGGCGACCGGTACTCCGGCCACGAACTCCGCGCCACCGGCACGGTATTGACCCGGACCGGCGGCGTGCCGAGTTCCGCTTCCGGCGTCTCCGCCGAAAACGCCAGCCGCAGGAAACAGCGGGTTCCCGGCGTGGTCCGTCCGGATGCCAGGCGCACGGTGATGGTCTCCATCATCCGGCAGAAATCGGCTCCGATCCGGCTCTGCCGCAGCGGCAACGGGAGCGCCCGCCCCGGAGCGGCTCCGGCCGGAGCGACCTGACTGTAGGTGACCGGAAGTCGCCGCACCGTGCGGGTCAGCGCCTCGGGCGACCCGACATGTTCCAGCAGATAACGCAGTATTTCAGGGTGATCGCTCTCCCGGTAGCACTCATTGAACAGGTAGATCCCGTCCGCCCCGCAGCTCCAGGCCGCCGCCGCGTTACCCAGGAGCAGATCGTAATTGAGCACTTCGGCCCCGGGCGCCGGACCGGCCACGGCTTCGACGTAGGCGGTGATGACCGTCTGCTCCGGCAGCAGCGCCCGCCAGAGTTCGACCGGCGGGTCGAAATTGGCCGCCCCCAGAAAGGAGGAGAGCGTCAAGAGATCCACCCAGCCCTCGCGCCCCCAGGTCGGCACGTCGAATCCCAGATCCAGCGCCGAACGGAGGTCGGCGGGGACCCGGTGTCCGAGTCGGACGGGGTGTCCCCAGCGCCGCTCCGCCGCGTCGGCCAGCGCCCGGATTTCGCGCACCATATCGGTCAGCACCGCCCGGCCTTCGCGCTCGAAACCCGGCGGGAAGAGCAGCCCCCAGCGCATCCAGTCGAGCTCCAGACCGTACATGTCGTAGCGTTCCAGGAGCTCGCGCACCAGCCGCAGATGATGGGCGCGGACTTCCGGCAGCAGGTAGTTGAACGACCCCTCCCAGCTCCGCTCCAGCCGGTAAGGGGCACGGCGCAGCTGCGGATTCCGCCGCCAGTACTCGCTCGGCCATTTGGCGTGCCAGGCGTCGGCGCCGGTGGCGGCCTCGACCAGACCGTGCGAATCGTTCATCCGCATCGACAACCAGCCCTCGATTTCCAGTTCCCGGCACCGCTCCAGCCAGAGCTGGAACTGATCGATCCCCCGCTCCGCGAGCAGCCGCAGGTGGACCATCAGCGGATTGGGATCGTCGATGTCGCGGAAGCGCTCCCAGACTGCGCTGTCGAAGAGCGCCCGCTGCACGTTGGCGCAAAACAGAATCGCCCGGATCGTCCCGGGTGCGGCGTAGACGTCGACCAGTCGGCGCACGCCTTCCGGAGTCATGTCCGCCGCCGGATGGCAGCCGTAAAAGTGGTGGTTGTCCTGATTGAAATAGATGGTTTTGCGCTTCATGAATCGACATCCGTGTTTTTCCGCTCCGTTCCGGGAGCGAACTGTTGTTCCGTAGTTAATAGGGACTGGTCTCCAGCCAGGCGTCAAAGCGATCGGTGTAGTAACTCACCTGCTCAAAGTCGTAGGACAGCACCTTTTCGGCATGGCCGTCAACAAAGGCGACGGCGAAGCCGCCGTGCCGATTCAGATCCTGCGGCTCGGTGTCCTGCGTGTAGTTGTCATGGTCGGAATCCGCCTCGGTAAAGAGGTCGCGCGTATCGCTCTCCTCCACCAGAATCAACCGGCTGGCTCCGGTCGTGGAACGGTCGAACTGCACCTGACGCCACGGGGTGAAGCCGCCGAAGCGCTGATACAGTTCCCGGCAGTTCAAAGAATAGGAGAAATCCCGCCGCTCGTCGCGCGCGCATTTGAACAACTTCTTCCGGGCGTTCTGGGTGACCCGCAACTTATTGGTCCAGCCCCGGTTTTCGGGGTCCTCCCACGGCGGCTCGTTCTCCGCCATCGGGTAGATGCCGCGGTGATCGTCGGCGTACAACACCAGCATCTGACCGATCTGCCGGAGATTCGAGAGGCACTGGGTGCTGATCGCCGCATCCCGCGCCTTGCTCAGGGTGGGCAGCAGCATCCCGGCCAGGATCGCAATGATGGCGATCACCACCAGAAGTTCAATCAACGTGAATCTCAGGCAGGTGGCGGGCGCTCCGCTCACCGGCGGGCGGCGGGCGGAAACTGACGCCAGAACGACGAAAAGCCAATCGAAAATCCGGCGCGGTGACTTCATCGGGGGACCTCCTTCATGGTTGACGGGTTTGCATACTATAGGAGGGGAGTTCCGCCCTTGCAACCCGCAGTCCCGGAAAAAATGCAAAAAAAGCCGCACCGGATTTCCGGCGCGGCTCTGGCGAATCCCGCCCGGGATCCCCCGGACGGGCGCAGTGGCGGATTACATGATCTCGCCCAGTTTCCGGTAGAAGGCCATCCGCCGGTTGTTGTCGGTCTCCGCCTCGGCATAGATCGCCTCGGCCTCTTTCGGCGCCGCCTTGAGCAGCTGCTTGTAGCGGTTCTCGCCGCGGATGAACTCCTGGAAGCTGCCGACCGGTTCCTTGGATTCCCAGATGAACGGCTGCTCCTTGCCCGGGTTGTAGCGATAGAGCGGATAGTATCCGGCCTCGACCGCCTTCTTACCCTCGACCTGGCTCTTGGACATGTTGATGCCGTGAGCGATGCAGGGCGCGTAGCAGAGGATGATCGACGGTCCGTTCCAGGCCTCGGCCTCGCGGATCGCGGTCAGTGCCTGCTGCCGGTTGGCGCCCATGCAGATGCTCGCCACATAGACATTGCCGTAGCTCATGCACATGAACCCGAGATTCTTCTTGGTGGTCCGCTTGCCGGCCGCCGCGAACAGCGCCACCGCGCCGATCGGAGTGGACTTGGAGGACTGACCGCCGGTGTTCGAGTAAACCTCGGTGTCGAGCACCAGAATGTTGACGTTCCGGTTCTGCGCGACCACATGGTCGATACCGCCGAAGCCGATGTCGTTGGCCCAGCCGTCACCGCCGATGATCCACACCGACTTGTCCACGAAGTAATCCTTCAGTTCGAGGATCTTGGCCAGCACCTCGCGGAGCTCGCCCTCGGCCTTGTCGAGATTGGCGGCGACGAACTTGCCGATCGCCTCCTGATTGGCCTTGGCCTCATCATCGGTCCGATCCCAGAGCTCCAGCCCCTTGCTCAGCACCGCCTTGAGCTGGTCGCAGCAGGCGATCTCCAGCGCCCGCTCGACGCAGTCACGCAGCTGCTTGCGGTTGGTGTCCACCGCGATACGCATTCCGTAGCCGTACTCGGCGTTGTCCTCGAACAGGCTGTTGGCGAAGGCCGGACCGCGGCCCTGCTTGTCCTTGCAGTAGGGCAGACTGGGGAACGATCCGGAGTAGATCGAGGAGCAGCCGGTGGCGTTGGCCACGATCATCCGGTCGCCGAAGAGCTGGCTGACCAGCTTGACGTACGGCGTCTCGCCGCAACCGGCGCAGGCGCCGTTGAACTCGAAGTACGGCATCCGGAACTGGGAGCCCTTGACCGTGCTCTCGTTCATGCCGCCCATCACGTTGTCCGGCAGATCGACGAAGAACTTGACGTTCTCGCGCTGTCCGAGCTGGGTTTCGATCTTGGCCAGGCTCAGCGCCTTCTCCTTGGCCGGGCAGGTCTCGACGCAGACGCCGCACCCGGTGCAGTCCTCGACGAACACCTGCATCCGGTACTTGAGTCCCAGCTCCTTCTTGACCGGCGGCTTGGCGTCGACGGTCTCGAATCCGGCCGGAGCTCCGGCCAGCTCGGCGGGCTCGATCAGCTTGCAGCGGATCGCGGCGTGCGGACAGGCCATCACGCACTGGTTGCACTGAATGCACTTGCCGCTGTCCCAGACCGGAACCGCCGGCGCAATGCCGCGTTTCTCATACTGCGAGGTCCCGGTCGGCATGCTGCCGTCGTAGGACATCGCCGAAACCGGAATGCTGTCGCCGTTCTGATGCAGAATCGGCTTGAGCAGCTTGTTGGCGAAATCGCCCATCTCCGGACGGATCAGCACCGGCGCTTCAAACGAAGCCACGCCGTCGAGCGACGCCGGCACCTTGACCTCAGCCAGACCGCTCAGCGCGATGTCCACGCACTGGATGTTCTCGGCCACCACGTTGGCGCCCTTCTTGGCGAACTTCTTCTCGATCTGATGCTTGATCTCCGCGATGGCGGTCTCCGCCGGGATGATGTGCGCCAGCTGGAAGAAGCAGGTCTGCATGATCGTGGAGATGTACTTCGGAGAACCGACCTGCAACGCCAGCTTCAAGGCGTCGATCACGTAGAACCGGATCTTGCGCCGGATCAGGATCTCCTGCATGTCGCGGGTCAGGCTCTCGAAGGCCCGCTCCGCCGGCACGTTGGTGTTCAGCAGGAAGGTGCCGCCCTCCTTGATGCCGCCGAGCATGTCGTACTTGCCGATGTAGGCCTGATTGTGGCAGGCCACGAAGTTCGGGCTGGTGATGCAGTATTCACTCTTGATCGGCGTGTCGCCGAACCGCAGATGGCTGACCGTGATGCCGCCGGACTTCTTCGAGTCATAGGCGAAGTAGGCCTGACAGTACTTGTCGGTGTTGTCGCCGATGATCTTGACCGAGTTCTTGTTGGAACCGACCGTACCGTCGGCGCCCAGTCCCCAGAACTGGCAGGCCCGGGTGGTCGCCGGCTCGGTGATGATGTGCTCGTCGATCGGCAGCGAACGGAAGCTGACATCGTCGTTGATGCCGACCGTGAAGTCATGCGTGCACTTCCCGGCCAGATGCTTGTAGACCGCCAGCACCATGGACGGCGTGAACTCCTTGCTGGCCAGACCGAAACGGCCGCCGATCACGGTGATGCCGCTGCCGTCGAGCGCGGCCTTGACGTCGAGATAGAGCGGCTCGCCGTAGGAGCCCGGCTCCTTGCAGCGGTCGAGCACCGCGATCTTCTTGCAGCTCGCCGGAATCGCCGACTTGAGGGCCTCGATCGAGAACGGACGGTACAAGTGAACCTTGACCAGACCGAGCTTTTCGCCCTTGGCGTTCAAGTAGTCGATGGTCTCCTCGATGGTCTCACAGCCGGATCCCATCGCCACGATCACGCGATCGGCGTCGGGCGCCCCGTGGTAGTCGAAAAGATGCAGCGGACGACCGGTCAGCACCGCCACCCGGTCCATGTACTTCTGGACCACCGCCGGCAACGCCTCATAGATCTTGTTGGTGGTCTCGCGGCCCTGGAAGTAGACGTCCGGGTTCTGCGCGGCCATCTTGGCGTAGGGCGCCTCCGGCTTGAGGCCGCGGGCGCGGAAGCGCTCGACATACTTCATATCGAGCAGGCTCTTCATATCCGCATAGTCGAGCAGCTCGACCTTCTGGAACTCGTGCGAGGTGCGGAAGCCGTCGAAGAAAGAGAGGAACGGGACTTCGCTTTCCAGCGTGGCCAGGTGGGCCACCAGCGCCAGATCGTGGGTCTCCTGGATGCTGGCGGCGGCGGTCATCGCAAAACCGGTCGCGCGGCAGGCCATCACGTCGGAGTGATCGCCGAAGATCGACAGCGACTGCGCGGCCAGCGCCCGGGCCGAGACGTGAAACACGGTCGGCAGCATTTCCCCCGCGATCTTGTACATATTCGGGATCATCAGCAGCAAACCCTGACTGGCGGTATAGGTCGTGGTCAGCGCACCGGCGCTCAGCGAGCCGTGCACCGCACCGGCGGCACCGGCCTCGGACTGCATTTCGGTGACCACCAGCGGCTCGCCGAACATGTTCTTCTGCCCGGCCGCGGCCCAGCTGTCGGCATACTCGGCCATGGTCGAGGACGGGGTGATCGGGTAGATCGCCGCAACTTCGCTGAACGCGTACGCTACGTACGACGCCGCATAGTTTCCGTCGATGGTGACTTTTTTCTTCGACATAACTCTTCCTTCCTCCGTATGAGTTTGACCAAAGGGTTCCGCCATCCGAACAAAGCTCCGGGAACCGCTCCCGGAGCCCTGTAGAAAACCACTCTCCGCCGCACCCGCCATCCGGGCACGACGACAAGATGAATATAGCCCCTTATTCCGGTAATTTCAAGTGTTTTGGAGCGATTCCCGGGAGTTTTTCCCGAGCGCTTCCCGCCGTCGCCGCCGGAACCGCGTCAGCGCCGCCGTCGCCAGCGCCAACCCGTAGCAGATCCAGGCCAGATGCAACGCCGCCGCCACGCCGAAGCGGTCTCCAAACTGCCCGACCAGAAGAAAGAGCGTCGAGGCCACGCCCCAGCTGCCGCCGACCATCACCGCCAGGCGCATCCCGCCGGCAAGCCGCCCCGGCGCCGAGTGCGCCAGCACTACAATCAGCGGAAAGCTCGACGAAAGGCAGAACCCGGAGAGCGCCGCCAGTACCCCCGCCGCGCGCCACTGCGACAATGCGAAGTAGAGCGCCAGTACCGGCAGCCCCGCCGCCAGTCCGGTCACGATCAACCGGGAGATCCGCACCCGGCGACTCAGTCCGCCGTAGAGCAGTGAGCCGACTCCGGCCCCGGCCCCGAACAGCAGCGCGGAAAAGCCGCTGAAATCCGGCGACAACCCCTGCTCCTGCAAATATGACGGCAGCAACCCCTGAAAAATCGAAGATCCGGTGTTCAGAAACACCGCGATCCAGAACAATTCCACAAAGCTCCAGGGCGCCGACGCCCCCGCCGCCGAAGCCGCATCGGCGGGCCGTTCCGGAGCCAGCTCCACGCCGCCGCGCGCGAGCAGCAGCAACACCACCCCCGCCGGCAGCAGCAGCCAGAACAGCCCCGGCAATCCGAACCGGTTGACCAGCGCCGCTCCGACCAGCGGACCGGCGGCAAAGCCGAGAAATCCGGCCAGCATGAAGACCGGCGTGGAAAAGCCCGGCGCGATGCCGGTCACGCCCAGCACCCCGCGCAAACCTTCGGGGTGAACCGCCGCAATGCCGATTCCCACCGCCAGCATCAGCCCCACCAGCAGCACCGGGCTGGCGCTCCGGGGCAACAGCGCCAAACCGGTCACCGCCAGCGACAGCACCACCCCGGCGGGCACAAACAGCAGCCGCCGCGCCCGTCGCCGCAGGAGCCCGAACGGCAGCTGAAAGAGATTGCTGCCGATCCCGGTCACCGCCAGCAGCAACACGCCGGTCCCCAGCGAGAGTCCGAAGTGTTCCCGCGCCACCGGCAGAAAACCGGGCAGCACGCCGCCCATCATATCGACCTGAAAGTGGGCCAGGGTCAGCGCCGCCAGCGCCAGCGCCGCCCGCCCGCGGGCCATCACCGGTCAGAGGGCGTGAACATACAACTGGCCCTCCCGCGGCCGGAGCCGATACCAGTTGGCGGGGGAGCGGCTCAGCGTCGCCTCCACCTCCAGCGGTCGGCCGTCCCGGACCAGTTCCAACTTCAACTTCGCGCCCGGCTCCAGCCGGAAAACGCAGTTTTGCAGATCGTCGGGCGACTCCAGCTGCTGCCCGTTCGCCTTTTGAATCACGTCACCGGGGTGCAGCAAGCCGGCCGCGGGCGAGTTCCGGAAGATCTGCGCCACGCGAACCCCGGTGCCGACGCTGAGCTGGCGCCGCGCCTCCCGCCCCAGCGGCTCGAGCACTGCGCCCAGCCAAGGCCGTTCAATGTGTCCGGACTCGATCAGTTCGGCGGTGATCCGGTCGGCGATCTCCGACGAGATCGCAAAGCTCAGTCCGATGTTGCCGCCGGAGGGGGAGAGGATGAAATCGTTGACGCCGATCACCTCGCCCCGCAGATTCAGCAGCGGACCGCCGGAGTTACCCGGGTTGATCGAAGCGTCGGTCTGCACGTAGTTCTCCTGCAGATTGACTCCGACCCCGCTGCGTTTGAGATTCGAGACGATGCCGATGGTCACCGTCCGGCTCAGGTTGAACGGCGCGCCGATGGCGATCGCCCAGTGACCGATGCGCAACGTCTCGGGCGCGGCGAAGTGCAGCACCGGGAACTGCTTTCCCGGCGCCTCCAGCTTCAGCAGCGCCAGATCGGTCGGCGGATCGGCCCCCACCACCCGCGCCGGATACTCGGTCCCGTCGTGAAGGGTGACCCAGAATGAATCCTGATCGCGCACCACATGGAAGTTGGTCAGCACATAGCCGTCGGCGCGCACGAAGAAGCCCGACCCCTGCCCCGAGGGAATCTCCAGATAGTCGATCCGCCGCCGCCCCCGGAACTGAAAATAGGGATCCACCACCCCGACCCGGCGCTGGGCGGTGATCAGCACCACCGCGGGCAGCGCCCGCTCGATGACCGAGGCGAACTGCTCCTGCAGCCGCCCGGCGTCGTCCGCTTCCGGCATCGATTGCACCGCCGGGGTCGGCGGGGCCGACTGAGCCGCCGGTTCCGATCCCGCCGGGGCCGCCGGTACCGGCGCCGGCAGGGAACGGGCGACCAGACCGCCCAGCAGCGCCGCCAGCAGCAGCGCGGGGATCAGACACAACCCGGTTTTGAACAGATTCGACATGTCCCGATACCCTCCGCAGCTCCGTCGGGGCCGTTATTCCGCGGCGGCGCGGCGGCATTCGGCCAGCAGCTTTTCAAACCGCCGTCCGTATTCGACGTAGGTTTCGAGTTTGCGCCGACGCTGCAGCTCGTTGTCGTCACGATTGTCGTCGGCGTGGAACACGGTGGCGAGGTGCGGCTCCATGGAGAAACCGCCGTCGTAGCCGCGTTTGAGCAGATCGATCACGATCGCCCGCACGTCGCCGCAGCCGTCCCCGGCGAAGCAGAAGGCGTTTTTCACGGTGCCGTCGGGCTGGATCTCGGCGGTTCCGTCCTTGATGTGGACATAGGTGACGAATTCCCGCACCTGCCGGTAGAACTCCCAGCTCGACTGCAGCGGATAGGGCGGAGTCCCCAGCCGCCGGAAGGTGAACACCGGATTGCCGGTGTCGTAGATCAGCGTAAAGGCCGGCGACTGAATATGCTCCAGCAGCCGCAGCGTGTGGACGTAGGACTGGCCGCCGTAGTTCATGCAGTTCTCATGGCCGTAGACCACGCCGTTCTCCTCGCAGATCCGGACCAGCCGCCCGACCTTGTCGAAGATGATCCGTTCCAGTTCCGGGCTGTCGAACTGCTCGCCGGGGAGCAGCTTGAAACTCATGCCGCGGACCAGCTTGACGCCGAGTTTCCGCATCCGGGGCAGCGCGTCGCGCAGCTCCTTTTCACTGGCCGCGAAGTCCTCCTCGCTGCGTGGACTCCGGCTCCAGTTGGCGATGCCACTGCCGAAACAGTTGATGGCAATGCCCGCCTCGGCCAGCTGCCCGGCCACCGTTTCAAACTCCGCCTCGGTCAACGTGGCCAGATTCTTGTCGCCGATCGCCCGGCTCTCGATAAATTTCCAGCCCAGTTCTCGGGTCGCCTCGATCTGGTCGGCCAGCGGCCGTCCCGCCTCATCCGCAAATCCGGTCAGAAACATCATCCGCTCCTTACTTGTTGAAAGATTTGCTGAAATCATCGGTCGCAGCGGCGCGGACCTCGGGTTTGACCCAGCGCGAGGTCGCGATCAGTTTTTCCAGCTCCGCGGCGAACTCGTCCGCGTCCAGCGGCAGCTCCACGGTCCGGTTCTTCAGCGCCGACAACAGCATCGCGTTGCCCAGCTCCAACCCCCGGATTCCCTCGACCGCCTCGGCCACCAGCGGCGTCCCCTTGCGGATGGAGTCGGCAAAGGCCGAGATCACATCCCGGTGCTGATGCGAACTGCCGGCCTCGGCCGGAATCAGAATCTCCCAGCGGTCCGGGAAGCCGAACCGGGTCGAACTGGTCCGGCAGAATTCGGACATCGGAATCTCGTTCCGGCGGAACTGCAGCTTGCCGTCCTCCAGCACCAGTCGTCCGCGCTCCGCGGCGATCTCCAGCCGGTTGGTGCCGGGGGCCTCGCCGGTGGTGGTGACGAACACGCCGGTCGCCCCGTTGGGGTACTCCAGCAACGCCGTGACCTCGTCCTCCACCTCGATGTCGTGGTACTTCCCGAACGCCGCCCGGGCCGTCACCCGGGACGGCATGCCGAACAGCCACTGCATCAGATCGAGCTGGTGCGGACACTGATTCAGCAGCACCCCGCCGCCCTCGCCCCGCCAGCTGGCGCGCCAGTCGCCGGAGTCGTAGTAGGCCTGGGTCCGGAACCAGTCGGTGATGATCCAGTTGACCCGGCGGATCTCGCCGAGCTCGCCGGAGTCGATCAGCTGCTTGATCTTGCGATGTGCCGGAATGGTCCGCTGATTGAACATCGCCGCCAGCCGCAGATCGGGATACTTCTTCGCCGCCTCCAGCAGCTCCAGCGCCACCTTCTTGTGCACCGACACCGGCTTTTCAATCAGCACATGGCGCCCGGTCTCCAGCGCCCGCCAGGCCAGCGACACATGCTCGTAGTGCGGAACCGCCACAATCACCGCCTCGCAATCCGCCTTGGCGAAGAACTCCTCGTCATCGGTAAACCGCTGCGCGTCGGACGGCAGCGCCGGATTCTCAAAGGTCTCGGGCCGGTAGTCGCAGACCGCCGTGACCCGGCAGTTCTTCAGCTCTCCGATGGTCGCCACATGGCTGCCGCCCATGTTGCCGATGCCGATAATGCCGATTTTGACCGGATCCATCATTGTACTCCTCACGGTTATCCTCAAAGTTCCAGTTTCGCCGCGATTTTCTCCGCGTACTCCTGCCGCTCCGCATCGTCGGCGTAGCTCAGCTGCCGCCAGTTCCAGCGGAAGTTGTCCTCCACCCCGCGCGGCACCACATGCAAATGCGCGTGCATCACCACCTGCCCCGCCGCGGTGCCGTCGGCCAGATGCAGATTGTACGCGTCGTAGCCGAAGGCCCGGCGCAGCGCGATCCCCAGCCGCGCGCCGACCCGGAACATCCGCCCCGCCGTCGCCTCGGGAATGGTGGCCGCGCTCACCTGATGCTCGCGGGGAATCACCAGCACATGCCCCTTGTTGATCGGTCCCAGATCGAGAAAGGCCGTCACCAGCTCGTCCTCGTAAACTTTGGCCGCCGGAATCTCCCCGGCCACGATCTTGCAGAAAATACAGTTCGCCATCTTCACGCTCCCCTGTTACATGCCATCGGTCCGGAACGGTTCGGCGGGCAGCCCGTCGCCGTTGACCAGATTCGCCGCCGCCGGATGATTCGACCAGGCGTACCGCGCCGCCACCGGATACGGCACCTCCGGCGCCAAGACCACCAGCGTCTCGCCGACGATCCGCGCCCGGGCCGGATAAAATTTCCCGTCCATCCCGGCCACCCGCAACGTCGCCGGCGGCAGTCCGTCGCGGGTGGTCAATCCGGCCGCACAGTCGAACTCCAGATGCAGTTCATTGCCGTCCGGCCAGGCCCGGCGCCAGACCGGACCGGTCGGCACCACGTTCCGACCGTACACCCGGCTCAACGCCCAGCGCGCCAGCCGCTCGCCCACCTCCCGCTTGCGCCGGGGATGAATATCCAGCTCGTCGCCGAGATCGAACGCGGTCACCGCCCCTCCCGCCGCCACCTCGTCGGCGGAACGGCGCTGAGCCTCACGCAGTTTCGGCCAGTCATCCGTTTCACTGTACTCCGAAACCGGCCCCAGCCCGGCCAGCTGCACTTGAATGAACGGCAACGCCCCCTGCCCGAAGCGCAGCCGCCAATCGGAGATCAGCGTCCGCATCAACACCCGGTAGCGGGCGGCATCACCGGCGTTGGCCTCGCCCTGATACCAGATCACGCCGCGCAGAGCGTAGGGCACCAGCGGCAGCAGCATACTTTCAAACATCAGCCCCGGGGTGTTGGCTTCGCCGAGCCCCCAGCCGCCGAGCAGTTGACCGAAATCGATCGCCGGATACCGGTACTCGGTCGCATACCGCCAGTCGCCGGTCAGCGGCAGCGACTCCGCGCCGCAGACCAGTTTCATCTCCTCGGCGGGGCCGATCAGCCCGCCGTCGTAGCGGAAGGAGTCGGCCCGGACCGCCAGCACCAGCTCCTCCCCGCGCGTCAGCTCCGGACTCACCGCATAACAGCGCGGCCGGTTCCAGCACTCGGTCTCCAGCCCTTCGCCGGTGTGTCCGAGCTCCACCCCGTTGCCGTAGCTGACGTCCTGCTTGTCCACCGCCCCCAGGTGAAGCTCCAGCTCCCGGCCGCGCCAGGACTCCGGCAACCGCACCCGCTTCCGGAACCAGAGTATGCCGCAATAGCGCTCCCCGCGCGACTGCCAGGTTCCCGGGACGCTCATGGTCGGCCACGCCGAATCGTCGAAATCGGGCTGCGCCCACCCCCGCTCCACCCCGAGATTGGGGCGGACCCGGGGCAATACCGACTCCACCTGCAGCGCAAAACGCTCCTCCGAATCCGGACAATCCATCCGGTAACGGGCGCGGAAAGCCGGATCGCACTCCTGCTGTTCGATACTCCGGACCCGGGCGGCAAACTCCGGCAAAGTCAGCAGCGCCTCGCGACTGGTCCAGCTCTCCGCACAAGTGCCGCCCCAGGAGTTGTCGATGATCCCGATCGGCACGCCGAGCTCGCTCTGCAGCCGCCGGGCGAAGTGAAACGCCGCCGCCGAAAATTTCGCCACCCGCTCCCGGGTGGCCGGCAACCAGGCGCCGCCGACGTGCTCGCGCGTCCGCCACGCCAGTTTGTCCACCCGGAAGATCCGCAGCGGCGGAGTCTCCGCCACGCCGGCCAACGCCGCCTCCGGACTCTCGCCGGTGGCTTCGAGCAACATCTCCATGTTGGACTGGCCCGAAGCCAGCCAGACCTCACCGACGTACAGATCGCGGCAGTGGACCGACTCCTGTCCGGCGCTCACCCGCAGCTCGCAAGGCCCCCCCGCCGGGAGCGCCGGAAACCACAACCGGAAACGGCCGTCCGCACCGGAGGTCGCCTCCCGCCGGATCCCGGCCAACTCTCCGCGCACCACCGTCAGCGGCGTCGCCCGCCCCCAGACCGGCAGCGCCCGGTCCCGCTGCAGGATCGCGCCGTCCTGAAACAAACTCGCCAACTCAAGCGTCATCTTTCCGCCTTTCCTCTCAATTTTTAAACAGATCCAGAATCGACTCCTGGCTGCCGAACACCGTCAACTGATCGCCGTTTTCCAGCACCGTGTCGGGATTCCAGATCGCGCTCGGCGAACCGCCCGGCTTCCGGATCAGCAGGACCGTAATGTTGTAGCGGTTGCGCAGATCGAGCTGCCGCAGCGACTTGCCGTCCAGCGCGGGCGGCACCCCCACCTCGGCGATCGCCGAACCTTTGAACTCGAACAGATCGCTGATGTTGTCCAGCGTGAGGCGGCGCGACAGCCGTTCGGCCACGTCCTGGTCCGGCAGAATGATCTCGTCCGCCCCGAGCCGGTAGAGAATCCGTTCCTGAATATCGCTGGTGGCCTTGGCGATCACCCGCCGGGCCCCCTCCTGCTTGAGATGGGTCAGCGCCAGAATCTGATCTTCAAAATGAGTGCTCATGCTGAGGATCACCGCGTCGAACTTCTGAACCGAAAGCTCGCGGATCACCTCGGCGTTGCTGACGTCGGCCACAATCGCCTCGGTCGCCGCCTCGCGCAGATCCTCCACCCGCTCTTTGTCGATGTCCACGACCACCACATGATTGCCCGCCCGGCTCAGTTCACGCGCCAGCTTGGAGCCGAACGACCCGAGCCCGAACACCGCATAGGAATTGTTCCGCATTCGTCTCTCTCCTCAGAATCGGCCGCACCGCAGCTCAGCCGATGATTACCCGCTCCTCGGGATAGGTCAACCGGCTCACCTTCTCCCGGCCCATCAGGAACAGAAAGAAGGTGAACGGCCCCACCCGCCCCAGAAACATGAACAGCGAGAGCAGCAGCTTGCCCTCGTTCTCCGCCGCCGCCGACACCCCCAGCGAATACCCGGTCGTGGAAATCGCCGAAGAGGTCTCGAAAAAGCACCGCTGCAGCGTCTCCGTCGCCGGTACGAACTGCATCAGCACCATGGTCCCGAACACCGTCAGCAAAATAAAAACCACAATGATGACGAAGGCCTTGAGCACGTTCGCCATCGGGATCTCCCGCCGGCACTGCAACACCTTCTGATTGCCGATAAAGGTGTTGTACAGCGCCACCGCCGCCAGCGCCACAGTGGAGGTCTTCATGCCGCCGCCGGTCGAACCCGGACTCGCGCCGATCAGCATCAGCACAATCAAGGTCATCATGCTACCCGGAGTCAGCACCTTCAGATCGATCGAATTGAACCCGGCCGTCCGGGCGCTGGTCGCGGTGAAGAAGGCGTCGATCCAGCCGATCTCCTGTTCCGGAGTTCCCAGCATCTGCTGGCATTTGATCAGCAGCGTCCCGCCGATCAACAGCACCAGGGTGGTCACCAGCACCAGCCGGGTGTGCAGCCGCAGCCGTCTGCCCTCGGCTTGGAAATGCTGACGCAGATCGTAAACCACATAGACCCCCAGTCCGCCGAGAATCACCAGCCCCGCCGTCACCAGCTTGATCCAGCCGGAAACCCGGCACAGGCTGTCGTCAAACGGGCTGAACCCGGCGTTGCAGAACGCTGAAATCGAATGAAAAACCGCGTAGTACAGCGCCTCCACGGTCGAGACTCCCTCCATCAGCCAGAATCCCGGCAGCAGCAGCAACGCCCCCGCCGCCTCGCTGAACAGGGTGTAGGCCGCCACCGTCCGGGTCAGGCTCTCGGCTCCCCGGAAGCTGAAGTTCTCGTTGAGATTGGAGAGCAGCAGCGTTCCGGCATAGCTCATCTGCCGCCCCATCATCAGTACAATGGAGGCGCTCAGACTCATAATGCCGATGCCCCCGAGCTGAATCAACCCCAGAATAATCAACTGTCCCGCCGGATTGAACGTCGAGGTATCCACCACCGTCAAGCCGGTCACGCAAGTCGCACTGGTGGCGGTGAACAGCGCATCGACCCAGTCGAGCCCCACCCCGTCCTCCCGGACCCAAGGCAGCATCAACAGCAGCGTACCCGCTCCGATCAGCGCCGCAAAGGAGCCGATGAAGTAGAACTGGCTCCGCTTGATGAAACTGATCAGCATGCTCCGGAGCCCCGGCTACCAGGCTTCCACCGTCTTGGAGACGATATCCAGCGCCAGTTCCCGCGCCGCCTGCCGAATGCCGTTGGCCCGGTTGATGTCCATATCCGCCTGAACCTGAAACAACGCGCGGCCGCTGGCGGTGCCCCGGACCAGCGGTTCCCGCCGCCCGGGAATGATCACCGAATATTCGGCCTTCACCACCGCCTCCCACTCCTTGGGCGTATAGACCCGCCGGTCGTGGGTGGTGCGGTAGTCGGAATCCTCGACCTCGGCAAACAGCACGCCGACTACCCGGACGAACAGTTCGCAGTCGGCCGTGCCCATCGATTTCACCTTGAGCGAACCGTCGCGCATAAACTGCTCGCTCAGCAGCTGCCGCACCTGTGCCGAGACGTTGTAGACGTTGGTCTCGTTGACCACCGGCGCAATGGCGATGCTCTTGATCTGTGGATGCATCAACGACCCCATGTGATAACACCCTGCCGTCACCAGCAGCAATCCCGCCGCCAACAGCGGAGCGTACCAACGCACTCTTCTCATTTTGACTCCTCCTTCCGCTCCGGCGTCGCCGGACGGCGCCCGGCGGCGGTCTCCGCCCCCACGCGCAAATCGTAAACCGGCAGCAGGTATTTGCCGTTGCTGTTCTCCGGCGCGATCAGCAGCGGCTCCGGCTCCTCCGGAATTTCATGAAACGTGTACTCCTGCTCCCGCTGGATCAGCGGCGGCTGAAACACTTCCGGCACATAGGTCCGGTCCAGTTCGGTCAGCAGCACCTCGGAGGCCTCGGCGCTGCGGGAATCAGGATACTCCCGCAACACCTGTCCGAGGTAGCGCTGCGCCGCCTCGCGCCGGCCGGTCCGTTCGTAGTACTTCGCCAGCCCCAGCAGCCGCTCGGCCTGTACGTCGCGCAACCGGAGCATCCACTTGCGCACCAGATCGAGCTCTTCGGCCTCGGGATACTCGCGCTCGAAGCGCTCGAACACCGCCAGCGCCTCGCGGTTGTAACGCCCGTCGCCGTCGCCGCGCTGCGACAGATCGAAATAGAGCTCGCCCAGCGCCAGCAGTCCGTACTTCCGCGCCGGGGCCTCGGGATAGTCGTCCGCCAGCTTGCGAAATTGCTCCGCACCCTCAGTGGTCTTGCCGTCCATGGTCAGCAGATACCCCAGACGCAGCCGGGCCTGCGGCGCCTCCGGCGCAAACGGCGCCCGGTTCAACGCCCGCCGGTAGATCTCGATGGTCAGGTCCGGGCCGGTCAGCCAGGGAATGAAGCGCAACGACCAGAACGCCGGTTCCCGCTCGCCCTTGAAGTAGGCGTTGCCCAGCTCGTACTCGCGGGAGATCAGCTTCACCACATCGACCCGGGTGCTGTAGCCGTCGAGCAGCCGCTCGATCGTCCGGAACTCACGCTCGTAGAGTCCGGCCCTGCCGTAGGCGGTCGCCGCCGCCAGCAGGGCGTTGGCCTTCAGCGTGGCGTCCTCCGCGGTATCGGCGCTCTCCACATAGGTGTTGGCCGCCCCCCGGAAATCCCCCTTCTGCTCCAACGCCAACGCGGCCCGGAACTCGGCATTGGCCGCGGCATCATCGGCGTACAACGCCGCTCCGGCCAGCGCCCCGGCCAGAGTCAAAACCATCAGGGCACGCCCCATTCGCTCCTCCGTCTCGCTTAAATCAGTTTCAAACCCGGCAGATCCTGCACATCGATCAGTCCGCAGACCCGGCCCGCGGCGTCCACCACGATAATATCGTTGATCCGGTGCTGTTCGACCACCTTGACCACCTCCACCGCCAGCGCCGTGGCCGGGATCGAGATCGGATTCGGCGTCATCACCTCGCGCATCGGCCGGGTCAGCACCGACAAATCCTTCTCCGCCCAGCGCCGGAAATCCCCATCAGTGAACACCCCGAGCAGCTTGCCTTCGGCATCGACCACGATCGCGGCGCCGCAACGGGCCTCGCCCATCTGATAGAGCGCCTCGCGCACCGGCGTCTCGGGATTCACCAGCACCGACCGGCCGGGACCGCGCATGATGTCGCCGGCCCGCATGGTCACCATCCGCCCGATCGCACCGCCCGGATGGAGCCGCCCGTAATCGTCGCGGGTAAAACCGTTGAGCTCCAGCAGCACCAGCGCCAGGGCGTCGCCCAGCGCCAGCAGCGCGGTGGTGGTGGTGGTCGGAGCCAGTTTGAAGGGACAGGCCTCCTCGGGCACGGTCATGGTCACCACCAGGTCGCTCAACTGCGCGAGCGTACAGTCCGGATTGCCGACGATCGAGGCGAGCTTCAACCCCAGACGCTTGGCCGGCCGGATCACGTTCAACAACTCCTCGGTCTCGCCGCTGTAACTCAAGGCGATGATCAAATCGTGCTTCTGAATCAACCCGAGATCCCCGTGGAGCGCCTCGACCGGGTGCATGAAGACCGAGGGCGACCCCAGACTGGAGAGGGTCGAGGCGATCTTCTTGCCGATGTAACCGCTCTTGCCGATCCCGGTCAGCACCAGTTTTCCGCCCGCGGAGAGCGCGTCGCGGCAGAGCGTCACCAACTGCTCAAAGTGTTCGTCCAAATGGTCCCGGACCGCGCCGAGACCGGCGATTTCGATTTCAAAAACCTCCCGGGCCCGTTCCAGCGTGCGACTCATGATCCCCCCGCTCAAATCCGACAGGAGCTCAAGTTGCAGACGATAATGCCGCGGGCTCCGATTCCGTACAACTCATCCATAATCCGGTTGCTCTCCTTTTTGAGGATCATCGCCTTGACCGCCACCCAGTCGGGGTTGGACAACGGCGAGATCGTCGGCGACTCAATGCCCGGCGTGATCCGACAGGCCTCCTCCAGCGCCGTGCGCGGAATGTCGTATTCGATCATGGCATAGGCGCGAGCCACCAGCACCCCGCGCAGCCGGGCGATCATTTTGCGCACGGCGGGCAGCTCGGCCACCGCCGGTTCGCGCCCGACCAGCAGCGCCTCGGAGTGCAGCAGCGGTTCGCCCACAATCCGGAGTCCGGCCTCGAGCAGCGTACGTCCGGACTCGACCACATCGGCGATGCAGTCGGCCACACCCAGCCGGATGGAGATCTCGACCGCGCCGTCCAGCCGCACGATCTTCGCCTCCAGCCCCCGGGCGGCCAGGTCCCGGCGCACGATCTCGGGGTAACTGGTGGCGATCCGGAGCCCGCCGAAGCGGTCCGGGGTCAGCGACGACTCCTGCGGCACCGCGTAGCAGAAGCGCGAACGCCCGAACTCCAGCGGCAGCAGCTCCGCCACCGCCACCGCGCTGTCCAGCGCCAGATCGCGCCCGGTGATGCCGAGCTCCAGCACCCCGTTTCCGACGTACTGGGCAATATCACGCGGCCGCAGAAAAATAAAATCGATCTGATTCTCGCGATCGGTCACCATCAGTTCGCGCCCGTAGCGCTGACACTTGTAACCGGCGTCGCGCAACAGCGCCACCGACTCCTCGGAGAGCGCACCCTTGTTCGGAATCGCCACTTGCAGCATGGTCTTGCCTGTCCTTACAGATATTTGTACACGTCTTCAAGAGTGAGGTCGTTGGCGATCATCATCACCTGGAGATGATAAAACAGCTGCGAGATCTCCTCAGCGGTCTTTTCGCGCCCCTCGTACTCGGCGGCCATCCAGACCTCGCCGGCCTCCTCCACCACCTTTTTCCCGATGAAGTGCTTGCCCCGGTTCAATTCCCGGACCGTTCCGGACTCCGGGTCACCGGCCTGCGCCTTGCGCTGCAATTCGGAAAAAAGTTCTTCAAAAGTCTTCATCGTCTCCGGCTCCTTCCGCCCTCAATCCTCATTGGTAATATACCTTCTTTTTCAGATAAAACAAATTCTTGAAATGCACTGATCGAAACTCTCCTGACCACTCAGAATGTCGATCTCGATGCGCAAAAACAGCATCGGGACGTCGCGCCGGTCCAGCCGCGGAATCCGGACCGCGTCCTTCTCGGTGGTCAGGATGTACTCCGCTCCGGCGGCCTTGGCCGCGTTGATGAAATCGATGATCTCCTGCTGGCTGTAGCGGTGATGGTCGGCGTAGTGCTGACGCAGCACCAACGTCGCCCCCAGCGACTCCAGAAACGCCTCGAAACTCTCCGGGCAGGCGATGGCCGACAGCGAGGCCACCCGCCGCCCCTGCAGCGCGGAAAGCGGCAGCCGTTCGCCGCGGCTGTAGACCATCTCCAGATATTGCGGCCGGTGACAGCACTCGATGATCTCGGCCCGGCGGTTGTGACGCCGAATGAAGTGCTTGAGGTGCGTCAACCGATGACTGCCGTCGGATTTGGTCAGAAAGATGTAGTCGGCCCGGCGGATGTTCTTGATCGGTTCGCGCAGAATGCCGCGCGGCAGCACATGGCCGTTGCCGAAGGGCGAGGTGGAGTCGACCAGCACGATGTTGATGTGCGGCTTGAGCATCAGATACTGAAACCCGTCGTCGAGGATCAGCACGTCGGTCTCGAACTTGTTGATCGCGTAGAGCCCGGATTTCACCCGATCCTTGTCCACCAGCACCGCCACCTGTGCCAGATTGCTGGCCAGCATGTAAGGTTCATCCCCGGCGTAGGCCGAATCGAGCAGCAGATCGTTGCCGTCGGAGACCACCTTGGGCGGCACTTCGATCTGCTGGGCCCGGAAGCGCTGGAGCATCTTCTCCAGAAACGACCGCTGCTTGCTGCGGTAGCCGCGACTCAGAATCGCCACCTTCCGCCCCTTGGCGTTCAGCGTCTTGGCGAAGATCTCCACCACCGGCGTCTTCCCGGTGCCGCCGCAGGAGAGGTTTCCGATGCTCACCACCAGACAGCCGATCGCATGGGACCGGATCACCCGCTTGTCGTAGAGCCAGATCCGGAACTGCACCGCCATCCGGTAAAACCGCGAGGCGATGAACATCGCGCTCAGCAGTACCCGATCCCCCAGCCGCCGGTGACGGCCGTGGATCAGCTCCACGAAATACTGCTCGAATTTTTCCAATTTGATCTGCAACGACGCGACTCTCCGGACCGGTGTCGATTTTGAAAGAGCAATGTAACCCCGATTCGGCGTTTTTACAAATCCCGGACCGGGTTTTTCGGCCCGGAATCCGCCTTTTCTAGAACTCTCCGCCGCGTCCGCGCCGGGCGCCGCTCCAGCGCCGGATCAGCTTGAACAACTCCACTCCCGCCACCGGCAGCAGCGACAGCAGCAACACCATCCCCAGCTCCGCAGCGGTCGGCTGCACCAGCCGGAACGCGCTCCGGGCACCCGGAATCCAGATCAGCGCAGCCAGCAGCGTCAGCGACACCCCCAGCGCCGCCAGCAACGCATAGTTCACCGCGCAGTTCCGGCTGAAGATGGAGTTCAGGTTCGACCGCTGGTTGAAGGCGTGCCAGAGCTGGGCCAGCGCCAGGGTCAAAAAGGCCATGGTCTGCCCGGCGGCGTAGGAGTCGTGCCGCATGCCGTACTGAAAGGCGATCAGCGTCGCCAGCGCGATCAACACGCCGTGAAAGATCACCCGCCGGACCAGCGCCGGTTCAAACAGCGTTCCGGAACGGACCGGCCGAAACTTCATGATGTCCCGGTCGGCCGGATCCACGCCCAGCGCCAGCGCCGGCCAGGTGTCGGTCGCCAGATTGATCCACAGAATGTGGATCGCCAGCAGCGGCGGATTCCAGTTCAGCGCGGTGGCCAGAAAGAGCACCAGAATTTCGCTGACGTTGCCGCCCAGCAGAAACTGGATCACCTTCTGCAGATTACGATAGACCCGCCGCCCCTCCTCCACCGCGGCCACGATGGTGCTGAAGTTGTCGTCCAGCAGCACCATGTCGGCGGCGTCGCGGGCGACCTCGGTGCCGCCGACGCCCATGGCGGTGCCGATGTCGGCGGCCTTGAGCGCCGGAGCGTCGTTGACGCCGTCACCGGTCATGGCGGCGATCTCGCCCTGCCGTTTCAAACTGCGGACGATCCGCAGCTTATCGCGCGGCGACACCCGGGCGAAGACCGTGGTATTGCGGGTCACCAGGCGATCGAGCTCGGCGTCATCGACCTGTTCCAGCTCGGTCCCGGTGACCACCCGGTCGCCCTCGCGCCAGAGTCCGAGTTCCCGGGCGATGGCCTGCGCGGTCGAGGGGTGGTCGCCGGTGATCATCACCGTGCGGATTCCGGCCCCGCGGCAGGTCCGGATGGCCGCCGCGACCTCGCGCCGGGGCGGATCGCTGAGTCCGACCAGACCGAGAAAGGTCAGATTCCGTTCGAGATCGACGTGCTCATCCTCCGGCACGGAGTCCGCCTGACCGCGGGCCACCCCGAGTACCCGGAGTCCTTCGGCGGAGAGCTTGAGCGTCAGCTCCTGAATTGCCTGCCGCTCGGCGGCGGTCAACTCGCGCACCCCGGAGCCCGTGGCCAGATAACGACAGCGCGCCAGCAGCGACTCGACCGCGCCCTTGGTCCGGACCACCAGCGCCTTGTCCTCCCGGTGGAGGGTGGACATGCGTTTGCGGTCGGAGTCGAACGGTTGCTCGTACACCCGGGGTCGCTCCCGCTCCAGTGCCTCCGGGTCGAATCCGAAGGTCCGTCCCAGAAAGAGCAGCGCGCCCTCGGTCGGATCCCCCAGAATCATCCCTTCGTGATCGGGATCGAAGGCCGCATCGTTGCAAAGTGCGCCGGTGATCGCCAGTTCGCGATAATCCGCCCGGTCCAGCACCGCCTCCGGTCGTCGGGAGCTGCCGGTCACCAGATCGTCGCCCGCGGCCAGCGCGGTAACCGTCATCCGGTTCAGCGTCAGCGTTCCGGTTTTATCGCAGCAGATCACCGTGGCGCCGCCCAGCGTCTCCACCGCCGGCAATTTGCGGATCAGCGCGTTGCGCCGGGCCATGCGCTGCACGCCCAGCGCCATGACGATGGTGGCGGTGGCGGGTAAGCCTTCGGGAATAATCGAAATCGCCAGCGAGATCGCGGTCATCAGCAACGGCAGCCAGGGTCGCCCGTAGATCATCCCCAGCCCGAAGATCAGCACGCAGATCACCAGCCCGACCACGCTCAGGGTTTTGCCCACGGCGTTGAGCTTGCGCTTCAGCGGAGTATCGAAATCATCATCCTGTTCCTCCAGCATCCGGGCGATCTGCCCGACCTCGGTCTCCATACCGGTGGCGGTCACCACCCCCACGCCGCGACCGTGCAGCACAATGGCCGAGGCATAGGCCAGATTCAACCGGTCGCCCAGCGGGCAGTCCGCCGACGCCAGCGCATCGGCATCCTTTTCCACCGGGACCGACTCCCCGGTCAGCGCGGACTCCTGAAGTTTCAGACTGGAGCTTTCCAACAAGCGCAGATCGGCGGGCACCAGGGCCCCGTCCTCCAGCAGGACGATGTCGCCGGGAACCAGCTCCCGGGCGGGGATCACGCTCTCCTCCCCCTGCCGCAGAGCCCGGGCGGTGGGGGCGCTCAGCTTGCGCAACGCCTCCAGCGAAGTCTGGGCCTTCTTCTCCTGCGCCACCCCGATCACGGCGTTGACCACCACGATCAGCAGAATCACCCATCCTTCGGCCTGCTCGTTCAACAAAAAGGAGAGGATGGCGGCCCCGATCAGAATCAGGACCATGACATCGGTCAGCTGTCCCCACAACATCTGCCAGAGGGTGCGGGGGGGACGCCGCCGCAACTCATTCGGACCATGGGTCCGCAACCGTTCCGCCGCCTCGGCATCGCTGAGCCCCTCCCGGGTGGTGTGAAGTTTCGTCAGCACCTCGTCCACGTTCAGCGCCTGCCAAGGCGTTCGCTTGTGACTTTCCATAAGCTGGAAAAACACACTCCTTTCTCACTGTTGGTTTCGGATTTCAAAACAAAAAAAGCGGAAGCTCCAGTGCCGGGTGCACTGGAGTTTCCGCGTCTCTATCTTTACCGGCGCGACGGCTACTTCGACTTATACCGTCGTCGCTCTCTTCGTCTTTCATAGCTCATATACTATAGCACTCCGTCGCCATTTTGTCAAACCCGCTTGCGCCCGGGGGAATTTCACACTATATTGTCCGCATGTCGGCCAATCTTCTTCACTACCTGCTGCTCGGCTGCGGCCTGCTCGCCGCCGTCGTGGCGCTCCGGAGACCGCGGCTCCAACCGGAGCTGCAGCTGTTCGCCGCGGCCACCGGACTGGCTTCGGCCATCGCCCGGTTCGGCCGGGTGACCGAATTCGACGCCTTTTACTTCCGCTGGCAGCTGGCCGAACCGTGGGCCTGGCCGGTCGTGATCTTCGGCTGCTGGCTGCCGACGCTGCTGCTCGGGATCTGGCTCGGACACCGCGCCGGTCCCCGGAAGGGCGAACTGGCGGCCGCCGTGGCCCCGCTGTCGCTGCTTCTGTTCCCCGCCGCCCTACCCTTCTCACCCTGGACTTTGCTGGCTGGGCTGTTCCTCGTCTCCGGGGCCGGCTGGAAGGTGCTGCGGTTCCTCCCGGACCCGCCCCCGGTCCCAGCGCGGCTGGCCGGAGCAGCGGTCTGGCTGGCGGCGGCCGCCGCGGTACTCCGAGGCTGCTGGCTGCAACTCCGGGCGCTGGAGAGCAACTTTCTGCTCTATCAGGACTGGGGCGAATATCTTCAGGCCTATTTGACCACCCCCTTCGGCCCCGGCTGGCTGGTCCTCGGCGGCCACTGGAATCCGGCGGTCAACCCGCTGTTGATTCTGCTCTGCCGGTGTTTTCCCGAACCGCTCACCCTGTTTGCCCTGCACGCGATCGTGATCTACGCGGCGGCGCCGCTTCTCTATGTGCTGGCCCGGCGGCGGGGGTTGTCCCCGGGGATCGCGGCCGGAATCGGTCTGCTTTATGTGCTCAATCCGGTGGTCGGGAATCTGCCCAATTCGCTGTTCTACTCCTATCACCCGATCGTCTTCCTGCTGCCGCTGCTGCCGGCCTTTCTACTGGCCCGGGAGCAGCGCTGCCGCTGGGGAATGGCTCTGCTGTTCGTGTTGTCGCTGGGCCTTCAGGAGACGGTTTTCCTGTTCTGGTGCGGATACGCCCTGCTGTTGGCGATCCGTCGCCGCTGGAAATCGGCGCTGCTGCTGGGCGCGGGGTCGCTCGGGGGCTTTCTGTTGATCACGCTGGTGGTGATTCCACTCTGCGCCGGGGTCTCCGCCTATCCCCAGTTCGGCAACCACTATGCCCGGTTCGGGGCTTCGCTGCCCGAACTGCTGGCGGCACCGATCGCCCGGGCCGGGGACTTCTGGGGAGCTTTGTTCGCCGCCGGTAATCTGCGGTTGCTGCTGATCCTGCTGCTGCCCTGCTGGCTGCCGGCGCTGCGGGCCGGGCTCTGGTTGCTCCCGGCACTGCCGATTACGCTGGCGGTCTGGCTCAAAGGGGGACTGGAGGTGCAGTCGCCGCACAGCTGGTACCATCTGGAACTGCTGGCGATGCTGTTTGCGGCGACGATTTTCGGCACCGCGAAATTCCGCCGTCCGGGACCGGTCGTCGGCGCCATGCTGATCGCCACCCTGCTGGCCGGGAGCTACTTCGGAACGCTCCTGCCCTGGAGCTGCAACGCCCAGTGCCAGCTGACCTCCCGCCGGGACCGGACGCCGCTCCTGGCGGAGCTCGAACGCGAACTCCCGCCCGGAGCCACGCTGCGGGCCACGCCGCGGCTCCGCGCCCGGCTCTTTCTGAAGCATCCGACGGTCGACTACCACGCGCCGGTCGCCGCCGACTTTGTGGTGCTCGATCTGGCCGACGGTGCGGTCTACGCCGAGGCGCTGAAGATGGTGCGCCGGGAGCTGGCCGATCCCGCCGGCTATACCCTGGTCCGATTCTGGCAGGAACCCGGCAGCCGGATCCTGCTGTTCCGGCGGGGCGGGGGACCGCCGCCGTTTCTGAGCACCTCGGAAGCGAGCGGTTTTGAGCGTTGGGGAGTGCCGCTTCCGGCCACCGACCCGGCATTTTCGGCGCGGGCGCTGCCGGTGGGGCGCGAGGTGCAGTTCCTGGTCCGGCTGGAGCACCCGATCGACACCGGGGCGGCACTCAAGGTGGCGCTCTACCGCGGCGGGGAGACGCGACATTTCCAGCTCGAATTCGGCTACGGCGCCTATCCGGCCTTTGCCGTTCCCCCGGGTACGGTGTTCCGCTTTTCAGCGCCCCTGCCCGCGGCGTGGCCGACACCGGACGGCGCGGGGTTGCGCGTGGAACGACTGTGCGACTGACGGGTGCCGTTCCCGGTCACTTTTTTCAGCCCCGCCCCTTGAAAAATCCGCATCCAAAGTCTATACTCATAGAGAGTAATATTTTTTTCATAAATACTCCGCACCCCGGCAGCTCTTCGGGTGCAGAGTCGAAAAGAGGAGGACTTTCCATGCGACAGATCTTAATCATTCTTCTGGGGGTCATGACGCTGACCACGGCACTTCCGGCGGCCGAGTCCGGGCGCGCCACCTACCGCAATGCGCAGGGGCGACTCACCGGCAGCGCCTCCCACCAAGGCGACCGCGTCACCTACCGCGACGCGCAGGGGCGACTCACCGGCAGCGCCTCCCACCAAGGCGACCGCATCACCTACCGCGACGCGCAGGGGCGACTCACCGGCACGGCCTCCCACCAGGGCGACCGCATCACCTACCGCGATGCGCAGGGGCGACTCACCGGCACAGCCTCCCGGCAGGGCGACCGCATCACCTACCGCGACGCGCAGGGGCGACTCACCGGCACGGCCTCCCAATCCGGCAGCAATGTCATCTACCGCGATGCACAGGGGAAAATCATCAGAACCGAAAGAGTCTCCCGATAACGCGGCGCCCGGGGTCGAGCGGGCGGCGGCGGAGAGCTCAGAAGAAATCCTGCTCGCGAAAGCGGTAGCGCTGAAGACAGAAGTTGCAGGTGATCTCCGGTTCGGGCTGTTCCGTGAACAGCTTTTTCAACTCCGCTTCTCCGAGCGTGAGCAGCGCCCGGCGCATCGCCTCGCGGCTGCAGGAGCAGCGGAATCCCGGCTCCGGCCCGAACTCGTAGACCGCCTGTCCGGCGGACTCGGGCGCCAGCACCCGCAGCATCGCCTTGAGCCGCTTTTCAAACGGCTCCCGTTCAGCGATCAGCAGGTCCTTGAATTCGGCCTGATGCAGTTTTTCACGCAACTCCGCGAACCGCTCCAGATCGCATCCGGGAAGCGCCTGAGTCAGAAAGCCCGCAGCCAGCCGGACCGGGCGGGCCGGATCGGGGGCGAAACGGCTCACCGTGGTCAGTTCGGTTTCGATCTGATCGCTCAGGGAGAAGAAGAGCCCGAGATCGGCCGAGGGCAGCGCCAGTCCGGCCCGGCACTCGCCGGAGTTCAGAACTTTACCCTCCTCCGACTTGACCACGGTCACGGTCCCGTCTCCGGCGCCCATCAACTCTTCGACCCGATCGGTCTCCGTCGCCGGATGGGGCTGGGTGAGCAGTGCGCGCACATCGCCCCGGGCGTTAACATCGGCCAGCAGCGAACCGATCACGCCGGGGTACGCCCAGCGCACGCTGTATTTCTCCCGGCCGGTCAGCAGCACCGAAAGCAGCGCCGCGCCCAGCAGCGCATCGCAGAACACCGGTGCCGCCAGCGGATCGGTGTCGTGAATCACCACCCCGGTATTGCAGAGTTCCCGCCCGCCGCACCAGGCGAACCGGACATTCAAATCGGGCAACACGCCCCGAATCAGAAAATCGCTCATCTCTCCTCCTTGTCGGACAATATAGCCCGGACCGGGTGGAATGCAACCCCCGGGCCGCACTTTTCCGGGGCCGCGGGCTTGCTTTCCGGCCGTTCCGGAGTAGAGTAACCACGGACCCCGATCAGGAGGAAATGACGATGACGATGACGCCCCGGCAACTGGAAGATGTTCTGCAAAAGTTGATCCGGAAGCTGCAGGAGCGCTTCGGCCCGCGTCTGCGCTATGTTGGGATTCAGGGGAGTTACCGGCGGGGCGAGGCGGATGAGCACAGCGACCTCGATCCGGTGGTGATTCTGGACCGGGTGGAGCCGGAGGATCTGGACCAATTCCGGGCGGTGCTGGAGCAACTGCCCGATCCCGGACGGCTCTGCGGTTTTCTGGCCGGAGTGGAGGAGCTCCGGCACTGGCCGCCCTCGGAGCTCTGCGCCTTTGAACACGACACGCGCGACTGCTTCGGCACGCTGCGGCCGCTGCTGGGGGCGTACGCCCGGCCTGATCTGGTCACGGCCATCCGGCTCGGGCTCGGGAATCTCTATCACGCGCTGGTTCACACCCGCGTTCACGCCGCGCCGGAGGAACTGGCCGCCGCGTTGCCGGAGTGGTACCAGGCGGCGTACTTCATTCTGCGCAACCGCCGCTATCTGGAGACCGGGATCTGGCCGCCGGAGCGGGCGGCGCTGCTGACTTCGGCAAACCCTGCCGAGCGCCGGATTCTGGAGCTGGGGCTGGCGCTGCGGGCGGGCCGGGGGCCCGCCCCCGAAACCGCCTTCCGCCTCCTCTTCGACTGGTGCCGTCAAGCGCTCGTTTCGGATTTTGACAAATAGTTCGGAGAAGATTTCACACCTCATTCCAGGAACTGATAAGAATGACTATGAAATTAAAGAAGATGGCTTATCGCGAAGCGGTGACACAATTGCGCCTGCACGCCCCTATGATTTGGCAGCGCAACAACTTTTTTCTACTGACCCAAAGCGGTCTTCTTGCATTCTATATTAAAAGCGATGTCCAAATGCCCTTTTTTCAATCGCTGGTCATTTGTTCACTCGGAGCTCTAGTCTCCATTATCTGGCTGCTGGTTGTAATTCAGGGGCGTGTCATTCAGCGACAGTGGCGCGACGTCGTCCGCAATGTTGAGAAAGAGGTTTTTCTCGATGAAGACGGCCCCTTTGCCCGCGCCAATAAAATCCTCGGTGAAGGGAAAAGGAGCTCCATATCCATCACCTTATGCCTGATTGTTTTGTCAACACTTTTCATTGTCTCTTGGCTGCTGCTTCTCGGAAATGTTCTGATTCAGCATTTCTGAACCCGGAGGCGCTACGTGCACCTTGCGCACCGCGCCCGGCGCGAGCCCGTAACGGCGGCGGAAAACCTTCCCGAAATATCCGGCGTCCTCGTACCCGCACGCTCCGGCGATCTCCTTGACCGGCGCCTGCGAACTTTGCAGCAACCGCATCGCCAGCTCCAGCCGCAGCGAATTGACATACGCCAGCGCCGACTGCCCGGTATGCCGCCGGAACTCCCGGCAGAAGTGGTGATAACTCTGACCGGCCAGCGCCGCCAGTTCGCTGACCGTGACCGGTCGCTCCAGATGTTCCAGACAATAGCGCCGGATCCGCGCGTATTTTTCCGCTTCCGGCGCACGACGGCGCCACAACAACTCCGCCGCCAGCGCCATCAGAAACTCATACCCCGCCGCTGAGGCGGAAAAGGGATCGGTCAACTCCCCCGCCGCAGATCGACGCACCAGCTCGAAAGCCAGCGCCACCGGTCGACTGTCGGGCTCCATCCCGACCACCGGTCCGCAGCGCGTCCGGAGTTCGCCGAACAGCCGCCATGCCTCGCGCCCGTGCAGGGAGACGAACAACACCTCCCAGTGCGCGGCATCGGCAGGCAGCTCATAACAGTGATCCTCCGGCACCAGCAGCAACATCGCCTGCCCCGGCTCCACCGACCGGAGCTCCTCCCCGATCCGAAGCTCGCCGCGCCCCGACAACGTATACTGCCAGATCACCAGCGGACTGGAACCGCGCCGCAAACCATGCCAGCGATAGAGCTCCCCCCGCCAATGCCGCTCGTGCCCGCAATTAAACGGCAGCACATGCAAATGCAGCTCCCGTTCCGGGTAGATCAATTGGAAATTCCGATTCTCCGGCACTCCGCCCCCTTTCCGCCCCCGGACAGCACAAAAGTCCTATAAAAAGCAATTTTTTCCCATTTTAAAGCAAGTTAGGCATAGTATAGTAGCAACATCGTCGCATTTCAAATTGAAATTCCGGAAAACGAAGGAGCGGATCATGGCGAAGACGGTAGCTGGGCACGAAGCTCACATGAAGAAGGCGGAGAATCTGGGGATTCTCCCGGCGGTATCGCGGCGGCTCAAGGTGGTGTTTCTGGGCGCGGGCAGCGGCTTTTTCAAACCGCTGTTCACCGACATCCTCTCGCTCCCCGGCGCGGAAGAGGGGGAGATGGCGCTGGTGGACATCGATTCCGAACGCCTGACCCTGGCCGGACAACTCGGCCGCCGGATCGCCGAACTCGCGAACCGGACCGGCTGGACCATCACCGAACACACCGATTTCCGCAGCGCGCTCGAGGGCGCCGACTATGTGGTGAACTGCATCGAAGTTTCGGGCACCGCCTGCGTCAAGTTCGACAACGACATCCCGCTGGAGTACGGGGTCGATCAGTGCATCGGCGACACCATCGGACCGGGCGGCCTGTTCAAGGCGCTGCGCACGGTTCCGGTCTTTCTGGAGGTGCTGCGCGAAGTTGAGAAAAAGTGTCCGCGGGCGCTGGTACTGAACTACACCAACCCGATGAGCATCCTCTGTCTGGCCGCCGCCCGGACCTCACACGCGCGGGTGGTCGGACTCTGCCACAGCGTTCAGGGCACCAGCCACCATCTGGCCGACATGCTGCAGATCCCCTATTCGGAACTCACCTGGCGCTGCGGCGGCATCAACCATCTGGCCTGGTTCACCCAACTGGAGCGCAACGGCGAAGACCTCTACCCCGAATTGCTGCGCCGCAGCCGGCAGGACCGTGAAACCTATGAAAAGGATCCGGTGCGTTTCGACATCATGCGCCACTTCGGCTACTTCGTGACCGAATCGAGCGGCCACTTCAGCGAATATCTACCCTACTACCGGAAGCGTCCGGAGCTGATCCGCAAGTACTGCCGCGACGGCTACCGCGGCGGCAGCGGCTTCTACGCCGCCAACTGGCCGCAATGGCGTCTGGAGAACGATCAGCGGCGGCGGGACTTCCTCTCCGGCCGCGAGAAGATCGAGCTTGAGCGCTCCTGGGAGTACGCGAGCTTCATCATCGAAGCGGTGGAGACCAACCAGCCGTTCGTCATCTACGGCAACGTCCCGAACACCGGTTTGATCCCGAACCTGCCTCAGGACAACGTCTGTGAAGTGGCCTGTCTGGTGGATCGCCGGGGCATCACGCCGACCTATTTCGGAAAGCTGCCGCCGCAGTGCGCAGCGCTGTGCGACGCCAATTTGCGGATGTTCGATCTGGCGGCGGAGGCCTGCATTCACAAGTCGAAGAATCTGGCCGCGCAGGCCCTGATGCTCGACCCCCTGACCGCGGCGGTCTGCAGTCCGGCCGAAATCCGGGAGATGATCCGGCGGCTGTTCCGGGCCGAAGAGCCCTTCCTCAAGGGATACAAATAATCGCGCCGGCGGGCCGTCGGCCGGGGTTCCGGCCGGCGGCTCAGAAAAACTTCTCCCAGTAGCCGCAGACGAATACGGTCAGGATGATCAGCGGCAGCACCCAGCACAGATACCAGCGCAGAAACCGCGGAAACCGGAGTCCGTGCCCCGCATCCGCCTCGGCCACGAACTTGTCCCAGCCCCAGCCGTAGCGCGACACGCAGAACACCAGCGCGAACAGCGACCCCAGCGGCAACAGGTTCTGGCTGACGATGAAATCCTCCAGATCCAGCACCGTGCTGCCCGGCCCCAGCGGTTGAATCCAGCTGAGCAGATTGAAGCCCAGCGCACAGGGCAGCGACAGCACGAACACCGCCACCCCCACCAGCGCCGAAGCCCAGGTCCGGCGCAGCTGGAACTCATCCATCACGAAGGCGATCAGATTCTCGAACACCGCCACCACCGTGGTCAGCGCCGCCAGCGCCAGAAAGAGGAAGAACAACACCCCCCACCAGCGCCCGCCGGCCAGCTGGACGAAAATATTCGGAATGCTCTGGAAGATCAGCCCCGGCCCGGAACTGACGTTCACATCGAACGAAAAGCAGACCGGGAAGATGATGCACCCGGCCAGCAGCGCCACGGTGGTGTCGAGCAGGATGATCCAGATACTCTCCTTGGTCAGCGAATGATCCTGCTTGATGTAGCTGCCGAAGATGGCCATCGACCCCACCCCCAGACTCAGTGTAAAAAAGGCCTGTCCCATCGCGTTGTAGACGGTGCGGGCCACCCCGGTTTCGCGGAGCCGGTCAAGATCGGGCGCCAGATAGAAACGCAGCCCCTCCCCGGCTCCGGGCAGCGTCAGCGCCCGCAGCGCCAGCACCAGCAGCATGGAAAAGAGCAGCGCCATCATCACCTTGACCGAACTTTCCACGCCGCGCTGCAGCCCGCAGGCGCAGAGCACCGTGGCCAGCAGCACCACCAGCAGCAGATAGCCCCCGGAGGCCAGCGGATCGCCGATCAGGTTGAGGAAATACTGATTGACCAGTTCCGGGGTCTGCTGCGCCATCAAGTCGCCGTTGAGATAGCCCCAGGCGTAGGCCAGCAACCAGCCGGAGACGGTGGTGTAGAACATCATCAGCAGCAGATTTCCGGAGAAAAACACATAGCCGCCCCAGTGCCAGCGGAACCGACCGGCAGGAACCGCCAGTTTGCGGTAGGCGCCGATCAGATTCTGCTGCGCGGCCCGGCCGAGGGCCAGCTCCATGACCAGAATCGGGAAGCCGAGGATCGCCAGAAACAGCAGATACAGCAGCACGAACATCCCGCCGCCGCTCTGTCCGGTGATGAACGGAAACCGCCAGATATTGCCCAGGCCGATCGCACAACCGGCCGCCAAAAAGATAAATCCGATCCGGGAACTCAAATTCTCTCTGGCCATGACTCCACGCTTTCTTGATACGCCGACCGCCCCGCGCGTCGGACCGGGTAATATAGCATCGCTTGCCCCGGATGCCAAATCCGCCGGGATTCCGTTTTTTTCAAGTCAGGACTGGAATTCAGCGAAAAAAAGAGTATATTTCCCGTTATTATGACTGATGAACTGGAAACATACTTCCGCTCCTATGCGGAGCGTTTCTATACCGGAGATCCCGCCGTGGACCGGAATTTCCGGCTCAAGCTCGAGCATTCGCTGCGGGTCCGCGATCTGGCCGTCGCCATCGGGCGGGACGAGGCGTTTCCGGAGCGCGAGCTGCAACTGCTCGAAACCGCGGCACTGCTGCACGACTTCGGCCGTTTTGAGCAATTCCGCCGCTTCGGAACCTTCGCCGACCGGGTCAGCGTCGATCACGGTCGGCTCTCGGCCCGGCTGGTCCGGGAACAAAACCTGCTCCGGGCGTTCGCTCCGGCGGAGCAAACGGCGATCTACGCGGCGCTGGCCCAGCACAATCAGCTGACGATTTCGCCGCGTCTGGCGCCGCTGCCGCGTCGGCTCACCGGCGCGCTGCGCGACGCGGACAAGCTCGACATCATGCCGATCCTGCTCGACTATCTGCAGCACCCGGACAATCCGGCGATCGTCTGGAACCTCTCGCCGGAGCCGAAGCTCTCCGCCCCGGTGGCAACGGCGCTGCGCGAGCACCGGACCCCGCCTTACTCCGAACTGCGGACGGCGCTCGATTTTCTGGTCTCCAAATTCGGCTGGGTCTACGACCTGGCCACGCTCAGCGGCTGCCGGAGATTTCGGGAAAACCGTTTTCTCGACCGTCTCGCCGCGCTGCTGCCCCCGAATCCCGAGGCGCTCGCCTTATTTCACGACGCCACGCAATTTTTAACCGGAAAGGTCCTGACATCATGAGTTTGTTAACCTCCAAATGGCCATTTTACATCAGCGGTCCGCTGCTGGCGCTGACCGTTCTGGCCAATCTCTACATCTTTGACGATGAACTGGGCATGGGGGAGGCTCTGCGGGTGATCTCCACCTACAGCGTCGACTCCGTGGCCGAGGGCGAACTGGCCGCGGCGCCCGCCTTCGACTGGCAGCTGGGCTTTCTGGCCGGAATCTTTCTCGGCGCGCTGCTGACCGGTTTTCTGGCCGACAGCTGCAAGGCCGAATTCATGCCGGAAATGGAGGGCACCTTCACCGTCAAGACCCTGAAGACCGTACTCGGCGGCATGGGCGGCGGCTTTCTGATCATGCTCGGGCTGCAGCTGGCCGGGGACACCGTTTACGGCAGTTTCGCGGCGGCCATCCAGCTCTCCACCGGCAGCTGGATCTTCCTGCTGGCCATGGTCATCACCGCCGCGGCGCTGGCGATTCTGCTGGAGCGCCGCGCCAACGCCGCGCAGGGCAAGGGGAAAAGCAAGAAGAAAGGAGAAGCCTGATGGAACCGCTGGGGCTCACCGGAAACTACAAACTCGCCGCCGCGATCATTATGGGCATGGTCACCGGCTTCGTCATCATGAAATCCGATCTGCCGTGGCGCGACAGCGTCCTGACCATGCTCCGGCTGCGCAACGGACGGCTGATCAAAACCATTTTGCTGGCGCTGGCGCTGGGCCTGGTCGGCTTCTACTTCGGCCAGCATTACGGCCTGGTCCGGACCCATGTCCCGCCGACCTTCTTCTGGCCCGCCCTGATCGGCGGCATCCTCTGCGGTCTGGGACTGGTGGCCGCGGCGCTGACCCCGGCCGGAGCGCTGGTCTCGATCGCCGCCGGGAAATTCTACGCCATCTGGGTGTTGATCGGCATGATGATCGCCCTGCCCGCGGTCAAGGTGGTCTCCGGCGTGCTCGAGCGGACGCTCTACACCTGGAGCGAGCCGCTGTCCATGCCCGAGGCGGTTCCCGAGCTGTTCAGCGCGGGCAACCCGGTGCTGTACGCCGCCGGGACGCTGCTGGCGCTGCTGCTGCTGGTTCACTTCACCGTCGGCGACCCCGAGGAGTAAGGTCCGAACGCGGAGCGGACCAGCCGGGAGTACCCGGCCGGATCCGCCAGATGTTCCACCCACTGGTTGGTCCAGTGCCGGAGCCGGTAATCGAGAAAGTTCTCGTTCGGGCGCACGTCGGCCAGCCAGCCGCGGGAAAACGCCATCCAGTCGGCCAGCCCGTTGAGCAGCAGCCGGAGATCGAACTTGAGCCCCGGATGTGCCGCCAGCAGCGAGGAAGCCAGCGCGGTGCTGCAGTTGTAGTTGAGCGTATGGTAGAACTGCGGCCGGACGCGCAGCTCCCCGGCCCGGCGCACCAGATCGAGCAGCACTCGTTTCGACTCCTCCGGCGTGAAGTTGGTGGGGTACAAGTAGAGCTGCTCGTGCCGGAAATTGGTCCGCAACCGGAAGAGGTCCGTTTCGGTGCCGAAGATCATGATCGACTCGAAGTTTTTGAACAATCCGGCCACCGTACTGTAGCCGTCGCCCCGCTCGTAGCGGCACTCCACGGAGACCACCAGCGGCGGCTGTTCCGCAAACCGGAAGCTCAACATGGAGTGCGCGATCAGCCGGTTGCCGCCCCAGTGCGACAGCGCCAGATCCAGCCCGGTAATCCGCTCCAGATCGTACTCCCGCTCCTGATAGCGGACCGTGAACTCCTGCTCGCTGCGGTAATCGAAATCGCGGAGATTTTTCACCCGCAGCCGGGACCCCGAAAGTTCGCACTCCGGCAGCCGGGCGCAGGAGTCCGACCAGTCGCGATCGAGCCGGGGCGAAAGCAACAGATTGAAGCTCACCACCGCCAGCAGCAACGCCCCCGCCCCCGCGAGAATCGGCCACCGCCACCGCCACCGCCGCGGCGCCAGCGCCAGCAGCAGCGGCACGCTGCCCAGCGCCAGCGCCACCACTGCCGCCAGCGCGAAACGCAGCCCCGCGCCGGGCAGCAGTTTGTTGAAGTAGAGCACCCCGGCGCACCACAGCGTGAGCAGATAAAAGAGCAGCAGCCCCACCCCGGCGCCGAGGAGGCGTCCGCAGCGCCGGAAGCGACCCCGCACCGGGCGGCGTGGAGCCGACTCAGAGCTCACCGGCGAACTCCACCGCGGTCCGGTCCTCGATCAGTGCCGAGGAGGAGCCCAGCAGCAGCTCAAACCGTCCGGGCCGCGCCACGAATTCGCGCTTCACGGAATCGAAACAGGCGAAATCGCGGACCCCGAGGTCCCAGACCACCGTCCGCTCCTCGCCCGGCTGCAAGTCGACCTTGGCGAAGGCCCGCAGCTCCTTGGGCGGCCGGGGCGTCGGATTGTCGGGATCGGCCACATAGAGCTGCAACACCGCCTTGCCGGAACAGGAACCGGTATTCTTCGCCCGGGCCGTAACCCGGCAGGAGAAGGCCCCGGTCTTCACCGCTTCGAGCCCGCCGAACTGGAAGGAGGTGTAACTCAGACCGTGCCCGAAGGGGAACAGCGGCTCGATGCCCCGCGCCTCAAACCAGCGATAGCCCATGAACACCCCTTCGCGATAGAAGCAGGCTTCGGCGTGGTAGTCGTCGAGGAAATGGGCCGGGCTGTCGGCCAGACGCTTCGGGAAGGTGAAGGGCAGATGACCCGAAAAGTTCACCTCCCCGAACAGCAGCCGTGCGATCGCGGTCCCCGCCTCCATGCCCGCGTACCACATCTGCACCACCGCCGGCACCTGATCCAGCCACGGCAACTCCATGGGCGTGCCGCCGACCAGCGCCACCACCAGCCGGGGATTGACTTCGGCCAGTGCGGCGATCAGCTCATTCTGACCGTCGTGCAGCGCCATATCCTTGCGGTCGGCCCCCTCCACGTCGTAGAAGTGGTTGAGTCCGCCGAAGAACAGCACCACATCGGCCCGGCGCGCCGCCGCCAGCACCGCCTCGCGCCCCGCCGGCGCCTCCGCACTGCGCTCGGCGAAGCGGATCCGGACCCGGGCAGTCCCCTCGACCCGGCGCGGCTGCAGCTCCAGCTTGAGTTCATAGCTCCGGCCGGCCCGGAAGGTGTAGTCCATTCCGCTGCGGGTGACTTCGGGCGAACTCATCACCACCACCTCGCCGTCGACCGCGAACCAGCCCTGACGGCAGTCGTCGAGCACCAGCGTTCCGACCCAGTCGCGCCGGGGCGTGAACCGGGCCCGGACCCGGACCGAAATCCGGTCCAGCTCCTCCTCGGAGAAGATCAGCTCCGCATCGGCCAGCGGCACGCTCCGGCAGGGCTCCCCCGCGAAGTCGCGGTTGTCGAAGTACTCGGCCAGCCAGCCGCCGGTGCCCGCTCCGGAGTCGACGATGTCGAGCCACTCGCCGGGGAACGGCGTCCCCTCGGCGCTGAAGTCGGGGTAGCCGCGCAGAAACTCGATCGCCACCGCGTCACCCAGGAGTTTCTGCAACCCCTCCAGCGGCGTCACCTCGTAGAGCGCCTTGACCGCCGAACTGTTGCCCCCCGCGTGATGCCGGGTTACGGCGTTGTCGCCGACCACCAGCACCCGGCGCAGCCGGGTCCGGTCCAGCGGCAGCAGCGCGCCCTCGTTTTTCAACAGCACCATCGCCTCTTCGGCGATGGACCTCGCGGCGGCCTGATGCTCCGGCGTATTCAAGGCGCCGCGCTTGACCGTTCCGTCCAGCTGGCCCACCCGGTTCAGCAGCCGCAGAATGCGCCGGACCTTGTCGTCGAGCACTGCAACTTCGATCTCGCCGCGCTCGACCGCCTCGCGGAAGGGTCGTCCCAGATAGTAGGCTTCGTAATCGGTTCCGGTCCCCATCTCCAGATCCATGCCGCCGCGCGCCGCCTCGAAGGTGTCGTGCACCCCGGCCCAGTCGGAGATGACCACCCCGTCGAACCCCCACTCCTTTTTCAGAATCTGATTCAAGAGATAGTCGTTCTGACAGCAGTGCTGACCGCGGAACCGGTTGTAGGCCCCCATCAGCGACCAGACGCCGCCGTCGCGGACCACCCGCTCAAAGGCGGCGAGATACAGCTCGCGCAACGTGCGCTCGTCGCACTGGGCGTCGACGCCGTTGCGGTTCAGCTCCTGACTGTTCAAGGCGTAGTGCTTGACGCAGGCGGCCACCCCTTGACGCTGAATAGCCCGGACCGTTCCCGCCGCCAGCACCCCGACCAGCACCGGATCCTCGCTCAGATACTCGAAGTTGCGGCCGCAGAGCGGCGTCCGCAGCAGATTGACGCCGGGCCCCAGAATGATGTCCTTGCCGCGGGCCCGCGCCTCCTCCCCCAGCACCGTGCCGAAGAGCGTTCCGCAGTCGGTGCTCCAGGTGGCGGCCAGCGCCGTACCGGTCGGCAGATAGGTGGCGTAGTCCCAGTCGCAGTCCAGCGGATCCCAGCCGTCGCGCACCAGTTCGCGCCGGACGCCGTGCGGACCGTCGGACATGGTGAACTCGGGGATCCCCAGCCGGGGCACGCCGGGAACCGAAAACTTGCTCCCGGCGTGGCACAGCGCGACCTTCTCGGCCGTGGTCAGCTCTCCGAGCAACTCCTCCAGCCGCGACTCCGGAACCATCAGCGCCGCTCCCGGAACGTCGGATTCGCTTCGAGCTCAAACCACAGCTTCCCGAAGCGGTCGTTGAGCGTCTCGGCGGTCAGCGCCGGGCAGCCCTCGGTGAAGGCGACCCGGAGCTTCGCTTCGGAGAATCCGGCCTTGTTGCGGTAATCAAAACTGATGCCGTCATCGGCCAGATAGTGAAGCTCGGTCACGCCGTTGAAGCCGGGCGCGGCGTAGGCGGCGAGTTTGACCTCGCGCAGCCGTTCGGCGTCGGCGAACTCCGGCGGATTCTCCCACATCGGGATCACCGCGCCTTCGCGGATGAACAGCGGCGTGCTCTCCCACTCCTTATCCACGGCGATGAATTGGTTGCCCTCGTACCAGCGGTCGTGGAACGGATCGAACCAGCGGCCCGGCCCCGGCAGCGCCACGAACCGGCGCTGCTGCCCCTCCACCACGAACGGCGCCTGCATGATCCAGGAGCCGACCATAAACTGATCGTCGATCCGGTCCAGCGCCAGCTCGGGCGTATCCTGGAACTCGTAGAACAACGGCCGCAGAATCGGGGCCCCCGCGCGTTCCTGCTCGATGAAGAGATTGTACAAATAGGGCAGCAGCCGGTAGCGCAGCCGCACGCAGTCGCCGAGCTTCCGGCAGGCTTCAGCGCCGAACTCCCAGGGTTCGCGCCGCCGGGTGCCCCAGCCCGAGTGGTTGCGGAAGAAGGGAAAGAGACAACCGGCCTTGTACCAGTCGACCGCCAGTTCGGGGGTCGGATCGCAGGCGAAGCCCGGCACGTCCGGCCCGCAGAAGGGGATGCCGGAGAGCGAAAGGTTCAACACCATCGGGATCGCGCCCCGGAGATGGTAATAGTTGGAGATGTTGTCCCCGGTCCAGATCGCGCTGTAGCGGCTGGTGGAGATGTACCCGCTGCGGCTGACGATGAAGGGCCGCTTATCGGGATTGTGGCGTTTGAAGCCCTCGAAGGTGGCGCGCTGCATGCCCAGCGCGTACTGGTTGTGATAGGACTCATGGGGTTTCTTCCCGTGGTCGAAGCGCATCTCGTCGAGCTCCGAAGCGCCGGTGGAGGGGTCGTTCATATCGACCCAGAAGCCGTCCAGTCCGGAGCGGTCGAGGAAGATCCGGACCTCGTCGGCCCACCAGTCCCGCGCCGCCGGCAGCGAGAAGTCGGGGAACACGGTGGCGCCCGGCCAGACGAACCCGACGTAGTTGTCCTGTTCGGTGTTTTTGCAGTAGATGTCGGCGGCCAATCCGCGCTCGTAGACCTCATAGCCCCGGGTCAGCGAGACGCCGGGGTCGAGAATCACCACGCAGTGCCGGTCCCGGGCCTGCAGCGCGCCGAACTCCGCCTTGGGATCCTTGAAGTTCGCCGGATCGAAGGTGAAGACCTGGAACTTGTTCATGTAATCGATATCCATCCAGAGTCCGTCCAGCGGGATCTGGTTCAGCCGGTATTTGCTGTCCACCTCGGTCAGGTCGGTCGCCGGGGAACGGTAGCCCCAGCGGCACTGCTGCATGCCGATCGACCAGAACGGCGGCCGGGGCAGCCGGCCGCAGAGGGTCTGCAGCTTGCTGCAGAGCTCGGGCAGCGAGGGGCCGTAGAGGAAGTAGACCGCGGGCTGGCCGCCGGTCGAACCGAACATGAAGTAGGGATCGAAGGTCAGGGCCTGACCGGGGCGGAAATTTTCGGGAGCGTTGAAGCTCATAAAGTCGGCATAGGGATTGTCCACCAGAATGCCGGCGTACTCGTTGCCGTTCTTGATCAGGATGTAGGGAATGGTCACATACATCGGATCGGTGGGGCTGAATTCGACCTGCTTGCCGTAGAAGTCGGCCATCACGTCGGTGTTCCAGAATTTGGTGCGCAGCCCGCTCTTCTCAAAGCCGTTGTTCTTCTCACCCAGCCCGTAGTAGCGATAGGTGTTCTGATGCTCGAAGCAGCACATCCACTTGCTCCCGGAGACGCCGAACACATAGTTGGGCACACTCTTCAGAAAGCCGAACCGGAAGCCCTCGGGCGTAAGCTCCAGCTTCACCGCCGAAGGCTGTCCGGCGAAGGCCGCCTCGTCCAGCTCCGCCTGACTGTCGGAGGAGCTCCAGCGCTCCGGGTCACGCACCAGAAGTTTGCTGATGCCGTTGCCGAGGTCGCTCACCTCGAACCGTCCGGGCCGGTCGAACTTGAAATTGACCGGATGATCACACTTGTTGAAATACATCTCGTTTCCTTTCCCTAGAGATCCTGTTCCGGCCGCTCCGCCGTTCTTCACCACACCAACCGGAATCCGCCCCGCGAAATTCCGGATTCCGATACTATAACCATCCGGACTCGAAAGTCAACCCCGAAAACGCTCCCGGGGCAGCGCCAAAAGCGCCAGCAGCCACCCTGAAACCGGGCAGCGCCGGAGCTGCGGCGTCAGCTCCCCGAAGGGTGCCGGAGCCCGCAGCCGGTAACACCCGTCCGCCCCCCGGCTCAGCGCGGCGTCCGCGAACCCCGGCCGCAACCCGGTCAGCGGGTACTGCAACTTGAAGAACGCCTCCTTGACCGAGAAGGCCGTCGCCGCGAAGGTCCGCGCCTCCGCCTCCGGCAGCGTCCGGTAACAGGCCAGCTCCGGCGCCGTGAGCACCGCTTCGGCCAGTCGTGCATGCATCCGCCCCGGGTCCTCCAGATCGAGCCCAACCGACCACAGCCGGTCGGCCGGAGCCACCGCCGCCGCGGCGAACTCCCCGGAGTGCGTAATCGAACCGACCACGCCGGGGGGCCACTGCGGAGCCCGGCCGGGCCCGCGGCCGATCGG
>CASFRF010000053.1 GCA_949297015.1 uncultured bacterium
GCAGTGTATTTCCAACCTCAAGCAGATCGGAGTCGCCGCCCGGCTCTATCTGGACGACTACGAGGACATCTGGCCCGGTGTAGCCTTGGAATATGGAGAACTTGGAACCTACATTCGCTGGCATGCAATCATCGCCAAATACGCCGGACTCATCAAAGTGATGGGGGAAGACAGCTCGAAAGCCGGGACTTGGTACGATCTCCGGAGCAAGAACAACTATCGCATTCTCCGCTGTCCGGCCGACAAATCCACCCGCGGGGGAGCGCAATATCCGAATTACGGCTGCAACGCCCGGTTGAACGGCGATGTGGTCTACACCAACGCCTGGGACACCCCTTTCGCCTTCGACCGCCGCAAAGTCTCCAACATCAAGAGCGCCTCGCAGGTGATGATGTTCGGCGACTGCTACAACAATTCATTCGCCGGCGACGACGTCTCGTTCAAGCACAATCCCTCGAACTACTGGGACGCCGCCACCGGGCTGGGAAAAGTGCTGGAAACCACGCGCCACAACAACTTCGGCAATCAATGCTACGCCGACGGTCACGTCGACAAGGTGGGCGCGGCACAGATCGCGGCCTGGGCGCTGGAACACACGTCCAAACCGTTTTTCGATTCCGAACGCAAATTTTAGACCAAACAACCCAGGAGGACCTGACATGCTACAGCGGAAAAGAACCCCCTTCACCCTGATTGAACTGCTGGTGGTGATCGCCATCATCGCCATCCTCGCCTCCATGCTGCTGCCCGCGTTGAATCAGGCGCGGGAGCGGGCCTACACCACGATCTGCCTCTCCAATCTGCTGCAACAGCACCGTGGCGCGATCAATTACACCGACGACTTCCGGGGCATCTGGGGCGGCGCCGATTTCAAGGTCCCGAACGGCGACGAGCTCCGCTGGTACGGCGTGCTGGCCTACTACACCGGCGTCATCTCCAAACTCCAGAACGAGGATCCCGGGTGGAAGAAAATCCAGTACGGCGGCAGCAAGGCCGAGCGCTACAAAATCTTCCGTTGCCCCAGTGACCGGAGTACCACCTCCAGCGGCGCCTATCTGGTCAACTACGGCATGAACTGCACCTTCAGCACCACCAAAACCGACTTCGCCGCCTGGGACGCGCTGGCCGCGTTCGACCGGCGCAACATCGGTAAAATCCGCTTTCCCTCGGAGGTGATGTGGATCGGGGACTCCACCAACAACAGTTATGCCGGTGACAACCATTACCGGATCTCCAACAACTCCAACGGTTCCTTCGGCAAGAATGACGACGCCGGATTCAATGTCCGGCACAACGCGGCCCGCCACAACGGCTCGTTCAACTTCGTCATGGCCGACGGCCACGGCACCTCCAAGAAATTCATGGATGTGCAGAAGGAGGTCGTCCTGGGTGCGGAAAGCCGCTTTTTCGACATCAACCGGAAGTGGTGAGCGCCGTCCCCTCCCCGCAGGATCTTAACCCCAAACGAGCATAAGGATTTTTTCATGACCGGACACTTTTTACCCGGCGTGCTGCTGGCCGCCGGCTTGACCGCGTTCAGCGCACAGGCGAACCTGGTTCTGAATCCCGGGTTCGAACTCGGGAACACCACCGTCGACCACTGGCTGAACGAACACCAGCCGATCCCCGCGGACGGCAGCAAAACGCCGGGCTCGCGGCACACGCAGATTTCGATTGTGAATCTCGACGGCAACCGGGCGCTGCTGCTGGAGTCCGACGGCAACGACGACGCCTTCGCCCTGGTCCGGATTCCCCGGCTGCCGGTACTCAAGGGGTTCAACTACGAAGTCACCTTCCAATACCGGGCCGAGGGGCTGCAGCCGGAGAGCGTCGACCGTTCCCGTTACGCCGCGCTGATCATGGATCTCTTTGTGGATCAGGAGGGAAAAGGCAACGTCGGCGGCTGCCGGATCATGACCAGCAACAACTCCGCCGGCTGGGCCACGCTCAAGCGCAACAACCGGCACAGCGACTTCTTCACCATTCCGGAGGTTCCCGGCAAGGTCGAAGCCCAGATCCGCTTCCAGCTGGTCAACAAATATCCGGACAATCCGGTCCGGATCTGGATCGACAACGTGGAGTTCCTCCCGCTGGATACACCCCTGGCCAACCCCGGATTCGAGGACGGGACTCAGACGCCGGAACGCTGGAGCACCATCGGCGCGGCCCGGACCGAGTGGGTGACCACGCCGGTCAAGAGCGGCAAGCGCGCGGTCGCGGTCTCCGATGCGCCGGACGGGCTGTTCTCCGGCTGGACCACGGTGGTTCCGGTCCGCCCCGACCGCCAGTACCGGTTCTCGGGCTGGATCAAGGGCGGCAAGCTCAATCCGAACGGCTTTATCGGCGGCGGAGCACTGCAGCTGGAGTTTCTGGACAAAAACGGCAACGCGGTGGGCAAAGTCATCAACTCCGCGGCCGTTCCGGCCAACACCGACTGGACCGAGGCGGCCACGCCGTTCACCACCGCGCCGGAAGCGGCGGTCGCCGCCCGGCTCACCGCCGGGCTGCGCTACTGCAACGGCACGGCCTGGTTCGACGATCTCTCGCTCGACGTCCGTCCCGCTCAGGTCGGGCCGCAAGTCCTGCTCAAGCGGGTGGCGCAGCCCGCGCCGGGCGTCCGGTTTTCGACCAATCTGCTGACCAACGGCGATCTGGAACAGGGCAAGGACGGCAAAGTCACCGGCTGGACCTATCACGGCCGGAGCGACCGCGACTGGACCAAAGAGGAGATTCAGAAGTTCCATGACGACGGACGGCCGACCTTCTCCGTCGGCCGCGGCCGCGGGGTCTGGACCGCCGATGAAAAGTACGCCGGAGAGCGGTCGCTGCTGAATATCTCCATCGATCCGCCGCTGTCGTCCAACCACCAGTGGTACGGCCGCAACCCGGTCGACGGCTACTGGCTGTCGGACCCGATGAAGTGCGAGCCGGGTAAGGCTTACCTTGCCGCCGGCTGGATCAAACCGGGCGCCCTGCTCGAAGGCACTTGGTACGGACCGCTCCACCTCCTGTTCTACGACCGGAACGGCCGGGAACTCGCCGCGGCCAACCACGGCAAGATCCGCGCCGCCCAGAGCGGGATCAAACCCGGCGAATGGGTCTACTGGGGGACGGTTCCCTACGTCGCGCCGGAGGGCGCGGCGACCATGCGGCTGCGCTTCGGTCAGGAGCTCAAGGCCGACAACGGGGGCTGGGGCATGACCTACGCCGACAACCTCGCGGTCTGGGCCTCTCCGGCCGGGCCCGACTCCTTCCCCGAAGCGACCGGCAACAACCGGGCCTACCGGGAATGGTTCATGAACGCCCATCGCGACGTGAAGCCCCCCTACCTGCCGGCGCCGACCGAGGCGCCGGCCTACGAGTCCAGCTGGGGTCGGGCCCGCAACACGGTGGACGGCAACTTGTTCTCCGATCCGGCGGAGCCGGTGCGGCTCAAGCTGCAGCTCTTCAATCAGCTCGGCGAGACGCGCAAGCTGAAGATTTCCGCGCTGCGCACCGACGCCTACGGCAACGCCGCGAAGCCGGTCCAGTCGCCCGAGTTCGAGGTCCCGGGCAGCTCCACCCGGGAAGTGGAAATCGAACTGCCGCCCACCAACGCCTACGGCGCCTTCCACGTCGATTGCGACGTCTACGAGCAGCAGGCCCGGGTCGGCAGCTTTTCCGCCCGCTACGCGGTGCTGCCCGAACTCAAGCGGCCGCACACCGTGGACAATCCCTTCGGCGTCACCACGCTCTACTTCGATCCGCAGCTGGACAACCCGCACCTGACCGAAATGGGGCGGCTGCTGCGCAAGGCCGGATTCGGCAAAGTCTGGATCCGTTTTCAGGCGGATACCGACGACCCTGAGCGCTTCGCCCGCGACGCCGAGCCGGTGCTCCGGGAGATCGAATTTTTCCGCCGGTACGGACTTGAGACGCTGCTCAACATGTACCCGGTCTATCCGCAGGGCGATCACCCGCGCCCCCTGGACCGGGAGAAGTACTTCCGGATCGGGCAGCTGCTGGGCCGGACCTTCGGCGGCAAGGTGCTGGCCATCGGCAACCACGGCATCGAGCAGGCCAACAGCAAATCGCCCTACCGCGGCGGCGGCAAATCGCGGCTGACCGACGAGGAGTACGACACCATGATGGCGCAGATCTACGACGGCATCAAATCGGTGAATCCGGAGCAGCTGGTCTGCATCGGCAACATCGCCACCGACTTCGAGGCCGACACCGTCAAGCGGCTCTACCGGGCCCCCGGCAACGGGAAGTTCGACGGCGCCTTCTTCAACGCCTACATGGGGCAGCTGACCTGCGCCCAGAACATGGTCAAAGAGTTCGATGCGCACGGCGACACCCACAAGGACGTCTGGAGCGAGGAACAGGCCAATCAGCGCTCGCCCTTCGAGGGCGAGGCCCGGCGTTACGGGGAGATCGAGGGGGCGACGAACATGGTCCGGACCTGGGCCAGCTTGCTCGGCAAAATGGGCCGTCGGCTGCGGGTGGTGACCATCTGGGGCTTTGCCCCCTCCACCGCGCAGGACATCATGATGATGACGCCGGAACTGCAGCCGCGGCCGCAGTATGTGGCCCACGCGATCATGGCCGACTTTCTGGCCGACGCCGAACTGACCGCCGACCGCTCGACCGAGGGGATCAGCCTCTTTGAGTGGAAGCGCTCCGACGGGCCCGCCTTCATCGGCTGGGCCGACGCCGGGAAACGGGTGCTGACGCTGGAGGTGCCCTCCGGAAAACTGACGGTAACCGATCTCATGGGCAACGCCAAAGTTCTGACCGCGCGGAACGGTCTGGTGCTGCTGGAACTGGACAGCACGCCGGTCTTCCTCTCCGGCGGCGGCGCAGTCACGGTGAGCGACCGGGTTCACCTGACCGCGGGCGACGGTACGCGGCGTGCCGACCGCCCCGAACTGGCGGTCCGGATTCAGAACAACTCCGGCGGCGAACTCCGGGGGACGCTCACCACCGATCTCGGCAAGGTGGATTCGATCACGCTGGCCGGCGGCGAGGAGCAGACCTATCGCTTCCCGCTGAAATCCGACGTCTCCGCCAACCGCCGCAGCGCCTATCGCGCCACCTTCACGGGCAGCGACGGCGCGGTCTTTGCCGCGGGGTGCGAATTCAACCATCTGCCCGCGGTCAAGGTGGCGGCGCCGCCCGCGCTCGACGGCAGCTGGAAGGGCTGGGAGCGGGCCAGAGTGATCTCCTTCGGCGAGGGGTCGGAAGTGCGGGTCAGCCCGTACGCGGTAGGCGAAAGCTACACCGGCAAAGAGGATCTTCACGGCCGCTTCCGGCTGCTCTGGGATGAGCAGTACCTCTATCTGGGCGTGGAGTCCGAAGACGACGTGTTCCTGCCGCAGCGGGGCCGGGGCTCCAGCGGCTTCATGGGCGACTCGATCGAATTCGCCTTCCAGCCGGAGGGCATTTTCAAGGACTCCGTCCCCAAGTACGAGTTTGAACAGTATCTGCCGCTGGGCGAAACCGCGTTCGTGCTCTCCCGGCGCTTTCCCCCGCCGGCGGGGCGGATCGACGACTGGCGCGGCTGCGTCAAGGCGACCGGCACCCGCGGCAATGCGGTCTATCAGCTGGCGATTCCCTGGAGCGCGCTGGACACCCGTCCGGCCACCGGCAAACGCCTCGGCTTCGCCCTGCTCTTGAACGACAAAGACAACCCCGAGGCGGCCTACTCCGGCGCCCGGAACTCCATCGCCTTCTTCGGCGGCATCAACGGCAAGAATCCGGCCGAGTACGGTGATCTGATTCTGGTGGAATAACCGCGCCGCCCGCAATGTGGGCGGCCAGCAGCGCTGCAGCGGCGGAGAAATCCTGCTGCCGCAGCGCTTTCAGCAACCGGGTCCGTTCCCCGATCAAAGCATCGGGGGAGCGGGCCGGATCCAGCGTCCGACAATTGCGGTAGGGCGCGCACTGCCGAATCAGCTGCCGGGTCGCCGCGACCAGATAACGGTTCGGACAGCACGCAAGAATCAGCTCATGCAGCTCGTGATCGACCTCCAAGGAGACCCGGCGACGTTCGGCATCGTCCGCCGGACGCTCCAGCTCGGCCAGCAGCGCCGCCAGCCGCTCATCCGGCAACCGGCCCCAGGCCAGCTCCAACGCCAGGCACTCGAACCGGCTCCGGCACGCCAGGAGCTCCTGCAACGCCTCCGGGTCGAGCTCAGCCACCCGGTAGCCCCGGGGCAGCCCCTGCACCAGCCCCTCGGCGGCGAGCTGCTTGAGCGCGTCGCGCACCGGAGTGCGGCTGATTCCGAACTCGGCGCCCAGCCCCTCGCCGGTCAGCCGGGTTCCCGCGGGCAGTGCGCCGGAGAGAATCCGCAGCGAAAGTTCGCGGCAGACCTGTTCGGCCAGCGTCATTTTTCTGAGTTTCGTCATGGCATCTGTTCCGTTCCGTGGCTATACCATACCGCGGAGACGGATTTTTGCAAGGGTCCGGGTCAATGTTTCGCCCAGTACCCGGCGTTCCAGCTCATTCCCTCCGGCGCCAGCTGATACCGCAGTTCGGCCCGGGTCCAGCGGTTGCCGTAGTTGTCGAACACCTCCTCCGACTTCATCCCGACCTTGAGAAAGGAACCGGAGCAAGTGCCGATGCTGCCGTTGAACACCCGCTCCTCCCGTCCCCAGTCGACCAGTCGGGAGAGGTTGTTCCGGAGTCCGCCGCCGTAGAACCGGGTCTCGGTGATCTCCACGGTCTTCAGGACCGAATCGACCAGATTACGTTCGGGTCGTTCGCTCACGGAAAACGGGCACTCCAGTGCGCCGTCCCATTCGGGAAGCTCCTCCCAGACGCCATCGCTGGTGCGCCGGTAGCCGCACTTCGCGGCCTCGAGCCAGAAGTCGGTCAGCCGCGCTGCGTACTCGGTGCGGGTGCTGAGATTGGAACGATCGTCGGAAGAGTACTTCCGGAACAATTCCGGATTGTTGACCGACTCGGCCTCCACCTCCACTTCGTAGAGAAGATCGGAGATCCGCCGCGGCGTGACCCGGGTGACGATGCTCTCGGTCGGAGCCCACTGCGCACTGCTTCCGGCCAGTTCCCGGAAGCTGTCCAGATCCCCGGAGCGGACCTGCCAGCGGCTGCGGTAGATCACTTCGCGCCGGGGATTCTGATCCTCCCCCAGTCCGGCGAACGACTCCAGGCACCGAATGTCGAGCAACCCGGTGCGCAAACTCCGCGCGGTCAGCGTCACCTCGTACGCGCCGACCCCGCCGGGTTTGGAACTGAAGCCGACCAGCCAGCAGTCCGCGCCCGCCCACGCCGCCTCCGAACCGATCGCACACCCGGCGCTGAACTCCTCGTACTCCGCTTCCGGCACCAGATAACGGACTTGGGCGGTGAGCTCGTTGTCGGAATCCAGCTCCCGGCTCGGCGGGGCCAGCTGCCGCAAGGTGAAATCCCGGGCGCTCACGGTGATCCGGAGCCGGGATCCCGGCTCGGAGACGCTGCGCAACGCGGTCACCCGCAGCTGTTCGCTCCACGGCGCCACGCTCCCCACCGCACACGAGGCGATGAAATCGCCCCCCGCCGCAGCCGGGTAGAGATAAGTCCGGCTCTCGGTGACACTGCCGTCCGCGGCGGCGACCAGCTCGGCGTCGCCGACCGGCCCGGAGTTCACCTTCGCCGCCTCGACGGTCAGCTCCAGTTCAAACCGGCTGCGGACCGTCGAAGTCAGCGCAGTCACCACGAAATCGGCCCCGGCCCAGTCCGCCGCCATACCCGGCTGCAGGGCGGACGCCACCTCGTCGTAGTCCTCGACCCGGCAGCGCCAGCGCTGAGTCGCCACTTCTCCTCCCGCCCCGTCGAGCGTGCGTGCGACCGGGCCCCGGGGGCCGGTCACCAGTTCGGTGGCCTCCAGCGTATACTCCAGCAAGGTTCCGCTCAACCGGCGGCTGGAGATCCCGGTCAGCCGGAACCCCTCGCCCGCCCACGGCGCCGCCGCCCCCGGCGTATGCGCGGCCAGAAACGCCGCCTCGTCGGCGACCGGACACTGCACGACCCGGATTCGGATCCGTTCGTCGCCCTTCTCTTGACGGGTAACCGGAGACTCCCCGGTCCCCGCCTCGGCAATCAACGTCACCGGAATCCCGGCCGCGCCGACCGCGCCGCTCTTCAAACTCCGCAACCGGTAGTCCGCGCCCGCCCAGTCCGCCGCCGACCCCGGCGTATGCGCGGCCAGAAACTCGGCGTAGGCGGAAACCGGAACCAGAAACTCCGCCGTCGCCGTCGGATCGGACTCCCGCTCCCGGCAATGGGAGACGCCCCCCAGCTGCCGTACCGCGCCGTCGGCTTGCGCCTCCAGCGTCACGGTGCAGGCGATCCGGTCCTGCGCCTCGGCCACCAGCGATTTTACCACGTACCCCTCGCCCGCCCAGTCCGCCGCCATACCCGGCGCATGTTGCCGCGCCCACTCCGGATAGAGCTCCCGCCGCAGCCGGAAACGGGCGCTGGCGAGCTCCCCGCCGCGGTCGTCGCTCCGGCGCTGCACGCCGCCCAGCATCCGGGTGGCGAACTCCCCGGCGCTGAGTTTGACCTTGACCAGCCCCGAGGAGAGTTCCGTGATGTCCACGCCGGTGCAGATCAGCTCCTCACCGCCCCAGGGGAGCGCATCTCCGATCTCCGGCAGGAAGTCGGCGAGCCCGGCGGCGCTCAGCTGCCAGGTGCGCTCAATCCGGCGCTCGCCGTCGGCGTCGATCGACTCGTGCCGGTCGCCGAGCGCGGAGGCCGCCCCGGAGGCGGCGACCGCATGATAGGTGATCCGGTAAAAATTCTCCTCCGGGTCCGGAGCAAACTCGATTCCGGTGACCACGCTGCCGGTCAGTTCGTCATATTCCTGCTCCGCGCTCCCCGGCTCCACCCGCAACGGGGCGCCGAGCGTTCCCGCCCACGCCGTCGCCCGGCGCCGCTGCTCTTCGCGGCTCAACGGCGGAGCGTCGTCCCAGCCGATCCGCCAGACCGCCTGCCAGGTGAATTTCTCCTCGTCGTCGAGCCCGAAGGCGACGCCGCCGAATTGCAGCATTCTCATGTTCGCGTCCTCCACGTCGTTTATCTCCGGGCGGTTTTGTCAACCGCGCGGCGGCAAACGCGCCGGAGTCGGAACCCGCCTCCGCTCAGCGGGCGTGCAGCAGCCAGGCCGGATACTGGTGGTCCTCCGGGGTTTGGAGCACCACCTCGAACCGCTCCGGGCAGACCTGCTCGACAATGTCCATGGTCCGGGGCGTGGTGATCACCCAGTCGTACTCCCGGAGTCCGGCGCCGACCTCGTACTCCCGGTCCAGGAAAAAGATCAGCTCGGTATTGAAGCTGTTGAACATCAGCACCCGCTCCGCGGGATCGATCAACTGCCGGGCGGTGCGGGCAAAGGCTTTGACCGAACGCCGATCGTCGGTGGCCGGGTCCACCACCGTGTGGTAGAAGACAATCAGTGCGCCGACCAGCGCGATCACCAGCGCCAGCGCCGGATAGCGCCGCCCCTGCTCCAGCCAGTACAACAGCAGCCGCAGCAGCGCCAGCAGAACCGCCAGCGCCGAGAGACAGCCGACCGGATGCGCCGTGACCAGATCCGAATAGAACACCAGCGCCGCGCCGTCGGAGTGCGAAATCCACTCGATCGAGCCGTCGAGCACCCGCTCCCCCAGTCGGCGGAAGAGTCCGGCCTGCGCCAGCGCCAGCGCCGTCAAACTCAGCGCGGTCACGGCGGTCCACAAAATCCGCCAGCGACTGGAGAGCCGTTCGCGCCGCTCGCAGAACAGCACCGTCGCCCGGGCCGTCAGAATCGCCAGCGCCGGATAGATCGGCAGCAGATAGTCCCCCCGCTTCAGGGCCGAAGCCGAAAAGAACAAAAACCCGGTAATCAGCCACGCCGCCAGAAAGAAGGTCTCGTCCCGGAACCGCCAACGCCGGAACCGGCGGCACCAGGCCACCAGCGCGGCCACCGCCGCCAGCGACCAGGGGAGCGCTCCGGCCAGCAGTTTGGGGAAGTAATAGAAGATCGACATGTGTTCGCCGTCGCGATAGGTCGAACCGATGCCGGTGAACCGCCGCAAATTCTGATTGACCACGAACTCCTGAAAGAAAGCGCCGTCGGTCCGGATCGTCTCCCAGACATACCAGGAGCCGCCCAGCACCAGAAAGAGCGCCCCGCCCGACCACGGCCGCAGCTCGAAAATCCAGCGCCAAGAGCGGAAGCGCCACATCAACGCCAGAATCGTCAGCACCGCCAGCGCCACCACCAGCGGCCCTTTGAGCAGCATGCCCAGCGCCAGAAAGAAGTAGAACCCATAGATCCGCCAGTTGGTCCGGCGCTCGCGGAGGTATCCGAAATAGAGTCCGGCCAGCGCCCAGACGTAGCTGGCGCAGAGCATCATGTCGATATGCGCCAACCGGCCCAAGGTGTTGAAGGTCGCCATGGTCGAGAGCATGGCTGCGGCGACCAGCGCGGTCCGCGGTCCGTAGATGCTCCGGGCCAGCAAAAACACCCCGAGCACCGCCAGCAGCGCCGCCAGTGCCGAGGGCCGCCGGACGGCGAACTCGAGGTACGAGACCGTCTCCGGCTCGCCCGCAATGTCGAACGCGGCGCCCGAGGCGGCGACCAGCCAGTAGTGAAGGATCGGTTTCTCGTAGGGGATGCCGCCGGGGACCTGCATCTCCCAGCCGTTGCCGGTGCGCAGCATGTTGCGTGCGATGATCGCGGTGCGGCCCTCCTGGGCGGCGTAGATGCCGCCGCCGCCGAGATTGCAGAAGAACAGCGTCACCACCAGCAGCAGCGTCAGAACATACCAGCACCGGGAGACCGGTGGGGGGGAGAAAGCGGGAGCCATCGACCAAACCTCCGGGTTGTTGCACAGGGAACAGGCATGACGGATAATATAATCGCGGCGGTTCCGGAAGACAAATGAATTTCCCGAAAAAACCGGTGCGACCGGGTTGCAAAGTCTTAAAGTAACGTTATATTACTATTTTTCAAGCAGGGATCTGCCGGACCATCCGGGTCCGGCAGATCGTAACCCGTGGAAGAATTGAACAACCCAACCAAACAGAAACCAGAAACAAACATGGCAGCAGACATCAACGTACCGGAAGCCTCGAGCTTCGTCGACCTTGGCAGTGTCGTCAGCATGGAGGAACTGCTCAACCAGGCGAACGAGAAGTCGAGCAAGGAGTTCACCAAAGGCAAGATCGTCGAAGGCGTGATCGTGGCCAAGCGGCAGGACGGCGCGCTGGTCGACATCGGCTACAAGGCCGAAGGCTTCGTCCCGGCGCAGGAATTCCACGACTTCGAGGCCGCGCAGGTCGGCGACAAGATCGACGTCTATCTCGAGGAGATCGAGAACGAGCACAGCATGCCGGGCATCAGTCTGGAGAAAGCCTATTCGATCAAGGCCTGGAACAAGATCACCACCGAGTACGGCGAAGGTTATGTGACCAAAGGCACCATGCAGCACCGGGTCAAGGGCGGCATCATGGTCGATTTGGAGGGCTTCCCGGCCTTCCTGCCGGGCTCGCAGCTGGACATCGGCCCGGTGCGCAATATGGATGACTACATCGGCAAGGAGTTCGACGTCAAGATCATCAAGATCAATCTCGACCGCCGCAACATCGTGGTCTCCCGGCGCGAACTGCTGGAGGAGTCGCTCCGCGACCGTCGCAGCGCGCTGCTCAAGGAGATGAAGGTCGGCGAACTGCGCAAGGGCGTGGTCAAGAACATCACCGAGTTCGGCGCGTTCATCGACCTCGGCGGCGTGGACGGGCTGCTGCACATCACCGACATCTCCTGGGGCCGGGTGGGCCATCCGTCGGAGGTGCTCGAGGTCGGTCAGGATATCGAAGTGGTGATCCTCGACATCGATCACGAGAAGGAGCGCGTGTCGCTGGGCTACAAGCAGAAGACCCCGAATCCGTGGGACGGCGTGGTCGCCAAGTATCCGATCGGCAGCCGGGTCACCGGGCGGGTGGTCAACATCATGCCCTACGGTGCGTTCGTCGAAATCGAGGACGGCGTGGAGGGTCTGATCCACGTTTCGGAGATGTCTTGGACCAAGCGCATCTCCAAGGCCGGCGATGTGGTCCATGTCGGGGAGACCGTCGAGGCGGTGATTCTGGACATCGACCGCGAGAACAAGAAGATCTCGCTCGGCCTGCGCCAGAAGGAGCGCAATCCCTGGGAGGTCCTGGCCGAGAAGTATCCGGTCGGCCGCCTGATCAAGGGCAAGGTCCGCAACATGACCAGCTACGGCGCGTTCGTCGAAATCGAAAACGACATCGACGGCATGATCCACGTCTCCGACATGTCCTGGACCCGCAAGATCAACAACCCGAACGAGTTGCTGAAGCCGGGCATGGAAGTCGAAGCGGTGATTCTGGACATCAATCCCGAGCAGCAGCGCATCTCGCTGGGACTCAAGCAGGTTGAGCAGGATCCCTGGGCCAACATCGACCAGCTCTACAAGGTCGGCGACGTGGTCAAGGGCAAGGTGACCAAGATCGCGGCGTTCGGCGCGTTCGTCGAACTCTCCAACAAGATCGACGGTCTGATCCACATCTCCCAGCTCAGCCGGGACCGGGTGGAGAAGGTCAAGGACGTGCTCTCGGTCGGCAAGGAGGTCGAGGCCCGGGTGATCAAGGTCGATACCGACGAGCGGCGGATCGGGCTGTCGATCAAGGCGGTCGGCGAGAGCCTCTCCGAGGACGATCTCAAGCAGGCCGAGGCGGAGTACACCGCCGCGTTGCGTCCGGGCGAGGAGATGGTCGACATGGGTTCGGTGTTCAACAACGAATCGCTGGCTGATCTGAACCTCAAGTAATGGAACAGCGGGCGGCTTCGGGTACCCCCGGAGCCGCCTGAACGGCGGCGGAATCCCCGGGGATTGCGCCGCCGTTTTCGGCTCCGGAGTCCTGATCGTGAAGAAACTGTGGAATTCCATCCGGCATCTGCTGGAGTACAGCGGGGCGGTCGTCGTCTTCTGGACCATCCGCCATCTGCCCTATCGCGGAGTCCGGTTGCTGGCGAAGGCCTGTACCGGCGTGCTGTGGCTGCTGCCGGGCTATCGCCGACTGATTCTGGGCAATCTCCGGGCGGCGCTGCCGGAGCTGCCGGAGACGGAGGTGCGGCGGATCGGCCGGGCCTCGGCCTGGAATCTCTTCTTCAATCTGCTGGAGTTCTTCTGGATCGACGGTCGTCCGAAACGGATCCGGCGCTGCTATGTGCTGCCCCCGGCGGTGGAGTCCCGGCTGCGCGAAATCGCCGCCGCGGGCGAACGGATCATCTTCGTCAATCCCCATCTGGGCAGCTGGGAGGCCTCGGGCCTGATGGCCCCCTACTACGCCGGAATCCGGATGGTGGCGGTGGCCAAACCGGTGCGCAACCCCTATGTCAACCGGCTGCTCAACGGGGGCAGCCGCGAGAAGACGCCGGGACTGCGCATCATCTTCAGCCGCGGCGCCATGCGCGAGTCGCTCCGGGCGCTGCGCGAAGGGCTGGGCGTGGGTACGCTGATCGACCAGAACACCCGGGTCCGCGACGGCGGGGTGTTCATCCGCTTTTTCGGCATTCCGGCGCCGAGCAGCCTGGCTCCCGCGACGCTGATGAACTACTGCCGCCAGCACCGGATTCCGGCGCGAATCGTCTACGGCACCAGCGTCCGGCTGGCGGACGGGCGGATCCACGCCTTCATGGAGGAGCTGCCCCGCCCCTTCGCGGAGTACCCGGACGAGGCGGCGGTGATTCAGGAGCTCATGTCCATTTCCGAACGCTACATCCGGAACTATCCGGAACAGTATCTGTGGATGTACCGGAGATTCCAGTACATTCCGCCGGATTGTCCGCCGGAACTCCGGAAGCGCTACCCCTACTACGCGCGGGAACCGGAGGCGAAATTCTTCCGCCGCCCGGCGCGCCGCGGGTGATCGAAATCTCCGGAAAATTCGTTCCCCCCGGTTGCGAAACGGCCCGCGAAAGAGTATAGTATCGCCGGGTTGTTTTCAGAAGGTCACAGCGCGGAGGAGTGCGGAAAATCATGCCGTCGGATTTTGTTCATTTGCATTTGCACACCCATTACAGTCTGCTCGACGGCGCCTGCACCGTCAAGGGGCTGATTCAAATGGCCCAGCAGTACGAGATGCCCGCGGTGGCGATGACCGATCACGGCTACATGGGCGGCACCCAGGAGTTCTACAAGGGGTTCAAGGCGGCGGGCCTGAATCCGATCGTCGGCGTGGAGGCGTATCTCACCCCGTTCTCCCGGACCATCGTCGACCCCAACCGGGAGTTCGTGCGCGGGTTCCACCTGGTGCTGCTGGCGGAGAACAACACCGGATATCACAATCTGTGCAAGCTGATCTCCGAAGCCTTCCGCACCGGCTTTTACTACAAGCCGCGGATCGACAAGGAGCTGCTGGCTCAGTATCACGAGGGAATCATCGGACTTTCGGCCTGCATCGGCGGGGAGATCCCCAACGCGCTGCTGAACGGAGATCAGGCGCGGGCGGAGCGGGCGCTGGGCGAATACGTCGAAATCTTCGGCCGGGGCAACTTCTATCTGGAGCTGATGGATCACCAGCTGCCGGAGGAGCGGAGGTCCAACCGCGGGCTGATCGAACTGGCGCGGAAGTTCGAGCTGCCGCTGGTGGCCACCAACGACGTCCACTATCTGAAAAAGGAGCACGCCAAAGCCCACGAGATCATGCTCTGCGTCCAGACCGGCTCCCAGCTCTCCGATCCGCGCCGGTTCCGCTTCGAGACCGAGGAGTTCTACTTCAAGAGCCCCGAGGAGATGAAGGAGCTGTTCCGGGAGGTGCCGGAGGCGATCGCCAACACCCGGGCGGTGGCCGAACGCTGCCACCTTGAATTCAAATATGTGCCGGAGGTCAACCACTACCCGGTCTACACCCTGCCCGACGGCACGGTGCCGGGCAAGGAGTTTCTGCGCGAAATCTGTCTCAACAACATTCCGATGCGCTACGACTTCGATCCGCGCGCGGAAAACCTGACCGAAGACCAGCGGAAACTGCTCGAACGCATGGATTACGAGCTGGACATCATCGACCGGACCAAATACTGCTCCTACTTTCTGGTGGTGAGCGACTTCATCCGGCACGCCAAGGAGCAGAAGATCCCGGTGGGGCCGGGGCGCGGCTCCGGCGCCGGCAGTCTGGTGGCCTATCTTACGCTGATCACCGACATCGATCCTCTGCGTTACAATCTGCTGTTCGAGCGATTTCTGAATCCGGAGCGGGTGAGCCCGCCGGACTTCGACATCGACTTCTGCGAAAAACGGCGCGGGGAAGTGATCGAATACGTCCGGCAGAAGTACGGCAGCGACAGCGTGGCCCAGATCTGCACCTACGGCCAGCTCAAGGCCAAAGCCGTGGTCAAGGATGTGGCGCGGGTGCTCGGTTACAGTTTCGAGCAGGGCAATCAGATCAGCAAGCTGATCCCCGAAGACCCCAAAATGACGCTGGAAAAGGCGGTCGCCGAATCGGCCGAACTGCGCGCGCTGCTGGAGAAAGAGGAGTGGGTGAAAACCGTCTGGGACTACGCGCTGGTGCTTGAAGGGCTGAACCGGCAGCTCGGAATCCACGCCGCCGGCGTCATCATCGGCGACCAGCCGCTGGACAATCTGGTGCCGCTGACCCGGGGGGCGCAGGGGGAGATCATCACCGAATTTCCGGCCGTCCCCTGCGAGGAGCTCGGACTGCTCAAAATGGACTTCCTGGGGCTGCGGACGCTGACCATTATCGACAACGCGCTGAAGATGATCCGCGAGAACTACGGGGTGGAGATCAATCTCTCCAAGCTGCCGCTGGACGACCCCAAAACCTTCGATCTGCTGCGGCGCGGCGACACGGTGGCGGTGTTCCAGCTGGAATCTCCGGGCATGCAGAACCTCTGCCGGTCGTTCGGGGTGGAGACCATCGAACACATCATCGCGCTGCTGGCGATCTACCGGCCGGGGCCGATGCAGTTCATCCCCGAATTCATCGCCCGGAAAAAGGGCACCCAGCCGATCGTCTACGAGAATCCCAAGATGGAGCAGTATCTGAGCGAGACCTACGGCATCATGCTCTATCAGGAGCAGATCATGCAGGTGGTGCAGGTGCTCGCCGGGTTCAGTCTGGGCGGCGCCGACATCCTGCGCCGGGCCATCGGCAAGAAGAAGGCCGACGTGCTGGCCAAGCAGAAATCGAAGTTCATCGAGGGCTGCGCCAAATTCAGCGACATCTCCGCCGAAGTGGCCGAATCGATCTGGAAGAAGATCGAGACCTTCGCCGGGTACGGCTTCAACAAGTCGCACAGCGCGGCCTACGCCTTCGTCTCCTATCAGACCGCCTATCTCAAGGCGAACTACCCGATGGAGTTCATGGCGGCGGTGCTGACCAGCGAGATCACCAACGCCGACGAGATCGCCTTTCTGATCCGGGCCAGCCGCGAAATGGGCATCCCGGTGCTGCCGCCGAACGTCAACGCCAGCGATCTGGCCTTCGGCACCGACGGCAAGGCGATCCGCTTCGGGCTGGGAGCGATCAAGGGGGTGGGCGAAGTGGCGGCCAGCAAGATCATCGAATCGCGCAAGACCGACGGACCGTTCAAGGATTTCGCCGACTTCTGCGAGCGCTGCGGCGCGGTGATCAACTCGCGGATGATCGACCACCTGGCCCGGGCCGGCGCCTTCGACGGACTCGGCCTGCGCCGGTCGCAGATTCTGGCGGTGGCCGAACCGATGATGAGCTACGCGGCCAGCCGGGCGCGGGATCGGGCGATGGGTCAGGGCTCGCTGTTCGACCTGCTCGGCGACGACGACAGCGCGGGGTGCTCGGTTCCGGTGCCGGACATTCCGGAGTTCGATTCCGACGAAATTCTGAAGGCCGAAAAGGAGCTGCTGGGCTTCTATGTGACGGGTCACCCGCTGGCCACCTACACCGAAGTGCTGCGGGCGATCGGCAGCTGTACGCTGCGCGACCTGCCGGAGCTCGAAAACGGGACTCCGGTGCGGCTGGCCGGCATGGTGGGCGCCTACGAGCTGAAACTCGGCAAGAGCGGCAAGCAGTTCGGAGTCCTGATGTTCGAGGATCTCGACAGCTCGCTGGAGTGCATGCTCTACGAGCGGGCCCTGGCCTCGGCCGAACAGTACGGGGTGACCTTCCTGCCCGGCGCGCCGCTGCTGCTGGAGGCGACGGTGAGCCGCCGCGACGACCATGAGAAACCGCGGCTGATGGTGGATAAGATCATGCCGCTGGACACCGCGATTCCATTGCTGGCCAGCGAGCTTCATTTGCATGTCTACGAGGATCAACTGGATTTGACGGCGTTGGAGCAGGCGTTCCAATGCTGCCGCCGGCAGCCCGGCGAGGCCAAACTGGTGATCAGCATGGTCGATGCTGAGGACCGGGTGATCTTTATGGAACCGCGCGGGGGCGGCGTAAGCCCGGACCGCGAACTGCTGACTGCGCTCGATACGTTGCTGGGGCCGGGATGCTACCGGCTGAAGGCGACCGCGCACCACAGTGAACCGCGCCGGATGTGGCAGCCACGCCAGCAGCCGGTGGCCGGATAAAGCGCAAAGTTACCGTTTCGGGATGAGAAACCATGAAAAAGATTAACGAAGACATTGTCAAGGCTCTGGAAAATTGTGCGGAAGCGCTGTCGCTCAATGAGCTCTCACGGCGGACCGGAATCGGGATCCGTCAGTTGCAGCGTTTCCTGACCAAGCGCACCAATCTGATCCGGGAGGAGACCTGGGATAAGATCTACCCGGTGCTCAAACCGTATCTCAGCGTTCCCGAGTCGGAAGAACCCGTGCGGCCGCCCCGGCTCGGGGCTCCGGCCCGGCGCCATCACGACCTGGTGGATCTGCTCAGTGATCAGAAAATTCTGCTCGACATCTTTGCGGCGCTCACGCCGGAGGAGCAGCAGCTCCTGTTCCGGAACTGGGAACAACTGGCCGGAACGCCGGGCGAACCGACCGCGCTGGGCAGCCTCTCCCCGGCCGAGAACCGGCTGCTCGGGCTGTTTGCGGCGCTGCCCGCGGAACGGCAGGAACCGGAATTGCTGGCGCTGGCGGAGCGGGCGACCGCGGAACTGCGGCGGCAACGCGCCGAGATGTTTTAAATGAATTTGTTCATTCAGCAACTCTTTGAATCGCCGCGCTACTTTTTCGCGATCACGCTGCTGGTGGTCTTCTCCATCTGCGTTCACGAGTTCTGTCACGCCTATGCGGCGTTGCGGCAGGGGGACGCCACGGCCGCGGAGCGCGGGCACTTGACGCTCAACCCGCTGCGTCAGATGGGGTTGTTTTCGCTGCTGATGCTGGCGCTGCTCGGCATCGCCTGGGGGCAGGTGCCGGTCAATCCGGCCCGGATGCGCCATCGCTACAGTCCGGCGCTGGTGGCGTTCGCCGGACCGGCGGCGAATCTGGGGCTGTGGCTGATCTTTTTGCTGCTGATGTTGCTGACCGCCCGGCTGGCGCCGGAGCAGGAGTTTGCGCTCCGGATTCTACTCCAAATTTCGGTGTTGAACCTGGTGCTGTTCTTTCTCAACCTGCTGCCGGTGCCCGGGCTCGACGGCTGGGCGATTCTCGATTGCTTTTTCCCGAAAATCCGGCTCAGCGGTTCGGAGGTGACCCGCGGCGCGGTGGTGATTTTGATCTTCGTGCTGCTCTGGCAGATCAAATGGCTGTTCGTGGCCGCCGGCTGGCTGACCTTGGTCGTGGCGGAGTTGCTGGTGCCGCTGTTTCAGGGGTGAGCCATGGCCGCCGAAGAGCCGATCTGGAGTGTCTCCGAAGTCAATCGCGCGATCCGCGAGATGCTGGAAAACAGCATGTATCCCTTCTGGATGAAGGGCGAGGTCAGCAACTACACCGCGCACCGCTCGGGCCACGTCTATTTGACGCTGAAAGATCAGAACAGTCAGATCCGGGCCGTGTACTTCGGCGGCGCCGGAGCGTGCCGGGAACTCGGTCTCGGCAACGGCTCGCTGGTCGAGACCTATGGGCGGCTGACGGTTTACGAGCCGCGCGGTGAATACCAGTTCACCATCCGCACCCTGCGCCCGGCCGGACTGGGTACGCTGCAGCAGCGGTTCGAGGAACTCAAACGGAAGCTGGCGGCGGAAGGATTGTTCGACGCCGCGCGCAAGCGGCCGATTCCGCAACTGCCGCGCTGCATCGGGGTGATCACCTCACCTTCGGGGGCGGCGATCCGGGATTTTCTGCAGATCATTCAACGGCGCTTCCCGCGGATTCAGCTGCGGATTTACCCATGCGCGGTTCAGGGCGAAAACGCGGCCCGCGAAGTCGCTTCGGGCATCGAATACTTCAACCGCACCGGTCAGGCCGAGGTGCTGGTCATCACCCGCGGCGGCGGCAGCATGGAGGATCTCTGGCCGTTCAACGACGAGCAGCTGGCCCGGACCATCGCCGCCAGCCGGATTCCGGTGATCAGCGCGGTGGGGCACGAGATCGACTTCACCATCGCCGACTTCGCGGCGGATTTGCGGGCTCCGACCCCCTCGGCGGCGGCGGAGCTGGTCATTCAACAGCAGGAGGAGTTGCAGCGGCAACTCGACCGCGCCCGGAAAGATCTCGCCCGGGGGCTGGAGATGGCGCTGAACCGGCGGCGCGCCGTTTTGCAGAATTTTGAGAATCGCCTGCTCCAGCACGAGCCGCGCCGGCTGCTGATCCGCTGGGCCCGGCAGCTGGACGAGGCCGACACCCGGCTCTGCCGCCACGCCGAGCGCAAGCGGGATGAACTCCGCCGCCGCTGCGAGCTGCTGGCGGCGCGGCTGGCCGCGTTCGATCCCGAAGCCCAGGTCCGGCGCGGCTACACCATTCTGCGCGATGCCGAAAGCGGCGAGGTGATCCGCAGCGCCGACCAGCCGCGGGGGCGGAAGCTGCGGGCGCGGCTGGCCGACGGCTCGCTGTCGCTGACCGTGGACTGAGGGCGTCCGGAAATTCTCCGCGGGGGGAGCCCGTTCCGCCCTTGACTTTTGTCCCGCCACCCGGTATAATATCCGCCATGGCCGCAGTCGGCGTCCGTCAACCCCAGAGCAAGGAGTGTGTCAGATCATGGGCAAGGTTATCCGCGTTACCATCTGGAATGAGTTCCGCCACGAGAAGAGTCAGGACCGGACCGGCGAAATCGTCCGCTCGATCTATCCTGAGGGGATGCACAAAACCATCGGCGCGGAGCTGGCGGCGCCCGATCTGGAGATCCGCTACGCAACGCTGGACGAGCCCGAGCACGGACTCCCCGACGAGGTGCTGAACTCGACCGACGTCCTGATCTGGTGGGGTCACATGGCGCACGGCGAGGTGCGGGACGAGCTGGTGGACAAGATTCAGCGCCGGATTCTGTCGGGCATGGGGCTGATTGTGCTGCACTCCGGACACTTCTCCAAGATCTTCCGCCGGATGATGGGCACCAGCTGCTCGCTGCTGTGGCGCGAAGTCGGGGAGAAGGAGCGGATCTGGACGGTGGAACCGGCGCATCCGATCGCCCGCGGCGTACCGGCGACCTTCACGCTGCCGAACGTGGAAATGTACGGCGAACGGTTCGATATTCCGCAGGACGGCCGGATCATCTTCCTCTCCTGGTACGAGGGGGGGAACGTCTTCCGTTCCGGGGTGGCCTTTGAGCGCGGTCACGGCCGGATTTTCTACTTCAGTCCGGGCCACGAGACCTACCCGATCTTCAAGGACGAGAACGTGATCCGGATCATCGGCAACGCGGTGCGCTGGGCCGCGCCCGAGGACTGGTATGAGATCAGCTGCCCGAACTCCCCGGCTCCGGAGGAGATCCGCACCCCCGACCCCAACCGGAAGTGAGCGTGACCACGATGAAAACCTATCGGATCGGCGTGATCGGACTGGGCATGGGCCAGTCCCATATCCGGGGCTATCAGGAACATCCGCAGGCGGAGGTGGCGGCCGTGGCCGACCTCAATCCGGAGTTGCTGCGGGAGGTGGCCGAAAAGTTTCACATTCCCCGGACCTATCAGGATCCCCGGGAGATGATCGAGCGCGAAAAGCTCGACGTGATCTCGGTGGCGGTTCCGAACAAGTTCCACTGCGAACTCACCGTCGCCGCGCTGGAATCCGGCGCGCATGTGCTCTGCGAAAAACCGATGGCCATGAACGCCCAAGAGGCGGAAACCATGCTGGCGGCGGCGAAACGCTGCGACCGGCGGCTGATGATCAACTTCAGCTACCGGTTCAATCCGCAGTCCTACGCGCTCAAGCAGCTGGCCGACTCCGGAGAGTTCGGCGACATCTACTTTGCGCGGACCATCTGGCTGCGGCGGCGGGGGATGCCCAAATTCGGCGGCTGGTTCGGGCAGAAGGAGTTCGCGGGCGGCGGGCCGCTGATCGACCTGGGCGTGCACCGGCTCGATCTCGCCTTGTGGCTGATGAACTATCCGGAGCCGGAGTGGGTGATGGCCACCGCCGGGGCGCCGATCGCCGCGCCTCTGGCCGCGGCGCAGAATCTCAAGTTCGACGTCGAGGATTTCGCCGCGGCCATGGTCCGCTTCCGGAACGGCGCGATGCTGGAGCTGGAGGCCTCGTGGGCGGCCAACATCAAGGAGAATGAACTCATGGAGACCCGGCTGCTCGGCACCCGGGCCGGACTGCGCCAGTTCAATGTGAACGGCACCTACGAGTTTGACGCCGAAGTCTATCTGGAGAAGGCGGGCTGCCAGTACGATCAGAAACTGCACCTGCCGGTTCCGGCGTGCAAAAACGCCCAGTACAGTTTTCTGGAGGCGATCGAGCGGCAGCTGCCGACTCCGGCGCCGGGGGAACAGGGTCTGCTGGTGATGCGCCTGCTGGACGCCATCTACCGCAGCGCGGCCGAAGGTCGCCCGATCCAGCTGTGACGCACGGCGGTGCGGAGCGGGCGGACGCTCAGCGTGCCGCCCGCTCCGGCTCCTCCCCGGTCAGCAGTCGGCGGAAGGCCTCGCGCTTGACCGCGTAGGGGATCCCGGCCGCCGCCGGGCTGGTGGAGGGGAGCTGAACGATCGATCGGCAACCGTCGAACAGTTCCGGATGGAACTTTTTCAACAGCCGAAAGGCGGTTCCGCCGTTGCAGCCGATGCGCACAATGCCGGGGCAGCGCCGCAACAATCCGGGGATGTCGTTCGGAATCACTTGGCGCAGGTTCAGATCCAGGCTGCCCTGGCGGATTCCCGAATGCGCCACGTCCCACAACGCCACGCCGCCGCGGCGCAGCGACTCCAGCCGCTCCGGGTACGGCAGCGCAGGATCGAACGCCAGCAACTCCCCCAGAATCCGCCAGAAGGCATTGTACCGGAAGGCGTAGTACTGCCCCTGACGCAGCGACTCCTCCCCCGGCAGCGAACCGAGGAGCAACACCCGCGCCCCCTCCCCCGCCACCGGCGGAAACGACTGCTTGCGCTCCACTCAGTCCAGCACTCCGACAAAGGGGTGGTTGCGATGCTGCTCGTCGGCGTCGAGCCCGTACCCCACGACATAGACGTCGGGGATCTCGAAGCCGCACCAGTCGGCGTGCGCCAGCCCCCCGGGGGCGCGGCGGCACGCCTTGTCCAGCAGCACGCAGCTCCGGACCTCCGCGGCGCCCTGCTCCAGCAGATAATCCCGGACGCCGCGCAGGGTCAAGCCGGTGTCCAGAATCTCGTCCAGCAGCAGGATCTCCCGCCCCGCCACCGGCAGTTTGGGGGCCGAGCGCAGAGTCAGCTTGCCGGAGCTCGCCTCGTGGCGGTAACTCGAAACCGCCACCGTGTCAATCAGCAGCGGCAGCGGAATCCGCCGCAGCAGATCCCCCGCGAAAAACAGCGCCCCGTTCAGCAGCGCCAGCGCCGTCAGCGGCCGCCCCCGGTAGTGGGCGGTGATCGCCGCCGCCAGTTCATCCAGCCGCGCCAGAATGACCTTCTCCTCCAGCAGAATCCGCATCAGCCCTGCTCCTTCCACGTTCCATAGGGGCGAACGGCCAGCGCGCCGTTGCTGTAGCGCCAGTCGTCGGAGACCTCCGCGCCCAGCCAGGGGGGAAGCGCAAAGCGCTCCGACTCCGAATCCAGTTCCAGCTCGGCGGTGAACAGCCCCGCGTTGGGCCCCAGATACTCATCCACCTCCCACACGCGACCGTCGCAGGGGACCCGATAGCGGATCTTCTCCACCACCCGGTCGCCGCAGAACTCGGCCAGCATCGCCTCGGCGTCGGCCACCGGGATCTCATACTCGAACTCGCTGCGGGCGTAGCGCCCGGACCGCTCCCCCTTGATCGTCAGAAAACCGCGTTCGCCCGCCAGCCGCACCCGGCAGGTCACCCGGCCGCAGCGCTCGAAATAGCCCTGACGGAAACGGACACCGGGACCGGCGTCACGCCGCCAGTCCCCGTTCCGGAGCAGAAATTTGCGCTCGATCTCGCAGCCCACCGCTCACTCTCCGAAACTGACGCCGAGATTGCGCGCCGCCCGCATCCAGGGGTGATCCAGCGGCACCACCTTGCGCACGCCCGCCACCTCCTCGATCGGCACCTGCCGGGTGTGCTCGCCGTCGGCGGCGATCATGATTCCGTACTGATGCGCCAAAATCGCCCGCGCCGCCGCCGACCCCAGCCGGGTCGCCAGCAGCCGGTCGGCGCAGGAGGGAGAACCGCCGCGCTGGAGATGGCCCAGAATGGTCACGCGCGTCTCCAGCGCCGTCAGCTCCTCCAGCTTCCGGGCCAGCGCGAAGGTGCGGCCGGTCTCGGCCCAGAACTGATCGATCTCGCGCTTGACCGCCTCGCGCTCCTCTTTGCCGGAGGCCGCCTCCTTGCGGGCGGAAAGCTCCTCCAGCCGGGCGGCGTCGGTCACCGACAGCGCCCCCTCGGCCACCGGCACGATGCTGAACAACTTGCCCTCGCGGGAGCGGCGCAGCAACTCCTCCGCCACTTGTTCGACCCGATACGGGATCTCCGGCAGCAGAATCACATCGGCCCCGCCGGCCAGTCCGCTGCCCAGCGCCAGCCAGCCCGCCTTGTGCCCCATGATCTCGACCAGCATGATCCGCTTGTGACTGCTGGCGGTGGAATGCAGACTGTCCAGCGCCCGGGTCGCCACCGACAACGCCGAATCGAAGCCGATGGTGTTGTCGGTCCCGGCCAGATCGTTGTCGATGGTCTTGGGCAGCGTGATGATGTTGAGTCCGGCCTTCTGCAACGCCAGCGCACTCTTGTGGGTGCCGCCGCCGCCGATGCAGACCAGACACTCCAGCTGATGGCGCCGGTAGTTGGCCACGATCGCCTCGGTCATATCGACCATGGAGTTGCCGACCGGCATCCGGTTCGGCTTGTGGCGGCTGGTGTGCAGAATGGTTCCGCCCACGGTCAGAATTCCGGAACAGGTCAGATCGTCCAGCACCATGGTCCGGTCGAAGGCGATGCCCTCGAAGCCATCCCGGAACCCGATCAGCCGGTACCCGGCGCGGGCGACGGTCTTTCCGATCGCCCGAAGCGCCGCATTGAGTCCGGGGCTGTCGCCCCCGGCGGTGAGAATGCCCACACAATTCATGATCACTCAACCCCCATGTTGAAAAGCCTCCGCGCGCCGCCGCTCACTCCTTCCCTTCCGGCCGGGTGAAGACCGGCAGGATGTCGCCGGTCTGCCGGACCCGGGCGTCCTCGGCCTGGTCCCGGAAGTAGCGGTAGGTGCGGCATTGACTGCGTTCCGGCGTATGCGTTTCGGGCAACCGCCGGGTGTAGCGCCCGGAGCCCAGAAGCCGCCGTCCCTTCTCCCGATCCTCGAGCTGAAAGCTCAGCACCGTGTCCAGCGTCCGGCGGATGGCCGGATCCTCGATCGGGAACATCAGTTCGATCCGCCGATCCAGATTGCGGTACATCCAGTCGGCGCTGGCGAGGAAGTACTCCGCCTCGCCCTCGTTGAAGAAGTAGAAGATCCGGGTGTGCTCCAAATAGCGGTCCACAATGCTGATCACCCGCAGATTCTCCCGGCCGCTCTCCGGCTTGAGACAGCAGATGCCCCGGACGATCAGATCAATCTCCACCCCGGCCCGCGCGGCGGCGTGCAGATGCCGGATGATCTCCGGATCGACCAGACTGTTCATCTTGGCGATGATCCGCCCGGGTCCGCCGGCGGCGGCGATCCGTTTTTCCCGGTCGATCAGCTGCAGCAGCCGGGCGCGCAGATCGAACGGCGCGGCGGCGATCTTCCGCCAGCGCTCCGGCGGCGCGGAGTACCCGGTCATGACGTTGAACAAACCGGCCACGTCGTAGGCGAGATCCGGGTCGCAGCTCATGATCCCCATATCGGTGTACATGGTGGCGGTCTTGTCGTTGTAGTTGCCGGTGGCCAGATGCAGATAGCGCCGGATCAGTCCGTTTTCGCGCCGGACGATCAACAGCGCCTTGCAGTGAATCTTCAGATCCGAAATGCCGTAGACCACATGCGCGCCCGACTCCTCGAGCCGCCGCGCCCACTGGATGTTGTTGTTCTCGTCGAACCGGGCTTTGAGCTCGACCACCACCGTGACCTGCTTACCGTTTTCGGCGGCGCGCTGCAACGCCCGGACCACCGGCGAATTGCCGCTCACCCGGTACAGCGTCTGTTTGATCGCCAGCACGCCGGGATCCTCGGCCGCCTCCTCCAGCAGCCGTACAATCGGATTGAAGGAGTGGAAGGGCGGGGCGATGAGAATCGTGCCGTGTTCGGCGATCGCCTGAAAACCGGACTCCTGCTGCTGGAACTCCGGCGGCAGCACCGGGGGCCACGGCGCCTCCAGCAGCTCCGGCCGGTTCACCTTGCCCACCAGCTCGAACAGCTGCTTGTAATTGAGGTGCCCGGCGATCTCGTAGCGGTACAGATCGTCGAGGTCGAGCGCCCGCTGGAGCCAGCGGGCCAGCGGCCCCCGGGCGGAGCGCAGCAATTCCAGGCGGATCGGTTCGCGCCGCCGCCGCTGCAGCAGCTTCTGCTCGATGGTCCGCATCAGGTCGTCGATGCCTTCGCTCTCCACCGAAAAATCCATGTCGCGGGTCAGCCGGAAGGGGAAAAAGTCGAGGATGCTACAGCCGCTGAACAGCTCCTCCAGATGGCTCATGATGACCTCTTCGAGCAGCACGAAGCACTGCCCGGGCTCGCCGTCGTCCACGCTGAGGAAACGCGGCAGCACCTCCGGCACCTCGACAAAGGCGTGGACCGGTTCCTCGGAGACCTCGGTCCGCAAACTCACGGCGATCTCGATCGCCCCGTTGCTCAGCAGCGGGAAGGGATGCGCCTCGTCCACCGCCAGCGGCGTCAGCACCGGCAGAATCTGACTGCGGAACCGCCGGGTCAACTCCTGCCGCGCCGTCGGCGGCAGTTCCGCCGGGGAGCGCAGCCGGATTCCAGCCGCGGCCAGCTCCGGCAGCAGCTTGTCGTACAACAGCTCGTGCTGACGGCGCAGCAGCTTTTCGATCCGCCGCCGCAGAATCCGCAGCTGCTCGCTCGGCCGGATCCCGGCCGGGTCGGGCAAATCGCGCCCCAGCTGAACCATCTGCCGCAGCCCGGCGATCCGGACCATGAAGAACTCGTCGAGATTGCTGCTGCAGATCGCGATGAATTTCAACCGCTCCAGCAGCGGATTGGCCGCGCACCCGGCCTCGTCCAGCACCCGCATGTTGAAGGCCAGCCAGCTCAGTTCCCGGCTGATGAACTGCCCGCGCTCCCGGGCCTCCGCACTGTTTTCGGTCTTGCCACTCATAACTGGACCGGGGCCTCCTCCAATCGGATCTCCAGTCCGAACACCTCGTAAAAGAGATCGCTTTTGCTTTTCAAATACACCGAACTGAACGACACCCCCTCCAGGTCGGCCGCCCGGATGGTCAACACCTTGCCGTGCAGAATCAACTTGAACGATCCGGCCTGCTCCAGATGCGTCAGCGCGTCGGCCACCCGCAGAATGGCCGCCAGCTTCAACACCGTGACCTTGGCGGCCTCCGGCAGCGCGGCGTACTCCTCGTGCGAACGCTGAGGCGTAGCCTTCCGGTGATACCGGGCCACCGCCGCGATGATTCGCTTTTCCGCCTCCCGGATTCCCGGGAACTGGGTGTTGACGATCAGATACCAGGAGTGTTTGTGATGCTGCCGGGTATCCACAAAGTGACCGATGTCGTGCAGCAGCGCGGCCAGCTGCAGGTACAACCGGCTGCGCCCACCCAGCTCAAAGCTCCGCCGCAGCTTGTCGAACAGTTTCAGCGCGCAGCGGGCGGTGGCCCGGGCGTCCTCCAGCTCCAGACCGTACTTGCGGGCCACGCCTTCGGCTGAGGCGATGATGTCCTGCTCATAGGGATCGCGGTCGCCGCCGCGCCCGTCGCGGATCAACTCGGCCACCAGCGCCGAACGGGTGGAGATCGCCGGCGAGAAGAACCGGGCGCAGGGGAACTCCCGCAGAAAATAGTTCAGCAGCGCCCCGCAGGCGGGAATGCTGATCGCCAGATAATCGGCGGTGGAGAGCTCCCGCTGGAGATTTTCCGGCTCCGCCTTCAACGCCTGTTCGGCCACCCGCTGAGCCTCGGCGCCGGAGAGCGCAACCAGCCCCCCGCCGCGCGTTCCGCCGTAGCGCTCGGTGAGCAGCCGGATTCCGGCCCCCAGTCCGACCAGCAGCAGCGGCCGCTCCGGATCGAGCCGGGCGCACTCGCTCAATCGCCGTTTGAGGTCCAGCGTGGACAAATTTTCAATCATCAGCTCGGTGGTGAGCGCATCGTGCCCGAACTCGTCCACCGTCCGCACCGAGCCGATGGGCGCGGCTTCGCTGAACTTGAGCACCCCGCGTTCAAAATAGTTGACCAGCAACGAGCCGGTTCCGACGATGAACCCGATGCCGGTGCGTTCCTCCTCCGGCAGCTGCGGAAACAACTCCTCCCGCAACGCCAGAAAGTAGAGTTCCGACTCCTCCTGCGGCTCCAGCGTGTCGATCGCAATGCCCGACTCAAAGCGCACCCGGTCCACCACCAGCTCCCGGTTGGCCGCTTCGCGCAGCGCGCTGGTCCCCACGGCCCGGCGGAAAGCCACGCCGTAACCGTCGAGCAACCGGGCGAAATCGCTCATCACCTGACAGAGCAGATTGAGGTTCTCCGGAGAGATCCGACCGCGCCGGAACACGTCCTGCCCCAGATTGAGCGACCGGGTCGCGCTCTCCAGCAGCGTGTAGCGCCCGCCGGAGCGGATTTCAAAGATCTCCAGCCGGACCGAATGCGAACCGATGTCGATGATTCCCGCCTGATACGGGGTTGCGGGTCTTCTCTTCATCTGCCGACTCCAGCGCTCCGCCCTCCCCTGCTCAGAACCAGCTGGTGGCGGAGGGGTTGAAGTACTCGTGATTCTTCTTGGCGTATTTCAGAATCCCGGCGGCGGTGACCGCGTCGAAGGGGCCGGGAATCACCACCCACTCGGCATCCTCGTGCGCCAGCGGCTGAGGCGAAAAGGCGTTGACGTAGATGCCGTCGAGCAGCAACGCCATCGGCTCGTTGCGGTAGTTCGCCGCCAGCATGCTCCAGAGGATCTTGCCGCGCCGGTCGAGCTTGACCTCCAGGTCGTAGGCGTCGGGACGATCGCTGCGGGGCAGCAACCGGACCTCCTCGATGTTTTTGGAGCTGAAGAACTGATTGGTGTTGATCCAGACGGTCTTGCCGTCGAAGGTGGTCAGTTCCGACTCCAGTTTTCCGGCCCGCGGATACTTCACGATCTGATACAGTCCCAGCGCGTACTTCGGCTTGAACTCGGAGCTGTAGGGATCCTCGCTGTCCGACTCGCCGGTGATCGCCGTGCGGAACGCCTCCTTGACCTGAGCACACCCCGGGAGCAACGCCAGCATTCCCAGTCCCAGCAGCAAACCCGCGCCCATCCGTCTGAATTTCATGACTCCACCTCACTTGTTCTTGATTCTCTTCCGGAAAAACCACAATTTAAATATAGACCAACTTTTGAAAAAGTACAGCGACAATGTATATTAAGAGCAAACGAATAACCGGATTCTAACATTGACTTATGACGGAACTCACTCTTGACCCGGCCTGGCACTTTGCGGTGATCGGCGATCCGGTCGCTCACAGCAAATCGCCTCAGATGCAGAACGCGGCGCTGTGCGAACTCGGTTTCGGTCCCTGTTACGGCAAGCTCCAGGTGGCCGCCGCCGACCTCCCCGCCTTCGTCGCCGCCGCCCGCAAACAGCTGCGGGGCTTCAACGTCACGGTCCCCCACAAACGGGCCATCCTCCCGTTCCTCGACCGCATCGACCCCGAGGCGGAACTCGGCCAAAGCGTCAACACCGTCACCGTGGAGCCCGACGGTTCGCTCTCCGGAGCCTCCACCGACGGCTACGGTCTGGCTATGGCGATCCGCGAACGGTTCCAACTCGAAGTCGCCGGCGGCAGCTTCACCTTTTTCGGAGCGGGCGGCGCGGCGCAGGCCGCGGCTTTGCACTTCGCACTGCAGGGCGCCCGGGCCCTCTATCTGGTCAACCGGACCCGGAGTCGGCTGGAGGCGCTGGCGGCGATCCTCGCGCGGGCCAACCCGAAGCTGGAGCTCCAGCTGGCCGCGCCCGGCGACGAGGCCCGGATCGAGCAGTTTCTGCGCGCCTCGCAGCTGGTGATTCAGGCCACCAGTCTCGGACTGCGGCCGGACGACCCCCCGCCCTTCCGGCTCGAACTGCTGAAAGTCAACCCCGGACTGCGGGCGGTGGAGACCATCTATCACCCGACGCCGTTCCGCCGGACCTGCGAGGCGTTCGGGCTGCCGGTGACCGACGGGCGCGGCATGCTGCTGCATCAGGGAGCCCGGTCGCTGGAACTGTGGCTGGGACAACCCGCGCCGGTGGCGACCATGCGCCGGGCGCTGGAGGAGGCATTATGTGGAGAGTGACCGCCGACACCTACTTCTGGAGCATGTCGCTCGGCCTGGCCGATCCCATGCTGTGGTTCTTCTGGATCATGATCTTCCTCTTCGGCTGCTGCTGGGGGAGTTTTCTCAACGTCTGTATCTGGCGGCTGCCGCGGGGGGAATCGGTCTGCAACGTGCCCTCGCACTGCCCGAAATGCAATCATGAAATCCGCTGGTACGACAACCTGCCGCTGCTGAGCTACGCGCTGCTGCGCGGACGCTGCCGCTACTGCCGCGAGCCGATCACGCCGCGCTATGTGGTCGTCGAATTTCTCACCGGGTTGCTCTTTCTGGGGGCGTTTCTCAAAGTGGAGTTCTCCGGACAGCCGCCGTCGGTGCTGCCGCTCTACTTTCTGACCATCATGCTGGCGGTCGCCACCGCCTTCATCGACGCCCGGCACCGGATCATTCCCGACGCCCTCACGCTCCCGGCGCTGGGGCTCGGGGCGGCGCTCTCCATCGCCTTCCCCTCCAGCTGGGGGGCGGAGACCTCCTACGGCGCGGCCGCGCTCCACACCCTGCTGGCGGGGGGGGTCACCGGCGGCGGACTCTGGCTCTTTGCCCGGCTCGGGCGACTCTGGTTCCGCCGCGAGGCGCTGGGACTCGGCGACGTCAAATTCATGGCCGCCACGGCAGTGCTGCTGGGGCTGCCGGGCGCGTTTTTCACGCTGCTGGCCGGGTCGCTCCTGGGCACGATCGCCGGGCTGGTGCTGGCGCTGCGCCGGAAGCGGAAACTGCGCCGGATCGCCATCCCGTTCGGGCCGTTTCTGGCGCTGGCGGCGGTGCTCTGGCTGTTTCTCGGAGAGCTGCTCCTCGACTGGTATTTGACACTCATTCATCTGAAATAACGCGGGGGTTCCCATATGGACAACATGTTTGAAGAGGCCGCCCGGATCTATCGCGATCTCGGAGTGGACGTGGAAAAGGCCTTTGCCCGACTGAACCGGATCGCCATCAGCATCCACTGCTGGCAGGGCGACGACGTGATGGGCTTCGAGAGCGACGCGGGACTCGACGGTGGACTGGCGGTCACCGGCAACTATCCGGGGCGGGCCCGCAATCCGGAGGAGCTGCGGCGCGACCTCGATTTCGCCTTCACCCTGATTCCGGGGTTGAAGCGGGTCAATCTCCACGCCATCTACGCCGACTCCGGCGAACGGGTCGGGCGTGACGAACTGACGGTGGACAACTTCTCGGGGTGGCTGACCTGGGCCAAACACCACCAGCTGGGGCTGGATTTCAACCCCACCTTTTTCTCGCATCCGCTGGCGGCGAGCGGTTTTACGCTGAGCAGCGCCGACCGCAAAGTGCGGGAGTTCTGGATCCGCCACGGCATCGCCTGCCGCAAAATCGGCGAGGCCTTCGGGCGGGAGCTCAACAACTGCTGCATCACCAACTTCTGGATTCCCGACGGCTACAAGGACGTTCCGGCCGACCGGCTGGCGCCGCGGGAGCGGCTGCGCGACGCGCTGGACGAGATCTTCGCCGAGGCGATCGATCCGCGCTGGAACCGGGACGCGGTCGAGAGCAAGCTCTTCGGGATCGGTTCGGAAAGCTATGTCGTCGGTTCGCACGAATTCTACTACGGCTACGCGCTCCGGAACCGGAAACTCCTGTGTCTGGATTCCGGCCACTTCCACCCCACCGAAAGCATTGCCGACAAACTCTCCTCCACGCTGCTGTTTCTGGACGAAATTCTGCTGCACGTCAGCCGCGGCGTCCGCTGGGACAGCGACCATGTGGTGATTCTGAACGACGAACTCCGGGCGATCGCCGAGGAGGTGGTCCGCTACGATTTCGATCAGAAGGTCCACTTCGGACTGGACTACTTCGACGCCAGCATCAACCGGATCGCCGCCTGGGTGATCGGCGCGCGCAACCTCTCCCGGGCGCTGCTGCAGGCGCTGCTGGAGGTTCCGGCGCTCCGCCGGGCCGAGGCCGAAGGCGATCTCACCGCCCGGCTCGCCTTGCTGGAGGAGAGCCGGACTCTGCCCTTCGGCGCGGTCTGGTCGGAGTACTGCCGCCGTCACGACTGCCCCGATTCGATCGAGTGGCTGAACCGGGTCCGCCAATATGAACAGGAAGTGTTGAACGAAAGAAAGTAAGATGTCGCTTGCAACCATCACCGAATTGTCGCACCGTTACGGCGCCGATCCGGCCTATGTGCTGGCCGGCGGCGGCAACACCTCGTACAAGGATGAGAAGTATCTCTATGTCAAACCCAGCGGAGTCGCGCTCAAGGCGATCCGGCCGGAACACTTCGTCAAGATGGAGCGGGCCGCGATCCGCGCCTGTTTTGAGCTCGGAACCTTCGCCGACGCGACCGAGCGCGAAGCGGAGGTCAAGCGTCGCATGGCCTTCGCGGTGACGGCCGACTCCAGCGGTCGCCCCTCGGTGGAGGCGCCGCTGCACGAACTATTGCCGTTCCGCTATGTGGTCCACCTGCATCCGGCTTTGATCAACGCCCTGACCTGCGCCAGAGACGGCGCGCAGTGGGCGGGGCGGCTCTTCCCGGAGGCGCTGTGGATCGACTATGTGGATCCGGGGTTCACCCTGGCCCGGCGGGTCGGGGACGCCATCGCCGGTTTTGTCCGGGCCACCGGCCGGGCTCCGGCGGTGTTGCTGCTGCAGAATCACGGCGCCTTCGTGGGAGCGGACACGGCCGAGGAGGTCGATTCCCACTACCAGCATCTGATGTCCACGCTGCGCAAGCTGGTGCCGCCGGCACCCCCGCCCGGCGAGCTCGACCGGGCGTGGGTGAGGGATCACGTCCCGGCGCTCCGCGCGGTGTTCGGCGACGAGTCGCCGGTGGCGATCCGCAGTGCCGCGCCGTTCCCGGTGGCCCGCGGTCCGCTGACGCCCGACCATGTGGTCTACGCCAAAAGCTACGCGCTGATCACCGCCGATCCGACACCGGAAGCCGTCGCCGAGTTCACCCGGCGCCACGGCTACCGTCCGCTGATCACCGAGATTCCGGGCAAAGCGGTTCTGGCCGCCGGGCCCACCCCCGCCAACGCGGCCACCGCGTTGCAGCTGGCCCGTGACGCCAGTCTGGTGGAGTCCTACACCGCGGCCTTCGGCGGACCGCACTACCTGAGCGATCCGCAGCGGGAGTTCATCGAAAACTGGGAAGTGGAGTCCTATCGGCGGAAGGTCGCCGCCGGCAGTTCCGACGCGCCGCTCCGGGGACGAATTGCGCTGCTGTCGGAGGCCGCGGCCGCCTCGCCCCTGAAGCCGGTCGAACTGCTTTCGCGGGCCGGGGCCGAAGTGGCCGTCGGTTACGCCCGGCTGGAGGAGCTGCTGCTGGAGTGCGGCGGCGTGGATCTGGTGGTCAGCACCGCCAACGACTTTGAAGAGGCCACCCGTCTGATGGCCGCCCAGAACCGGACCGCCCGGCGCTGGAGCGACGTGGTGCTGCTGAATTATCCGGCGGCGGTCAGGGTGCTGGCCGCGCAGCTGCTGCCCGACCGGATCAAGGTCAACGGCCTGAACTTTGAACCCGGACGCGGCAATCCGATGAACTGCGACTGCACTGCCCCCGAGGCGATGCGCGCCTTGATCTATCTGGTGGAACAGCCGGCCGAGACCGGAACGGTGCTTCCCGTCACCGGCGGTCGGGCGACGCTTAACGACTCCAACGTCAAAACGAGGAAAAAATCATGATCAAACGAATTCTGTTTCAAGGCGACTCCATCACCGACTTCGGTCGGAGCCGGGAGGAGCAAAACCCCAATGTCGGGCTCGGGACCGGGTATCCGCTGCTGGTCGCCGACCGCCTGCTCGCCGACTATCCGGCGCAGGGCCTGGAGTTTTTCAACCGGGGCATCTCCGGCAACCGGGTGGTCGATCTTTACGCCCGCTGGAAAATCGATGCGCTGAACCTGAAGCCCGATCTCCTGAGCATCCTGATCGGGGTCAACGACACCTGGCACGAGGCCTTCTGGCAAAATGGAGTCGAAGTTCCCCGCTACGCCGAGTTCTACCGCCGGTTGCTGGAGTGGTCGCGCCGGGAGAATCCCGAGCTCAAATTGATCCTGATCTCTCCGTTCGTGCTCACTGTGGAACCCGGACCGGTGGGCCCGACCTGGCGTCCGGAAATCGATCAGCGCCGAGAAATCGTTGCCAACCTGGCCTCCGAATTCGACGCCGCCTATATCGACGCCCAGCAGCTGTTCGACGAAGCGGCGAAAAAGGCCCCCAATCAGCACTGGCTGAGCGACGGGGTTCATCCCGCCGGGGCCGGTCATCAGCTGCTGGCCGACGCCTGGGTCGCCGCCGCCCGGCGCTGGCTGTAAACCGGTGGTGATGCTGCGGGCGATCGGGCTGGCGCCCGATCGTCTCAGATCCGAGTGCTGCACCGCCGCGTTGGCCTGTGCCGTCCGGGCCGGGCTCAACGCCGCGGTCTGGCGCCCGGGACCGGAATTTCCGATTCGGGCCCGGGAGTATCCGCAACTGCGCCACTATCTCTGGCTCCCGGAGCCACCCCCTTCGGATCGACTGCTGGAACTTCGTTTTTCCTGCCCGGAGCTGGCCGGATTCATCGCCCCGGGCGGAGACCCGCGACTGCGCGACTTCGCCGTCGCTTCGGGACTGGAACATTTCCTGCCGGAAGAGTTTCCGATGTTCACCGCTACCCGCGATTTGCCCGAACACTGGCGGCAAGCCGCCCCCGGAGCCGGAATCTGGGCGGACCGGGATTTTGAACGCGGCTGGCTGCTCTGGCACACGGCCCGACTGGCCGGGTGCCACCCGCAACAAGGGCCCGACCAGTGGCTTCAACTGACGCTGCGGGAAGTCTTTGCATTGAAGGACCACGGGCCGGCCTCCCCCTTCCGTCCGGAGTGGCTGATGCCGCCGGAACTTTCAACGGAAACCGAACCGAGTCACCGCTATCGGGAACTGGCCGAACACTATCGGGACCGGAGTCGGGCTCTGTTCCAGACCGGGCTGCTGTTCCCGGCGGCGACCCGCGCCTGGAGTACGCTCTACGCCCTGCAGCGGGCTCTGCTCCACGATCTGGGTTGCCTCCGGCTGACGCAGCTGCAACTGCGCCGCGACCACGGCGACCGGATCGACCCCGCGGAGCTGCGGGAACTGGAGCAAATCCTCGCCCGGGAGCGCTAGGGCAACAGCTCCAGCACCGTCGGCGTCGCGGTGATGGTCAGCGGCAGGGTGAGCAGGCCGTGCTCATCGGCGCGCACCCGCCCCTGCTGTTCACCGAAGCGCCAGGTGTACTCGCGCCCCGGCTCCACCCGGAACTGCTGGAGCCGCCGCGGCGTGACCTGACAGGTGACTTCACCAGGCAGCTTGAACCGGGTCTTGAGCTCCCCGGCCTTGAGCAGCCGCAGCTCCATCCGGAACCGCGCCGGGGTATCCTCCAGATTGCGCCAGCGGAAGAAGCCGTTGATCTGCCCGGGATTCGGATCGTCCAGCTGCTCGGGCCAGGGCAAGGGGTCGTCGCTGGAGGCGTTGGTGAAGACCGGATAGGCCTGATCGCGCCGGATGGCGAGCCAGTCCAGGGAATCGACCAGATCGTTCTTCCGGGCGATCGCCTCGGCATTGTTGCCGTGCCCGAAAGTTCCCCAGTACAGGAACAGCGGGTATTTGTGGTCGCGCATGCCCGCCACCAGCCGTTCGTGTCCGAAGGACCAGTTGTCATTCTGCGCGGAAAAATCGATCACCACCGGCGGATCGGGAATTTTCACCTCCACCGGCAGCGTCTGGGGGGCGAATCCCATCCGGTGCGAAACATGTTCAATGCCGGCCGGTACGCCGACCTTGATCGCGGCAAAGAGATCGCCGTTGCGCATGCCGATGCCCAGCGCGCCGCTGCCGCCCATCGAATTGCCCGCCAGGTAGACCCGGTTGGGATCGATCCGGTACCGCTCGATCACCCAGCGCACGGTGTCGACCACCCGTCTCTCCACCGGCTGGACGTCGGGACCGGCGTTCTTGTCCAGACTCCGGTCGTTGACGTGGAGCCCGCCCCACCACCAGTCGCGCCAGAGATTGAGTTTGCAGTCCAGAAACAATCCGTAAAAATCCCGCGGCGGGTGGTAGATGTCGTGATTTCCCGGATGTCCCACGCACTCCAGCGCGGTCATCGCGTTGTGCCCGGCGGAGTGCAGCACCACATAGAGCGGCGCGTCCGGCCGGTCGACCTCCGGATGCAGCAGAATGAAGAAATCGGTCTGATTCCCCGGATACCCCCACTCCGGCCGGGAGCCGTGCCAGAACAACTCGGCCCGGCGACCGTCAAACGACAGTTCGGTGGCGGGCGGCCAGTTCTCCGCCCCCGCCGGCAACATCAGAGCTCCGGCCGCCAGGGCCAGGCCCAACCATTTTCCACTCATGGGCGCACCTCCGCAGGTTGTTCCGGCAACAGATCGGCCAACGGGAACAGCCGATCGAGAAA
>CASFRF010000054.1 GCA_949297015.1 uncultured bacterium
CCACCCGGTCGCCAGTACCACCGCCAGCACCACCGGGGCGGCGGCGGACGGGGGCGTCGCCAGTACCGCCGTCGCCGCCAGCGCCGCCAGCGCCGGCAAGCCGCCGATCAACCGGAGTCCCGCTCCGGGCCGCAGCCCGCAGAAATCGGGCAGCAGCAGCACCCAGGCGACGACCAGCAAAATCAGCGCTGCGGAGTCCGGCGTCTGCGTCTCCGGCTCCCGGACCACCGCCACTTGCACCCCGGCCGGGAGCTCCCGGCGCCACGCGGCAAGGCGTTGAGAGAGCTGTTCCGCCCCTCGGGGCGTGGTGACCAGCGCCAGCCCGACGGCCGGTTGATTCTCGCAGAAGAAGAAGTTCTCCACCGGCTCGCGGAGTCCCCGCCGGAACTCCGCCACGTCGCCGACCCGCAGCACCCGGCCGCCCCCCGGAGTCAGCACCGTGGCTCCGAGCTCCTCCAGCGCGGTGCGCCGTCCCCAGTCGATCCGGAGCGGCAGATACTCGCTCCCGAGCTCGGCAAATCCGGCCGGCACCGGTTTCAGCCGCTCCGCCACGGTTTGAAACACCGTCTGCGGCGAAATCCCGAGCCTGGCCAGCTGTTCCCGGTGAAATTCCAGATAGATCGCCTCCGGCTGATTCCCGAAGATCCGGCAGCTGACCACCCCGTCCTCGCTCAGCAGCCGGGCTTCGAGCTGTTTGGCGCACTCGTAGAGTTCCGGCACCGAATACCCCGCCCCGGAGACCGCGAGCACCCAATCGGGTTCGGCGCCGTAATCGTCGTCGATTTCCGGCGCGGAGGCCGTCGGCGGCAGCTGTCCGGCCAGATCCTCCAGCCGCCGCCGCAACTCTTCGCGTCCATTCCGCAGCGCGCGGCGACCGTCGAAGCTCAGCACCAGATCGGCGCGCCCGAAACCGGACCGGCTGCGCACGGTGCGCAGACCGGGCATTCGGCTCAACTCCCGCTCCAGCGGCACGGTCACCTGATTCCGGACCTCCTCCGGCAGTGCGCCGGGATACCGGACGCACAGCGCCAGCTCCGGCGCCCCGGTCGGCTGCGCCCGCAGCAGCCACGCCCGGAAGCCGAGCGCGCCGAGCGCCGCGATCAGCGCCGGCAGCAACCACCGGTGCGCCTTCATAATCCGACCTCCGTTTCCGGGGTCAGCGGGCGGGTTCCGAGCCGGGAGAGCACCCGCACCGGAACTCCGGCCGCCAGCCGCTCCGCCCCCGCCATCACGATCCGGTCGCCGGGGTGAAGGTTCCCGGTCACCTCCGTCAGTTCGCCGCGATACCCGCGGATCGTCACCGGCACCGCCTCCAGCCGGTCGTCGGCGCCGACCCGCCAGACCAGCACCGCGCCGTCGCGCCGGACCAGGGCCGTGCCGGGCACCGCGACGCCTTCGGAGTCCTGCTCCGCCATGGTCACGGGCAGGTGCACCAGCATGCTCATCCCCGGCAGCAGCCGGAGTTCCGGCCGCTTCTCGAGGTCAAAGGTGATCCGGTAGGTCTGACTGTAGGGATCGGCCTCGGTGGTGAACTCCACCGGCGTCAGCTGGAACCGGATCTGCGGATGCCCCGGCCGGGTGCCCCAGAACTGATCGAGCGCCACTTGTTTGAGCGCCTCGGGCAGCGTCGGCGCCGTGGTGGTGATCTCCCGCTCCGGCAGATCGATCACCACCCGCAGCTGTTCCAGACTCTGCAGAGTCAGCGCCGGAGCCTCGGCGGCGATGTTCATGTGCGTATCCAGAAAACTTTCGGCCACAATTCCCCGGAACGGCGCCTCCAGCCGGGTGTCGGCCAGATTCTCCTCCGCCTTGTTCAGTTCGGCCACCCGGACCTGATAGGTCCGTTCCCGCTGCTCCAGTTCGGCGGCGCTGGTCGCGGAACGTTCAAACAGTTTCCGGTAGCGCTCCAGCGCGCTTTTGGCCTCTTCAAATTCCGCCTTCGCGACGTCCAGCTGGGACCGGAAATGGACCGGATCGAGTTCGGCCAGCAACTGCCCCGCCTGGACCGTCTGGCCCGGCGAGACCAGCACCCGGCTGACCCGCCCCGCGACCCGGAAGGAGAGTTTGACCTGGGTCGCGGCCTGCACCCGCCCCGGGTACAGACCGCTCCGCGCCCCCTCCCCGGCGCCCACCACCCAGACTTTGACCGGACGCGCGGCCTCCGCCGTCGCCGTCGGCGCCGCCTCCTCCGGGGCGTTGTCGCACCCCGCCCCCAGCCAGAGCCCCAGAACCCCGCAGAGCACCCACCAACGCCTCATCGCCATCACCTCCTGAGCTTGGATTATCGGCTTCCGGAGCTACTATACACCGCCGGAGGAAAATAGCAATCCCGCGCCGGGGCGTCTCACTGCCGGTGCCGGTGGTACTCCTGGAGGCTGCACACTTCGAGCCGTCCGAACTCCAGCTGATCGCGCAGCCCCTCCACCGCGGCAGCGAACCCGGCCAGCGTGGTGGTGATCGGCACGCCCGAAATCACCGCCTGCGACCGCATCCGGATCTCGTCGGCCATCGCCTCCGCTCCCGATTCGGTGGTGTTGATGATCCACTGCACCTTGTTGCCCGCCAGGAGGTCGAGCAGATTCGGGCGCCCCCGCGAAATCCGGAACACCGCCCGCGCCGGCACCCCCGCGTCCCAGCACCGGGTCGAAGTCCCGCGCGTGGCGTAGATCACAAATCCGAGCTCGTGCAGCGCCTGAATGAAGGGGACCGCCGGATCCTTGTCCTCGTCGCGCAGCGACAGGAACACCCGGCCCTTTTCCGGCAGCGCGTTGCCCGCGCCGAGCTGACTCTTGAGATAGGCCAGCCCCCGGTCGCGGTCGATGCCCATGACCTCGCCGGTGGATTTCATCTCCGGCCCCAGCACCACATCCACCCCCGGGAACTTGACGAAGGGGAAGACCGCCTCCTTGACCACGGTGTAGGGAATCCGCACTTCGCGCGTAAAGCCCAGCTCGGTCAGTTTGGAGCCGGTCAGGCACCGGGTCGCCAGCTGCGCCAGCGGCACGCCGATCGCCTTGCTGACGAAGGGAACCGTGCGCGACGCGCGCGGATTGACCTCGATCACATAGATTTCGTCGCCCTTGACCGCCAGCTGGATATTCATCAGCCCGACCACATGAAGCTCGCGGGCGAGGTCCCGGCTGTGCTGATGGATTCTGGCGATCACCTCCGGCGACAGCGTGATCGGCGGAATCACGCTGGCCGAGTCGCCCGAATGCACCCCGGCCGGCTCCACATGTTCGATGATCGCGCCCAGCACGGTGGTTTCGCCGTCCGACAGGCAGTCCACATCCAGCTCCACCGCATCCTCCAGAAAGCGGTCGATCAGAATCGGCTTGCCGGGGCTGACCGTCGCCGCCTCCTCCACATAGCGCCGCAGCTGCTGCTCCTGATGGACGATCGCCATGCCCCGGCCGCCCAGCACGAACGAGGGGCGCACCAGCACCGGATAGCCGATCCGCCCGGCGATGACCACCGCCTCGGCCACTGAGGTTGCGATGCCGTGCTCCGGCTGCAGCAGGCCGATCCGCTCGGCCAGTTGCTGGAAGAAATCGCGGTCCTCGGCCGCATCGATGTCGTCCGGCGAGGTGCCGATCACCCGGGCTCCGGCCGCCCGCAGCTGCTGGGCCAGATTCAGCGGCGTCTGGCCGCCGAACTGCACGATCACGCCGTCGCACTGTTCGCGCTCATAGATGTTCATCACATCCTCGAGCGTCAACGGCTCGAAGTAGAGTTTGTCGCTGGTGTCGTAGTCGGTGGAGACCGTCTCCGGATTGCTGTTGACCATTACGCTTTCGATCCCCGCCGCTTTGAGCGCAAAGGCGGCGTGGCAGCAGCAGTAGTCGAATTCGATCCCCTGCCCGATCCGGTTGGGACCGCCGCCGAGGATCATCACCGAACGGGCGGTCTTCCGCGCCCGGACCGGCTCGGAGTACTCCCCGTAGGTTGAGTAGTAGTAGGGGGTTTTCGCCTCGAACTCTCCGGCGCAGGTATCCACCGTGGCGTAGACCGGCTCCAGCCCGAGTTCCCGCCGGGTGCGACGCACCGTCTGCTCGTCGCTGCCGAGCAGGAAGGCGAGCTGGCGGTCGGAGTACCCCAGCTCCTTGGCCTGCCGGAACCGGTCCGGATCGGCGGCCAGTCCGGCCGGGGAGCCCGCCGCGCGGATCTCATCCTCGTACTGCGCCAGTTCCGCCAGCTGTCTCAGAAACCAGAGGTCGATGCAGGTCAGTTCGTGTACCCGCTCCACCGTCCACTCCCGGCGGAAGGCCGCGTGCACCGCGAAGATCCGATCGGCCTGGGGACGGGCGAGCTCCGCGGCCAGCGCTTCATCGCTCAGTTCCTCGAACCGGCCGTCCCGGCCGTCGGCGCCGAATCCGGCCCGGCCGGTCTCCAGCGAGCGCAGCGCCTTCTGCAGCGACTGCTGAAAGGTGCGGCCGATGGCCATGACCTCGCCCACCGACTTCATCTGGGTTCCTAGCGTGGAATCGGCCTGCGGGAACTTCTCGAAATTGAAGCGCGGCACCTTGGTCACCACGTAGTCGAGCGCCGGTTCAAAGCAGACCGGCGTGGTGCCGGTGATGTCGTTGACCAGCTCATCCAGCGTGTAGCCCACCGCCAGCAGCGCGGCGATCTTGGCGATGGGGAATCCCGTCGCCTTGCTGGCCAGCGCCGAGGAGCGGGAGACCCGCGGATTCATCTCGATAATGATCCGCCGCCCGTCCGCGGGATTGACCGCCCACTGCACGTTGGCGCCGCCGGTGGCCAGGCCGATCGCCGCGAGCACCCGCAGACTGTCGTCACGCATCGCCTGATACTCCACATCGCTCAACGTCTGGATCGGAGCCACGGTGATCGAATCCCCGGTGTGGACGCCCATGGGATCGAGGTTCTCGATCGAACAGACGATCACCGCGTTGCCCCGGGCATCGCGCATTACCTCCATTTCAAACTCCTTCCAGCCCAGCAGCGACTCCTCGATCAGCACCTCGGAGTTGCGGCTGGCCGCCAGCCCGCGGGCCACGATGGTCCGGAACTCCTCGGGATCGTGGGCGATGCCGCCGCCGGTACCGCCCAGCGTGAAGCCGGGCCGGATGATCAGCGGCCAGCTGCCGATCGCCTCGGCCACCGCCAGCGCCTCCTCCGGCGAATGGGCCGAACCCGAACGCGGCAGTTCGAGCCCGATTTCGCGCATGGTCTGCTTGAACGCCTGCCGGTCCTCGGCCCGGTTGATCGCCGCGGCGTCGGCGCCGATCAATTCGACCTGATAGCGCTTGAGCACGCCGCGCTGCTCCAGTTCCATGGCCAGATTCAGCGCGGTCTGGCCGCCGAGGGTCGGCAGCAGCGCGTCGGGGCGCTCGCGCCGGATGATCTCGTGCAGAATATCCGGGGTCAGCGGCTCCAGATAGGTCCGGTCGGCAAACTCCGGATCGGTCATGATGGTCGCCGGATTGCTGTTGACCAGGATGATCTCATAGCCTTCGCGCTTCAGCACCTTGCAGGCCTGAACCCCCGAGTAGTCGAATTCGCAGCCCTGGCCGATGACAATCGGGCCGGAGCCGATCAGCATGATTCTTTTAAGGTCGGTTCTCTTCGGCATTTTATCGGTTCTCCCTCTCTCTGGCCTGCAGCGCCGCGTCGATCAGCCCGACGAACAGCGGGTGGGCCGACCGGGGACGCGATTTGAACTCCGGATGAAACTGACAGGCGATGAAGTAGCGCAGCTCCGGCAGTTCGATCAATTCGACCAGCTGCCCGTCCGGGCTGGTCCCGCCGATCCGGAGTCCCGCCGTTTCCAGCGTGCTCCGGAAGGCGCTGTTGAACTCGTAACGATGGCGGTGCCGCTCGTCGATCCGCTCCGTGCCGTAGAGCTGCGCCGCCCGGCTCCCCGGCGTCAGCACGCAGGGGTAGGAGCCCAGACGCATGGTGCCGCCCTTGTCGGTCAGCTGGCGCTGCCCGGCCATGAGGTCGATCACCGGATGGCCGGTTTTGGGGTTGAACTCGGTGCTGTCGGCGTCGCTCAGGCCGCAGACCTGGCGCGCAAATTCGATCACCGCGCACTGCATGCCCAGGCAGATGCCGAGGAACGGCACATCGTGTTCCCGGGCGTAACGCGCCGCCCGCAGTTTCCCCGCCACCCCGCGCCGCCCGAAGCCGCCGGGGATCAGGATCGCATCGACCGCGCCGAGCAGCGCCGCCGGATCGCCCGATTCGAGCTCCTCGGCCTCCACCGCCACCGTCCGCACCCGGGCCTGCCGGGCGATTCCGGCGTGGGCCAGCGCCTCGTAGATGCTCTTGTAGGCGTCGCGGCAGCGGACGTATTTGCCGACCACCGCCACGGTGCACTCGTGCTGCGGGTGCAGCACCCGCTCCAGCCAGGCCCGGTAGGGCTCCAGCTCGAGATTCCGGGGCTCCAGCCGGAGCAGTTCCAGCACCTTGACGTCGAGCTGCTGCCGGGCCAGCTCCAACGGCACTTCGCTGATCGAATTCCGGACGTCGAGTTCCTCGATCACCTGCCCCGGCGGCACGTTGCAGAAGAGCGCCAGCTTGCGCAGATGATCCTCCTCCAGCGGCACCTCGGTCCGGCAGACCAGCAGATCGGGGAAGATGCCGATCCCCCGCAGCGTCGCCACCGAGTGCTGCGAAGGTTTGGTCTTGAGCTCGCCCGCCGCCCGCAGATAGGGGACCAGCGTCAGGTGCAGAAAGATCGCGTTTCCGGTTCCCGCCTCCAGGGCGAACTGGCGGGCCGCCTCCAGGAAGGGGAGCGACTCGATGTCGCCGGCGGTGCCGCCGATCTCGGTGATAGCCAGGTCGATTTCCGGGGCGTGCAGCGTCCGCATCGCCGCCTTGATCTCGTCGGTGACGTGCGGAATCACCTGCACGGTGCCGCCGAGGTATCCCCCGGCCCGCTCCCGGCGGATGACCGCGTCGTAGATCCGGCCGCTGGTGTAGTTGCTGTTCCGGGTGCAGGCGATCTCGGCCAGGCGCTCGTAGTGGCCGAGATCGAGGTCGGTCTCGGCCCCGTCGTCGGTGACGAACACCTCGCCGTGCTGATAGGGGTTCATGGTTCCGGGATCGACGTTCAAATAGGGGTCGAGCTTCTGCATCGCCACCCGGTACCCGCGCTGCTTGAGCAGAAAGGCCAGACTGGCCGCGGTGATCCCCTTGCCCAGGCTCGACACCACGCCGCCGGTGATAAAGAGATGTTTGGTCATGGCCGTCCCTCCCGCATCCGCTGTTTGAACTCCTCGAACAGGCCGCTCCCGTCGTGCGGTCCCGGCGCTGCCTCCGGGTGGTATTGGACGCTGAAGGCGGAACCGTCCCGGAAGCGGATCCCCTCCACCGTCCCGTCATTCAAATTCACATGGGTCACCTCCAGCTGTTCCGGCAGCGAGTCGGCGGCCAGCGCGAAGTTGTGGTTCTGGCTGGTGATCTCCACCGCGCCGGTGCGCAGATCGCGGACCGGGTGGTTGCAGCCGTGGTGTCCGAATTTGAGCCGGACCGTCCGCGCGCCCGCGGCCAGCCCCAGCAGCTGATGCCCGAGGCAGATCCCGAACAGCGGAACCCGGCCCAGCAGCTCGCGGATGTGGTCCACGGCGTAGGTCACCGCCGCCGGATCGGCCGGACCGTTGGAGAGCAGAATCCCGTCCGGCTTCCGCGCGAGCAGTTCGCCGACCGGCGGCCGGGCCGGGACCACGGTCACCCGGCAGTCCGCCGCGGCCAGTTGCCGCAGAATGTTGTATTTGACGCCGAAGTCGATCACCACCACCTGGAAGCTCCCGGAGCTGTTCCAGGTGTAGGGTTCGGTCACGCTGACCCGGGAGGCGTAGTCCTGGCCGTCGAGCCCCTCCCAGCCGGCGGCGCGGCGGATTGCCTCGGCCGGCTCCAGCGGGGTGTCCTCGACGTGCAGATAGGCCTTCTGGGTTCCGTGTTCGCGCAGATGCAGCGTCAGGCTCCGGGTATCGACCCCGGCCAGACCGGGCACGCCCGCCGTGCGCAGCAGCTCCGAAAGCGACTGTTCGGAACGGAAATTTGAGGGTTCATTAAGCCGATGGACCACCAGCCCGTGCAAAAAGAGGCCGCGTGATTCGCGATCCTCGAAACAGCAGCCGTAGTTGCCGATTTCGGGCGCGGTCAGTGTCACGAACTGACCGGCGTAGGACGGGTCGGAGACGATCTCCTGATACCCGGTCATCCCGGTGTTGAAGACCGCCTCCCCGAGCTGATCCCGGGGGGCCCCGAAACTCCAGCCGCGGAACACCGTCCCGTCGGCCAGCGCCAGATAGGCGGCGCGCTCCCGCCGCCGCCGCAATTCCGCCATGGTCATCACCACTCTCCTTGTGAAATGTTCGCCGTCCGGGGCCGGACGCCGGACTCAGTAGGCCCGCTCATCCCGCCCCTCCAGATAGTGCACCAACGCCCGGTTGACCATCCGGAAGCCGCCGGGCGTGGGATAGTCTCCCGAAAAATACCAGTCGCCGCGATGCTCCGGACAACAGCGCGCCAGCGCCTCGTCCGGCAGAAACACCAGTTCCAGCTCCGCTTGCAGCCCCTCGGGCCGCAGCCGGTCGCGAATCCCCCGGATCAACTCGGCGCGGGGGATCGCCGCGTAGAGCGGCGCCACCTGATTCACCGTCTCCCCGCCGGCCCCGGCCAGGGCCCGGCGGGCGTTTTCGCCGCAACGCGCCAGCAGCGCTTCGCCATCCGGCTTCTCCCGCAGCAGCGACACCGCCGCCTCAAAGGCGACCAGCTCCCGCAGCTTGGCCATGTCGATGCCGTACCCGTCGGGGTAGCGCACCGGCGGCGCGGCCGAGGCGACCACGATCCGGCGCGGATGGAGCCGGTCGAGCATCGGCAGAATGGCCCGGCGCAGGGTGTTGCCCCGGACGATGGAGTCGTCGATCACCACCAGCGTATCGACGCCGGGACGGACCAGTCCGTAGGTCACATCGTAGACATGCGCGTAGAACTTGCGCCGGGCCGCGGGGTCGGCGATGAAGGTCCGGAACTTGGCATCCTTGACCGCCACCTGCCCGAAACGCGGCGTCACGCCCCGCGCCAGCAGCGCTTCGAGCAACCCGTGGAAGGCGATCTGCGCGGTGTTGGGAATGTAGGAGAAAAAGGTGTTCTCCCAGTCGTCGGCGAGCAGCGGTTCGAGCTGCGGCAGCAGCGCCGCGCCGAGCGCCTTGCGCTCGCGGTGAATCGCCGCGTCGTTGCCGCGCGAGAAGTAGATCCGCTCAAAAACGCAGCGCCGCAGCGGGCGCTCCGGCAGGCAGCGCCGGAGCTCGACGTCCCCCGCCGGACTCAGCAGCAGCGCCGTGCCCGGTGGCAGCTCGCGCACCTGTTCCGGCTCCAGGCCGAAGGTGGTCTGGATGGCCGGGCGCTCGCTGGCCGCCACCGCGACCTCGTCATCCACATAATAAAAGGCCGGGCGGATGCCCGCCGCGTCGCGCAGCGCGAAGGACCAGCCGTCGCCGGTGATGCCGCACAAAAAAAACGCGCCGTCGAAAAAGCCGACAGCGCGTTGGAGAATCCCCGCCCAGTCGCGGGGCGGACAGCCCGGCTGCAAAGCCAGCTCCAGATAGTGGCTCAACAGCCCCAGAATCAGCGCCGCGTCCTGTTTCCCGTTCGGATGATGTCCGGTCCGGACCAGTTCGGCCAGCAGCTCCGGCGCGTTGGTCAGATTGAAGTTGCCCGCCAGCAGCAGCGTGCGGTTGAGACAGGCGCTCTGGTGGACAAAGGGGTGGCAGGCCGCCTCGCCGCCGGGCCCGAAGGTGCCGTAGCGCAGATGTCCCAGCAGCAGCTCGCCGTTGAACGGCGAGCGTGCGGGATCCTCCGGTGCGGCGGCGAGCCGGGCCAGCAGATCGGCCAGCGGCCGGGGTGCGGCCGACTTCTCGATCCGGCAGGCCGGATACCCCGGCTCCGGATTCAGCCGGACCCCGGCGATCCCGGCGCCGTCCTGGCCGCGGTTGTGCTGTTTTTCCAGTAGCAGCGTCAGCCGGTCAAGTCCGTAGAAATCGGGGTAGGCCGTCGGCGGGCGCCGCAACCGGAGCAGGGTTACGGCGCACTCGTGTTGAATTGCGTCCGACATGATCGCCTGCTCAGTAGATGAAGAGCATTTCCCGGTACTTGGGCAGCGGCCAGCGGTGATCGGAGACCTGTTTTTCCAGTCGGTCCACCACCTGACGCAAATCGTTCATCGCCGAGAGGATCTCCTCGTGCAGGCCGTTGAGCGCCTGTTCCAGCGCGGCGTTGCGGGCGACCAGCTCATCGAGTCCGGCGCCGAGGGTCTCCGCCGTCGCGGCGAGCCCCTGAATTCCGCTTGCAAGCTCGGTGGCGCGGGCCCGCTGCAGGGCCTCCACCGCATCGCGGAAGTCGGCGGTGACCACCGGCAGGATCATGCTGCGGGAGATCTCCAGCGCGACCTCGCCCTCGATCCGGATCTTGCGGTGATACTCCTCCAGAAAGACCTCGTAGCGCGACTCCATCTCCTTGCGCGAGAGCACGCCGCGCCGACTCAGCAGCTCGAGATTCTCCTCGCGCAGCAGCGCCTTGAGCGCCTGCATGGTGTCGACGGCGTTGGGCAAGCCGCGGCGGGCGGCCTCGGCGCGCCACTCGGCGGTGTAGTTGTCGCCGTTGAAGATCACGCGCTGATGGGCGCGGATGGTCCGGCGCAGCAGCTCCTGCAATTCGGTGTTGAAGTTCGCGGGCGTGAACGTTTCGATCTCGGCGGCGAGCTGATCGACCGCCTCGGCGACGATGGTGTTGAGCATCATCATCGGCCCGGCGCAGCAGGCGCTGGAGCCCGGGGCCCGGAACTCGAACTTGTTCCCGGTAAAGGCGAAGGGACTGGTCCGGTTGCGGTCGGTCGCGTCCCGCGGCAGCGGCGGCAGCGTATCCACGCCGACCCGGATGGCCGAGGCGTGGCGGCTGCTGGTGGCCTCGCCCTTGAGCAGCTGCTCGATCACATCGGTGAGCTGATCGCCGAGGTAGATCGAGATGATCGCCGGCGGCGCCTCATTGGCCCCCAGCCGGTGATCGTTCCCGGCGCCGGAGACGGCGCAGCGCAGCAGATCGCTGTGCTCGTCGATCGCCTTGATCACCGCGGTCAGGAAGGTCAGGAAGATCGCGTTCTGATGGGGATCGTTGCCCGGGTTCAGCAGATTGGTCCGGCCGTAGGCCACCGCCCAGTTGTGGTGCTTGCCCGAGCCGTTGACTCCGGCGAAGGGCTTTTCGTGCAGCAAACAGACCAGTCCGTGCCGGTCGGCGACCTGGCGCAGCACCTCCATGATCAGCATGTTGTGATCGACCGCCAGATTGACGTCCTCGAACATCGGAGCGAGCTCGAACTGGGCCGGAGCCACCTCGTTGTGCCGGGTCTTGGCCGGAATTCCGAGCTTCCAGAGCTCGGTTTCGACCTCGTTCATAAAGTTGAGCACCCGGCGCTTGATCGAGCCGAAGTAGTGATCCTCGAGCTGCTGATGCTTGGCCGGCGGGGCGCCGAAGAGGGCGCGTCCGGTCTGCAGCAGATCGGGCCGGTTCAAATAGAAGGTCTTGTCGATCAGGAAATACTCCTGTTCCGCACCCAGGGTGATGGTCACCTTCGCCTCGGGCTGACCGAAGCACTTCATCAGCCGCCGGACCGCGGCCGACAGCGTCTGCATGGAGCGCAGCAGCGGGGTCTTCTTGTCGAGGGCCTCGCCGGTGTAGCTGCAGAAGGCGGTCGGAATGCACAGCGTGGCGCCGTTGGCGTGGCGCTTGATGAACGCCGGGCTGGTCGGATCCCAGGCGGTGTAGCCGCGGGCCTCAAAGGTGCAGCGCAGACCGCCGGAGGGGAAACTCGAAGCGTCGGGTTCGCCGACGATCAGGTTTTTGCCGGAGAAGGTCAGGATGGGGCGGCCGCCCTCGGGCTCCAGGAAGGAGTCGTGCTTTTCGGCGGTGCTGCCGGTCAGCGGCAGGAACCAGTGGGTGAAGTGGGTCGCGCCGCGGGCGATGGCCCACTCCTTCATGGCGTGCGCGACGTCGCCGGCGATCTCGGGATCGAGCGTGGCGCCGTTTTCGATGGTGTCCAGCAGCTTGGCCGCGATCTTCTTGGGCAAATACTGATTGATGCTCTCGGTGTTGAAGACGTCCTCGCCGTAGAAATCGACGTTGGCCGGCATGACGTTGTCGACCGGATCGGGCCGCATTCGCGCGACGGTGTTCACCGCAAAGGTACGATTGGACATGTTTCTTTACTCCTTACCATAAAACCGCTGAATCGAACCGGGGACCGCGGCGCGGCGCAGCGGTCGCCTGGAATAAAGCATTTCGCGTGCCAACTTTTCCAGAAGTCCCGGCCCGGCCGCCGTCCCCGCTCCCGGAGGGCGCGGCCGCCGGCGCCGGAATCCCCGTTCGGACAAAGCTTGTGACCTGATGACCGTAATATACTTACAAATTTGTAAAAGTCAATCCCTGCGCTTGACAATTTTGTCAACCAGCCGCCGTCGGGCGGCCTCGGGAGCTTCAAAATCCGCTGGCATGGATCCTGCTACTATCCGGAGGAACCTGCAATTGATTCGTAAGGAGCGTTGAAAGATGACTGACCATTCCCAGCCGCGCCCCGGCCGGATTCCGCCGGACCGGGGGCTGCACCGTTTTGAAGATGAGCGCGACGCCTGTGGCGTCGGCCTGGTCGCCGAATTGAGCAATCGTCCGAGCCACCGGCTGGTGGAACAGGCGCTGACCGTGCTGCGCAATCTGATGCACCGCGGCGCCGCCGGCGGCGACCCGGAGACCGGCGACGGCGCCGGTCTTTTGCTGAGTCTGCCCGACCGCTTCTTCCGCCGCGAGCGCCCGGAACTGCCGCCGCCCGGCCACTACGGCGTAGCCATGATCTTCGGCGGCACCGGCGACGAGGCCGAACTCGAAGCGCTGGCCCGGGCGCAGAACCTCGCCCCCCTCGGCTGGCGCGAGGTCCCGACCCATCCGGAAAAGATCGGGCGCGCCGCGCGCGAATCGTGTCCGCGCATTCGCCAGCTGTTTCTGGACGGCTCGGCTTTCGCCGCCGACCGGAAGCAACTGGAGCGGAAGCTCTACCTCTTCCGCCGACTGGCCGAAAAGGCGCTGCCCGAACTCTATTTCTGCAGCTGTTCCACGCGCAGCATCGTCTACAAGGGGCTGTTGCTGGCCACCCAGCTGGAGGGCTTTTATCCGGACCTGGCCGATCCGGAGTTCACCTCGGCGTTGGCGCTGGTGCATCAGCGTTACAGCACCAACACCTTCCCGACCTGGGAGTTGGCCCACCCCTTCCGCTATCTGGCCCACAACGGCGAGATCAACACCCTGCGCGGCAATCTCAATCAGTTGCGCTGCCGCGAACCGGAGCTGCGCAGCGACCTCTGGGGCGAGAAGCTCTCCGGGCTACTGCCGCTGATCGACCCCGGCGTCAGCGATTCCGCGGCGCTGGACCGGATGTTCGAGCTGCTGGTCAGCTCCGGGCGCGACCTCTGCCACGCCATGCTCATGCTGCTGCCGCAGGCCTGGGGCCGAAACTATCACCTGGGGCGCGACGTGCGCGGCTTCTTTGAGTTCCATTCGGCGTTGCTGGAGCCCTGGGACGGTCCGGCGGCGGTCGCCTTTTCCGACGGGATCAACGCCGGCGCGGCGCTGGACCGCAACGGACTGCGCCCGGCCCGCTACGCGCTGACCCGGGACGGCCTCTTCGTGCTGGCCTCCGAAGCGGGCGTGCTCGAACTCCCCGCCGCCGAGGTCGTCCGCCGCGGCCGCCTCCGTCCCGGCGAACTCATCTACTGCGATCTGGAGCATCACCGGCTGGTCGGAGATGCTGAACTCAAGGCCCTCGCCGCCCGGCGCCGCCCCTATCGCCGCTGGGACGAAGAGAACCGGATCTCGGTACACGGGTTGTTCAGCGCCGTCACCCCCTCCGCCGCGGGAGACGATCCGACGCCCGAGCTCCGGCGCTTCGGCTACACCCGCGAGGAGCTGAATCTGATTTTGCAGCCCATGGCCGTCAACGGTCGGGAACCGGTGGGGTCGATGGGCGACGACGCGGCGCCGGCGGCGCTTTCGGAGCGGCCGCGGCGGTTGTTCGACTACTTCCGTCAGCAGTTCGCCCAGGTCACCAATCCGCCGATCGACCCGATCCGCGAAGAGCTGGTGATGAGCCTGACCACCTATATCGGCAACCCCGGCAATCTGCTGGCGGAAAGTCCGGAGCAGGCCCGGGTAATCAAGCTGCCGCGACCGGTGCTGACCGATGATGAACTGAATCGGTTGCGGGCGGTTCCGGCGCCGGGGTTCGGGGCCGTCACACTGTCGCTGGGGTTCCGCGGCACGCTGGCGGAAGCGCTGGCGCAGCTCCGGCGCCGCGCGGTTGAAGCGGTCCGGAGCGGCCACCGGATCCTGATTCTGAGCGACCGGCAGCTGCCGGAGCGGGATTTGGCGATTCCCTCGCTGCTGGCGGCGGCGGCGGTCAACCGGGCGCTGCTGGAATCCGGGCTCCGCTGCTCCTCGGGAGTCATTGTGGAATCCGGGGAGGTTTTTGAAGTGATGCACTTCGCGCTGCTGCTGGGCCACGGCGCGACGGCGGTCAACCCCTACCTGGCGCTGCGCACGATCAGCCATCTGGCAGACACCGGCAAGCTGGAGTGCGATGCCACGACCGCCGCGGGCAACTATCTGACCGCCGTCGATCGCGGGCTGCTCAAAGTGATGTCCAAAATGGGCATCTCCACGCTGCGCAGTTACCGTTCAGCCCAGCTGTTTGAAGCGCTGGGGCTGGACCCGGCGCTGGTGGCGGAGTATTTCCCCGGCACCGTCAGCCGGATCGGCGGCGCCACGCTGACCACGCTGGAGGAGGAGCTCCGGCGACGGGGCGCGACCGGAGACTCCGGCGCGGAGCCGTTGGCGCCGGGCAGTCATTATCGTTTCCGGCGCGGCGGGGAGCCCCATCAATGGACGCCGCCGGGCATCGCCCTGCTCCGGCAGGCGGCGCAGAACAACGATCCGGAAAGCTACCGCGCCTACACCGAACTGATCAACCAACAGACCGCCCGGAACAGTACGCTGCGCGGGTTGCTCGACTTCGCCGCGACGACCCCGGTCCCGCTGGCCGAGGTGGAACCGGTCGAATCGATTCTGAAGCGCTTCGTCTCCGGCGCCATGAGTCTGGGCTCGCTGAGTCCCGAGGCGCACGAGACCATCGCCGTTGCCATGAACCGGCTGGGCGCCCGCAGCAACTGCGGCGAGGGCGGCGAGGATCCGGACCGCAGCCAGCCCGGTCCGCACGGAGAGAACCGGGCCAGCGCCATCCGGCAGGTGGCCAGCGGCCGCTTCGGCGTGACCATCGACTACCTGCGCGGCGCCTCCGAGCTCCAGATCAAGATGGCACAGGGGGCCAAACCCGGCGAGGGCGGCCAGCTGCCCGGGAGCAAGGTCGACGACTTCATCGCCCGCATCCGGCACGCGACGCCGGGACTGACACTGATCTCGCCGCCGCCGCATCACGATATCTACTCGATCGAGGATCTGGCGCAGCTGATCTACGATCTGCGCTGCGCCAATCCCCGGGCCCGGATCTCGGTCAAGCTGGTCTCCGAAGCGGGGGTGGGGCCGGTGGCGGCGGGCGTGGCCAAGGCGCACGCCGACACCATTCTGATCTCCGGCGGCGATGGCGGCACCGGCGCGGCGCCGCTGACCAGCATCCAGCACGCGGGCCTGCCCTGGGAGCTGGGGCTGGCCGAAGCGCATCAGACTTTGATCCGCAACCAGTTGCGTCAGCGGGTCCGGCTTCAGGTCGACGGCCAGCTCAAAACCGGGCGCGATGTGGTGGTGGCCGCACTGCTGGGCGCCGAGGAGTTCGGCTTCGCCACGGTGCTGCTGGTCGCACTCGGCTGTGTGATGGACCGGCGCTGCCACACCAATGCCTGCCCGGCGGGGCTGGCCACCCAGGATCCGGAAAAACGCAAGTGCTTCCGGGGACGGCCGGAGCACCTGGAAAATCTCCTTCGCTTCATCGCCGGCGAGGTCCGCGAAATCCTCGCCGAACTCGGGCTGCGCTCGCTGGATGAAGCGGTGGGCAGGGTCGATCTGTTGCGTCTGCGCAGCGCCGACCTGCTGCCGAAGGCGCAACTGCTCGATCTGAGCCGGATGCTGGATCCGACCGCGGGCGGTCCGGTCCGCTACGACCCGGCGACCCGCGAGACGGTGACGGGCTTCGACCGCCGGGAGCTGTTGCCGCGACTTCGCGAAACGCTGGAACGGGGGGTGCCGGCGGAATTGTCCCTGAAACTCCGCAACGTGGACCGAACGGTCGGGGCCGAGCTCTCGGGCGAGCTGGTAACGCGCTTCGGCTCCGGCGGCCTGCCCGACGATACGATCAAAGTCCACTTCCGCGGCACCGCTGGTCAGAGCTTCGGCGCGTTTCTGGCGCCCGGAATCACCTTTGAGCTGGAGGGTGAGGCCAACGACTTCGTCGGCAAGGGGCTTTCCGGCGGCCGGATCGTTGTCCGGCCGCCCGCCTGCGCGCCGGGCCCGGCGGCGGAGCACGTGA
>CASFRF010000055.1 GCA_949297015.1 uncultured bacterium
AGGCCGGCTTCACCGTCCGTGAAACCGATGTTCTGGCGTTGCCGGTGCGGGATGTTCCGGGCGGTCTGGCGGAGTTGCTCGATGTCTTCGACGCCGCCGGAATCGACGTGGCTTACATGTACGCCTTCCCGTTCGGCTGCCGCGGTCAGGCGGTGATGGTATTCCGGCTGGAGCAGCCGGAGCTGGCGGAGAAAGTTCTCACGGAGGCCGGAATCCCGGTCGTCTCCGACGCCGACCTGTTCGGGTGAGCTCCCGGTCTCGAGGAGACTGCGGCAATGAGTGTCGGACAGAAATTTCTCTGGTCGTTGCTGGGCCTGATGGGGCTCAATTTGCTGGTGCCGGTGCTGCTGGTGGCGACGCGCGAGGTGGCATGGGTTCCGCTGGGCGCCCTGGTGGTGCTGGTGCTGCTGGCTGAGCTCTGGGTGCTGATCTATTTCCGGAAACGCTTTTTCGAGCCGTTGAAGCGGGGAATCGCTTTCGCTCTTGAAATGACCCATGGCGAGCCCCACACCCCGCTGCCCATCGACAACGATCAGCTGGAGGAGGTGCGCAACCTCTACCGGGCGCTGGCGCTGATCCGCGACCGGCAACAGAATCTGGATGGCCGGCTGCGGTTGAGTTATGCCCGGGAGCAGGAGGCCCGGCATCAGAGCGAGCACGGCGGAAATTCGCTGAAGTACCGGCTGCTGGCCCAGTGGCTGACCGATTTGCGGGATCCGCTCAGCAATATTGACGGCTACGCCATGCTGCTCAACCCGGCTCCGACCCCGGAGCGGCAGTCCTATCTGGATGGGATTCGGCGCAGCGCGGTGGGCATTCACCGTCAGATCCGGCGGATGCTGGAGGTCTGCGGTCTGGGGGGGGATCGTCGCGAGCCCGAGCTTTCGACCTTCGGTACCGGGGATTTGCTGCGTCAGCTGCTGGAATTCAACTCGTTTGCGTTGCAGGAGCGCGAAGTCCGGCTGGTCACCCAGTTTGGCCACACCATGCCCGAGGAGGTCTGTACCGATCGGGACATGCTGTTTGAACTGCTCAATATCCTGCTCCGCGCCGCGGGGCGTTCCTCAAGCCCCGGCGAGGTGATTCAGTTGAGTTGTTTCTCCGAAAAGGGGCAGGTGGTGTTCCGGGTGCGGGATGAACGCCGCTCGCCCGCGCGAGAGGAACTGGTGGAACACTTCCTCCGTTGTCGGGAGTCGGGGGGCTCGGTGGACCGTCCTGAGGCCGATCTGGTGGTGCTGGGGCTGCTGTTTGTCGAAACTCAGGTGCCGCTGCTGGGCGGACGACTGGTGGTGGAGCAGGCTCCGGAGGCTCATGCGGTGTTGTCGCTGATCTTCCATGCCGCCGAACTGCAGCCGCCCGGCTCCGGCGGTGCGGGGACCACGGGGAGCGCGTATGCCGCCAGTTCCAGCGAGCCGGCCGGAGCGGAGCTTGATCCCTACTGGGATGGCCGGTTGCGGGTGCTGGTGGGAGACGAGGATCAGGAGAATCTGGGGATTTTCTCCGCGCTGTCCGGGCGCGACAACTGCGAGTTCCTGACTGCTTCGGAGAGCGCCGGACTGCTCGGTGCGCTGTTGAACGACCATTTTGACGCCGTGATCCTCTCCGTGCGGCTGCACCACGGGAACACGGTCGATCTGGTCGAACAGTTGCGGGCGTTGCCGCCGGAGCGGTTCAACGGAGTGTTGATTGTGCTGGCCTCCAGCTTGAATCCGGCGCAGCGGCGACTGCTGGTCGCGGCGGGCGTCGATCATTTCCTGTTGAAACCGTTGAATTTTTCCGAGTTGCTGCCGACCTTGCGGCGTTGGTGCGGTCGTCGGAAGGCCCGGTTTCATCAATGACTTACGCCGCCCGGAGAAACCTGCGGTCCCGGTGCGGTACCGGGATGGACGGCGCATTGAAAAAGGCATCTGTGTTTCCAATCGGCAAGGTGAATCCCGATGCTTGAAAACGACCGTTTCCGCGGTCGCTGCCGGTGGCTGCTGCTGCTGGCACTGACCGGTTTGCTGCTGGTGGCGCTCCGAACCGCCTATCTGGCGGTGTTCGCCCGTGAGAAGTATCTGACGCTGGGGCGGGAACTGGCCAGCAGCACCCGCGACTACTATCCGCCCCGGGCCCGGTTGCTCGACCGCGACGGGGTGGCGCTGGCCTGGAGCGAGGACTATTTCGATCTGCATTTCACCCCCGGCCCGGAGACGGACCGGACGGCGGCGGCGCAGGCGCTGGCCACGGTGTTTCCCGATTCACCGCTGGTGGAGGGGGTGGTCCGGCGTCAGCTTTCGGCGCGGGAAACGGAACTGGCCGCCCGGGCGCTGGCGGCCTTTCCGGAGTTCCGGGTGGTGCTGCGGCGCGAGCGGTTGCGGATCGATGATCCGCGGCTCCGGGTGCTGCTGGGCGAAGTGACGGTGGACGGCAATCGGCAACGGGGAATTTCCGGGCTGGAGCTGCAGTACGACGAGCGGTTGGCCGGACGGCCGGGGCGTTACGAAGTGCTGCTCGACCGGGAACGACAGTGGATCTCCGGCAGCTGGCATCTGGTCCGTCCGGCCGAACCCGGAGCCGATGTCCGGCTGCCCCGGAGCGTGGCCGAGTATCAGGCGGAGGCGGAACATGCGCAGCCCTGAAAAAGTCAGTTTTCTCGAGCTCTGGATCGTGGCGACGGTGTTTCTGCTGGGTCTCTGGGGCGTGCTGACCGTGGCCAGCGCCCAGAGTACGGCCGCGGAACCGCTGGCGCTGCCGCTGCGCCAGTTGTGCCGGTTGCTGCTGGCGCTGGCGGCGCTGGTGCTGGCCTGGCGGGTGCCCTTTGCGGTCTATCGCAAACTGACGCCGGTGCTGGCGGTGCTCGGATATGGTGTGCTGTTGGTGCTGCCGCTGGTCGGCGAGCGGATCAACGGCATGCGGGGCTGGGTGGCGCTGTGGGGCATTCAAATTCAGCCTTCGGAGCTGAGCAAACCCTTCTTCCTGCTGAGCCTGATCTTTCTGAACGGCCTCTGCCGTGACGATCGCCGCCGGCTGCTGGTGCTGAGCGGGGCGACGCTGATCTGGACCTTGCCGGTGATGGTGCAGCCGGATTTCGGGACCACGGTGATCTACTGGTGCGGCTTTCTGGCCGTCTATGTGCTGACCGCCCGGCGCTGGCAGCTGGCGGCGCTGCCGGTGACCGGCATGCTGCTGCTGGCGGCGGGATTTGTCTGGAGCCGACCCTACGCCTGGCGGCGGCTCGCCGGATTCATCAATCCGGAAAGCGACGCGCTGGGCAGCGGCTGGCACATCCGGCAGTTCCAGCTGGCCATGGCCCACGGCGACTGGTTCGGAGCCAAGATGCAGCAGGCGGTCTGGAGCAACTACTATCTGCCGCTGGCGTACAACGATTCCGCCTACGCCACCATGGTCGAGACCCTGGGCGTGGCCGGTTCGCTGCCGGCGCTGGTCCTGGCCGGATTGCTGGCGTTCTTTCTGTACCGGCTGGCGGTCCGGAGCGTTCATAATGAGTTCGCCCGGGTCTACATCGCGGGGGCGGCGCTGCTGCTGTTGAGTCAGACGCTGGTGCATCTGGGGGTCAACGCCACGTTGCTGCCGCCGACCGGTTTGACTTGGCCGTTCATCAGTTACGGCGGCAGTTCGCTGTTGAGCTGCGGGTTGCTGGTGGGCATCGCGCTCAGCGCCGGATCCGAGGAGTCGGGGCGATGAAGGCGCTGCTGGGGCTGGGCGCCGCCGTGCTGCTGCTGGCGCTCGGAATTTATCGGGGATTCTTTGCGCTGGATCTTCTGGATCTGATCTACTATCGCGTCTACTGGCGGCCGTTCTCCGCCGGGGCCGCCGGACTGGCGCTGGTGCTGGCCGCGGTGGTGGTGCTGGGGCTGCAGCGTCTGGCGGTGCTCCGGGGCCGGGGGCGCCGGCTGCTGGTCTGCTGGCGCCCCTTGGTGCTGCTGCTGCCGCTGCTCTGGCCGGAGCCGGGGTTCTGGGCTCCGCTGCTGCTGGTGGCGGTGCTGAGCTGGACCGCATGCCGGGTGTGGGCGGAGCTGCCGTGGGCCCCTCCGGATCCGGGCGAGCGTGGGGCTTGGGGGGTGCTGCTGGCGCTGACGCTGGCCGTGATCTGGTGGGAGTGGTACTTGCAGCAGGCCGCCTACAACCGGTTGTTCCTGCACTACGACGACTGGGGAATTTTTCTGAACGCCTACGACAATACCCTGCATGGACGGTTCATGTTTTCGGACGTGCTGAACCGGAATTTTCTGAGTCAGCACTTCATCCCGGGGTCGCTGATTCTGCTGCCGTATCTGGCGCTGTTCGACTCTCCGGAGTCGTTTTTCCTGTTGAACGCACTGATTCTCTGCGGTCCGGCGCTGCTGTTTTACCGGCTGCTGCGGACCGTGGGCTGCGAGCCGCGCGTGGCGCTGGCGCTGGGAATCTCCTATCTGGCGTTCCCGGCGACCACGCAGCTTTCGCTCTCGCTGTTCTACGGGTTTCATCCCGAGTATCTGCTGTTCCCGACGGTGTTTCTGATGCTGGAGTGCTTCTTCCGGGGGCGCCGGTTCGCTGCCGGAGTGCTGTTTCTGCTGTCGCTGACCTTCAAGGAGACGATACCGCCGCTCTACGTCGGGGTCGGGCTGGTGCTGCTGGCGGCGGGGCGGCGGAAACTGGGCGCGGGAATTTTGATCACGGCGCTGGTCTACTTCTTTGCGGTGACCAAGCTGGTGATGCCGGCGCTGGGCGGGTTGGAGGATTACAGCATGCTGGAGCGTTTCGGCCACCTCGGCTCCGGCATGGGGGAGATTCTGTGTTCGCCGCTGACCCGCCCCACCGCCTTCTGGGGGAGTTTGTGGCGCCGGAGTAATCTCTATTTCCCGCTGCTGCTGCTGTTGCCGTTCGCACCGGTACTGTGCCGCAGCCGCTATTATCTGCTGGCGGGGGCGATCAATCTGGGATTTCTGGCGATTGTGAACAATGCGGAGCATCAGAGCATCGCGTTGCAGTACCAGGTGGAGCTGGTCGTGCTGATCTACGCCGTGACCGCCGTGGTGCTGCGCGGCGATTCCGCGGCGCAGCGGCTTCGGAGCGCGGGTCCGGTGCTGCTGACCAGTCTGTGCTGCTGCTTCTTCTTCGGGCTGGTGCCGGGCGGGAAGAACCGGCCGGACCTGATCTTCGCGCTGCCGGAGATGCGCGGAACGCTGGAGGAACTGAAAGCGACGGTGCCGCCGGGGGCCGGGGTGAACTACTCGCAGCGGCTGGGGGCGCACTTTCTGCGGCGCAACCGGACGGTTCCGCTCTACGGCGAACCGTGCGAGTATGTGGTGTTGGATCTCAACGATCCGCTCGGGAATCCGGTGGATCTGGAGCAGTTCCGGGTGGACTTGTTGCGCTCCGGCCGGGTGGAAGTGCTCTTCAACCGGGCCGATCGCGGCCACCACTTTCTGGTGTTGCGCCGGACTCCCGGAGCGGTCGCGCTGCCGCCGACCACGGTGACCATTCCCGGGGAGGCGTGGGCGCGGTGGGGGGTGCCGATCGCGCTGGCCCCGGAGTGGCGGAGTCACTTTTCCGCCCGGCTGCAGCCCGGGGCCGACCGGCTGGGGCTGGGTGTCCGGATCGAGGAGGTCCCGGCAACGGACGTCGATTGTCGGGTGACGCTGGAGCTGGCCTCCGGGCGGGTGCTGACGCTGCGCCAGCCGTTCGGGCTGGCGTTGCGTCCGGCGGTGCTGGCGGCGCCGGGCGAGGTTTTCATTCTGTGGCTGCCGCGACCGCCGGATCTGGTCCGGTTGCAGCTGACTCTGGAAAAACGCTGACGGTTTTATCCGGAAACTCACCCGGCGCTAACCGAATTCTAACCATGGCGGGGTAAGTTTGATGGATAAAATCAACGCAGGAAAGGATCGTCATGGGCAGAGAAAAAATTTTAATCATCGAAGACGAGAGCGCGATTCAGGAGCTGATCCGGTACAATCTGGTGAAGTCCGGATTCGAGCATGTGCGCGGCTGCGAGACCGGAGAGGAGGGGCTGGCGGCGGCGACCGACTGGCAGCCGGATCTGATTCTGCTCGATCTGATGCTGCCCGGCATCGACGGGTTGGCGGTGTGCCGCCGACTCAAGAGCGACACCCGGACCCACTCCATTCCGATCATCATGCTGACTGCCCGGGGCGAGGAAAGCGACATCATCGTGGGTTTGGAGATGGGGGCCGACGACTATCTGACCAAGCCGTTCAGTCCCCGGGTGCTGGTGGCGCGCATCCATTCGGTGCTGCGCCGGGCGGCGGGGGCGTACCCGGAGGAGGAGAGTCAGACGCTGCGGCGCGGCGCGCTGGCCATGAACCGGGGCAGCCGCGAGGCGTGGCTCGACGGGGTGCCGCTGGAGCTGACCTTTTCCGAGTATGAACTGCTCTATTTGCTGGCCCGCCGTCCCGGCTGGGTGTTCACCCGCAACCAGATTGTGGAGGCGGTCAAGGGCAGCGATTATCCGGTGACCGAGCGGGCCGTGGATGTGCAGATGGTCAGTTTGCGCCGGAAGCTCGGGCCCGACCATCCGCTGATTGAAACCGTGCGCGGTGTCGGTTACCGCTTTGCGCAGGAGTGACACCGATGAGCAAACTCAATCTCTGGGCTTTGTTGCCGGGCGTGATCGGGGTGATCGCGCTGTTGCTGCTGGTGTTGAACTGGTGGGAGTCGGCGGCGATCGGGCGGATCTATCTGGAGCAGGCGCGGCGCGATCTGGTCATCCGGACCCGGTTGCTGGCCGCCGACTGCCGTCCGCTTCTGGAACGGGGCGAGACGACGGCGTTGCGCGACTACTGCCGGGAGCGGGACCGGGACATGGCCACCCGGATTACCGTGATCTCCCCCGACGGCGAGGTGCTGGCCGATTCCCGCTCCGACATCGCGCAGATGGATCTGCACGACGCCCGGCCGGAGGTGATCGCCGCCCGGAGTTCCGGGGAGGAGCGCGAGGACTCCTACAGCTTCGTCACCCGCTACAGCCAGACGCTGGGCGAGCGGCTGATCTACTGTTCGACGCCGATGACGGTGGCGGACCGGACTTATGTGCTGCGCTGTTCGATCTCCACCGCGGGGGTGGAGCAGGCGATTGCCCGGGCCCGGCGGGACCTGATGGCCGGGCTGCTGGTCACGGCGCTGGCGGCGGCGCTGGTCAGTTCCTTTCTGTTCCTTTCGATCAACCGGCCGACCCGGGCGTTGCAGACGGCGGCCGCCCGCATCGCGCACGGGGAGCTCGACGTACGCTTGCCGGTGCCGGCCCACGGCGCGTTGCGCGACCTGGCGCACTCCTTTTCGGAGATGGCCGAGCAGTTGAAAACCCGGATCGACCAGATTTCGCGCGAGAAAAACGAGCGTGACGCGGTCTTTTCCGCGTTGGCCGAGGGCGTGGTGATGCTGGATCGCGAGGGCCGGGTGCGGGCCATCAACCGGGCGGCGCAGCGGATGCTGGATCTCTCCGGCGGCGTCGGGAGCGACTTCTTCAATCTGCTGCGGCAGACGGCGGTGGCGGATTTCGTCGATCGTCTGGCCCAGTCCGGCGGCTCCGGGGAGCTCGATCTGCATCTGATGCTCCCCGGCGGCGAGCGGGACGTGCATGTGCGCGGCGAACTGATCAGCTGGAGCGGCAACCAGACCGGCGTGCTGCTGGTGTTCTATGACCGGACCCAGCTGGAACGGCTGGAGAATTTCCGGCGCGACTTCGTCGCCAACGTCTCGCATGAGATCAAGACGCCGCTGACCGTCATCCGCGGCGCGGTCGAGACCCTGGCCGACGGTGCGCTGGACGACCGCGAGGCGGCGCTGCACTTCATGGCGGAGATCTCCCGCCACGCCGAACGGCTGAATTCGCTGGTTCAGGACATTCTGTCGCTCTCGACGCTGGAGTGCCGCGCGGCCTCCGGCAACTGGGGCGAGGAGCTGGTCCCCACCTCGTTGCGCGAGGTGGCCGAGGCGGCGGTCCGGCTGGCGCTGGAGTCGGCCGCCGAGCGGTCGATCCGGCTGGAGCTGCTGGTGTTGCACGACTCCGAACCGGCGGTCGATCCCGAGCTGCTGGAACAGGCGCTGACCAATCTGGTGGTCAACGCCATCAAACACGCCGAGGGCACGCCGTCGATCGAGGTCGAACTGGAGCGGACGGCCCACGAGGCGCTGGTCCGGGTGATCGATCACGGGCCCGGCATTCCCGAGGAGCATCGCAGCCGGGTGTTCGAGCGCTTCTACCGGGTGGACCGGGCCCGGAGCCGGAAGGCGGGCGGAACCGGTCTGGGGCTGGCGATCGTCAAGCATATCGCCCAGCTGCATCGCGGCAACGTGGAGTTGACCGAGACGCCGGGCGGCGGCTGCACCTTTACCTTGCATCTGCCGCTGCCGGAGGAGCAGCCCGCCGACGTGTGACCGCTTCCGGGAGCCCGGCCGGGGGGGAGCGTCAGCGGTCGGGCCGGAGAATCAGTTCCCACTTCGCGCCCGCGCGGTCCGTGCAGCAGATCCGCCATTCGCCGCCGGTTCCGGCCGGCTCCGGTGCGCGGAGCGTCAGGCTCTGCACCGTCGGCCGGGCCGGGAGCTCCCGCAGCAGCTCCCAGGCCGCCGCCGTGGTGGCGGGGCCGGGGAACTGGAGCTCCACTTCCCGCGACTCCGGGCACCGGGCGGTGACCCGGCAGCCCAGCGCCTCCAGTTCCCGGAGCAGCTCGACCGGTTCCGGATGGTTCTGAAGGTCGGACATGGCGTCAGTCCCGTGGTTCCGGGCGCCGGACCGCCAGCAGCGAGAGGTACTCCACCGGGTGCGCGGCAATTTCCGCCCGGTCGCAGCTGGCGAACTCCCCGGGCAGTCCCAGATTGGCGCCGTAGGCGAGTTCCAGCTCCGGCGGCAGCTGGGCGAGCAGCCGGTCCCGGTCGTGATAACTTTTGAGCAGCACCGCGGTGCCGGTTTCGGGCAGTTCCGGTTCCGGCCCGGCCTGCGCGGGAATGATCCGCAGCTCCTCGCCGTTTTCGGCCAGCGGAACGGCCAGGCGCGCGGCCAGGGCGCTCCAGGAGTTGACGCCGGGAATCAGCGCAAAGCGGAGTTCCGGCAGTTCGCGGCGCAGCGCCCGCAGCAGGTAACTGCAGGTGCTGTAGGTGGAGGGGTCGCCGATGGTGGCGAAGGCGCAGTCGCGGCCCCGGTGCAGTTCCGCGGCGATGGTTTCGGCGTGGCGGTCGATGCGCGCCAGCCGTTCGGGGAAGTCGCGGACCATGGTGAACTCCAGTTCCACCCGGCGGCCGGTGAGCCCGGGCAGGGCGTCCAGAATCCCCCCCGACACGCTGCGTTCGCTCTGCCGTGAGATCACCGTGTAGATGGTCTGCGCCCGTTGCAGCGCGGCCAGCGCCTTCAAGGTGACCAGTTCCGGATCGCCGGGACCGAGCCCGACGCCGTAGAAAAAGCCAGTGGTCATGATCTGAATCTCTCCTTGCAACCTAGACAAGCTTCATGTTCAACAGCGCCTTTTGGCAGGCCCGGAACGCCGCGGGCAGCGGGTAGTCCCGGCCGAGTGCCTCCCGGGGAACCCAGTGCAGCTCATCCGCTCCCGCCGCATTCCGGCAACGGATGAACCAGCTCGACAGCCGCCACTCCAGATGGGTGAAGAGATGGCGGGCCGCCGGCCCCGGGGTGAATCCTTCCGGTTCGAGTCCCCGTTCGGTCAGGAGCGTTTTCAGCTCCTCCGGAGCGAGTTCCCCCTCCCGATTCGGGAACTCCCAGAGTCCGGCCAGCAGCCCATGCGGCGGTCGGCGGCGCAGCGCCACGCGGTTTTCATGCAGCAGCATCAGCACCGTGCGTTGCTCGCTCCGGCGTTCCCGGACCGGCGTCCGGACCGGAAGTTGATCGACGCTGCCGCGGACCCGGGCCAGACAGTGCGCGGCGAGCGGACACGCCGCACAGTCCGGCGTCCGCTGCGGGGTACAGACCACCGCCCCGAGCTCCATCAGGCTCTGGGTGAAGTCCCCGCAGCGTCCCGCCGGATAGACGGCCCGCAGCGCTCCGGCGAAGCGTCGCCGCACGGCGGGGTTCTGCACCTCGTCGCGGCAGTCGGTCAACCGCGCCAGCACCCGCAGCACATTGCCGTCCACCGCCGGTTCCGGCTGGTTGAAGGCGATCGAGAGAATGGCGCCGGCGGTGTAGTCGCCGATGCCGGGGAGGGCGCGGACCTGTTCGTAGCGCGACGGAAAGACGCCGTGATGTTCATTCATGATCTGCTGCGCGGCCCGTTGCAGCTGCCGGGCCCGGCGATAGTAGCCGAGTCCGGACCAGAGTCGCTGCAGCTCCTCTTCGGGCGCGGCGGCCAGCTTGGAGACCTCCGGCAGGGCGGCCAGAAAGCGGTGAAAGTAGGGCTTGACCGTCTCCACCCGGGTTTGCTGCAGCATGATTTCGGAGATCCAGACCCGGTAGGGCGTCGGATTCTCCCGCCAGGGGAGTTTCCGGGCGTGGAGTCGATACCACGCGAGCAGCGGAGCGACGATCGCCGACAGGTCGGTCATGGCAGGTTGCGCTTCCCGGTGAGCTCGTGAACGCGCAGCCGGAAGACGGAAACGGCGTTCCAGACCGGATTGTCCGGCGGCGGCGGCGGATCGTCGGTGAAGCGCCGGAGCAGAATGGCCAGCCCCGCGCGTTTCTCCTCCGGCGACTCCAGAAACTCCACCGTCCCCCCGGCGGCCACCGAGCGGTAACGGGTGGTCCAGTAGCGTTGCGCGCCGCGGAAACCCTCCTCGTAGCGGCAGTCGCTTTCGACGAAGAACCAGGCCTCGGGGCGGTGGCGGAGGCAGTCGAGTTTCCGCCCCTCGGTGGCGGCGTGGAAGTAGAGCAGCAACTGCCCGGCCTGGAGTTCCCAGCCGAAATTCAGCGTCACCCCGTAGGGATGACCCTCGGGATCGACCAGCGACAGATGGCCGTAGCGGGCCTGATCCAGCATCCGGCACAATTCAGCGAAATCAAGAACTTCACGATCCTTTCGACGCATGGCGGACTCCATAATTCCCGGTTTGAATTTCGGCTGTACTATACTGGTCCGCCGCCGATTGTCAAGGCCGGAGCCCGCAGACGGTGCGGAATTCTGGATTAATCCGGAATTTCGCGTTATAGTATCAACTGACGACAGGAAAGGGGACGATGATGAAATTTGAAATTACCCGGCAGGACCGGGAGGCGCTGGTCCGGCAGGTTCCCGAGTTCCGGGAGCCGGTCGCGTGTCTGGAGGTTCATTCGTTCGAGTGCTGTTCCGATCTCTTTTCGGCACTGGTGCAGAGTCTGGTGTCGCAGCAGCTGGCGGTCCGGGCGGCGGACGCGATCTTCCGGCGGTTGCGCGACCGCCTCGGCGGGTTGACCGCCGACCGGTTGCTGGCGGCGGATTTCGAGACGCTGCGCACGTGCGGACTCTCCGGACGCAAGATCGATTACCTGCGGGGGATCGCCGGGGCGGCGCAGTCGGGCGAGCTGGACTGCGAGCGTCTGGCCGCCCGTTCCGACGCCGAGGTGGTCTCCGAATTGGTGAAACTCCGGGGCGTCGGCGAGTGGACGGCCGAGATGTTGCTGATCTTCGCGCTCGGGCGCCCCGACGTGTTGAGTTACAAGGATCTCGGGATCCGGCGCGGAATCGCGCTTTTGCTCCATCGCGATCCGTTGTCACGCGCGGATTTTGAGGAGTTCCGCCGCCGCTGTTCGCCCTACGGCACGCTGGCCTCGCTCTACCTCTGGAAAATCAAGGACGGCGGACTCCGGCCCGGGGGCTGACGCCGTCGGAACTCAGTGCAGCCGCCGGAGCAGCAGCTCCGCCGCCGTCGTCGCGGAGAGCGGCGCGGTCCGGCCCCGGGCGTAGAGTCCGAACTCCAGCAGCCGGAGCCCGCGCTCGCGTCCGAGTCGGCGCAGAAAATGCGTCTGGCGCTCCTCCTGTTCCCGGTCTCCGGCGTCCGCGGCCGGCCAAGAGGAGCCCAGCAGAATGGTGTGCAGCTCCGGGCGCAGATCCAGCGCTTCGACCACCAGCGCCAGAAGATCATCCTGATCCCAGGGCGGCAGCGCGTGCAGCAGAGTGCCCGGCGGCGCCACCACCAGCGCGACGTCGGCGTCGGAGTTCCGGATTCCCCGCAACAGCGCCGGGAGTCCGGAAAGCAGCTCCAGTTGCCCCGCCGGGCCCCGCCAGTCCAGAAACTCCAGCTCCAGTCCGCGCCGGTTCAGTTGTCGCTCCAGTTCCTCCCGGAAGGAGGTTCCGGCTGCGTCTCGCCAGTCGGCGGCCACCACCAGCAGCCGGTGCCGGGGATGGAAGCCCTGATTGAGTTCACGGACCAGTTCCCAGGTCCGGAGTTCCGGAAGCGTCAGGTGGTGCAGCACCGGGATCACCGGAGTGCCATCGGCATCGACCAGGGTTCCGGACCGCACCTCGAGTTCCTCCGGCAGGTCGGCCACCGGAATGAACCGGAATCGCTGCCGGTCCAGTTCCCGCCCGCCCAGCCGGAGGATGAATTCCGCCTCGCTCGAAGTTCCCTCCAGCTCGCTCCCCTCCAGCCGGTAGTGCCGCTTGACCACCGCCCCGGGGGCGAACCGGTTCTCCGGCAGTTCGGACACCGGCGGCAGTTCCAGCGAGGTCCGGGCCGAGGTCAATTCGCCGCAGGGCCGGGTGACCCGGCTTTCCAGCTCGACGGTCAGCGGCAGCGGCAGCTGCGAGTGCACCTCAGCAAACAGATCCGCGCTCTGGTCGTCGTGCAGGAAGCGTGGACGGAAACATTTGAGTTCCAGCGCCAGCGGCAGCACCCGGGACACCGGCGCCTTGTGTTCGCGTCGGAAGGTCAGCGGCGTCCAACCCGGAACCTCCAGCCGGAACGAGGTCGGAGTCGCCTCCTCGCCCGCCCGCGGCTGCAGGATGGTCGCTCCTCCGGTCTGATCGAGCACCGCCTCGCCGTTGCGGAACAACCGGAAGGGGGCCTGCTCCGGCAGCAGCAGCCGGTAACGCTCCAGCGTCAGCCGCTCCTGTTTGCCGAGGAAAAACTCCATCTCATCCCGGCGTTCCGCCAGCGGATAGCGGTTGCCGGCGCGATCTTCGCTGACGGTCACGGTCAGCGGTAGCCCGGTGCGGAAATCGTCCTGAGTCAAATGGCGGTAGGGTTCGCCCGTACCGCTGCGCCGCCATTCGCCGGAGAGCCATTTGGCCTGATCGTGACGCTGAAAGTCCAGCTTCAGGTCATGAGGTCCGGCGGTCAGTTCCACGGTCACCTCCCCGGTCCTCGACTCCTGCTGGTCGCGCTCTCCCCAGAGATGAAGCACCTCCTCGTCGTCCAGCGAGAGCACCGCCAGCGACTGAGCCCGAACCCGGAAGTCGTAGGTCCCCGTCTCCGGGACCAGCAGTTTGCCCGTGAACCGCAGCGCCAGCGTGCCCCCGGCGTCGAAGGGCCGCGGGGGAATCGACAGATCCATCACCCCCATGGCTCCGACCCGCCGCCGCCGCTCGTTGTCCAGCGCGTTTTTCAGCTCGCGCTGCGGCGCGTTGAAGCACTCCATGGCCAGCTGCCGGAGATCCCGCCGGTAGTTGCCCTGAAAGCGGCTGAAACTCTCCATCGCCCAGCGCAGCTGGTTCTGATAGAAGGTCCGGCTGAGCAGGTAACTCCGCACCGGGTAGTTGTTGCGGTAGTAGGGGCGGTAACGTCGGGGCCGCAGCAGGCCTGAAACATGCTGCCGCCGGAGTTCCTCCAGATCACGCGCGGTCCGGTAGTTGCTGACCACCTGCCAGGCGTTCAGCGGGTAGCGGACGAAGAAGTGGGGCGCGGCGATCAGTTCCAGCCAGTACTTGCCGATGGTCTTGAGATCGTTCTGGTAACGCCACTCGTAGTTGCGGCGCAACTGCTGCTTGCGCCACTCCCGCCATTCCGTCTCGCTGAGTCGGCCGTTCTGATGTTTCCCCAGAAAGAGCAGCGGAGGGGAGGGCTCCGGAAACTCCCCGCGCGACTTCGCCCGCGGCGCGGGGAAGCCGTAGTACAACTCCAGTCCCGCATGGGTTCCGGCGGCGGTGGTCAGCAGCAGCTCCGGCGTAAGCTGGAACGGCAGCTCATTGCCCTCGCCGTCGCAGAGCTCCACGCCGTTGGCCGGAGAGAACGGCAACGTCAGTTGCCGCAGGTCGAGCACGCCGGAAAACTCCGGACTGGTCCCGCTCAGCAGCAGCCGCCCGCGGGCCTCCGGATAGCGCCAGTTGAGCTCCGGCGCCGGAGCGGGCAACTCCGGCCCGGGCGCGGTCTCCGCGGGGACGGGCGCGGCGGTGACGGCCTCCGGAGTCCTCCGGCGGTGGTTCAGCGGCCGCTCCGGCCGGGCGGCGAGCTGCCGGAGCTTGAAGGCCAGATCGACCCGGAATCCGGGCAGCGGCAGTTTGATGCCGCCGCCGGGATGCTCGACCACCAGTTCGTTCACCACCTCGCCGGAGAGGGTATCGAAATATTCGATCAAATAGATGCCGCGCTCCAGCGGCGAGGCCAGCTCGAACGCCAGATCGCGCACCTCCGGGAAATCGCCGGGACGGCCGCTCCAGGAGCGCATGGCCCGGCGGCAGTAGATCCAGCCGTAGGCGGTGTCGGTCGAACTCAGCGCCAGACCGTCGAAGCGCAACTCTGGATCCTCGAGTTTGAACGGGGGTAGCGGCCCCCGGAGCAGCGGCGGCGCCGCCGAGAGCGAAGGCCCGAGCCGGTTCCCGGCCTCGTCGAGCCGCCCTTCATCGGCGGGTTTGGGCCGCCAGATCCGCAGCGGATACCGCATCAGGGCGCGGTTGCGCAGGTCCACGCCGCGCAGGTAGTTGGCCAGCCCCCGGTAATGGGCGTAGTGGTTTCCGAGGTGGACGAAGTCGTGCCACCAGAGCATCGGCGCTCCGGCCTGACGGTGGAAGATGGAACTCCACAGTCCGGCGTGGATGTCGGCGATCATCAGCAGCACCCCGGCGCCGGTGGAGGGGCCGCCGAACTCGGTGACCAGCCGCGGCTTCCCGAAGTTCAACTCCGCACCGTGCCGCTCCAGTTGATCCACGAAATGGATCCTGCTGTCGCGATAGGCGTCGCCCGCGACATGGCTCATCTCGGGCAGTTCGTAGAGTTTGCGGTAGTTCAGATTGTTGCGGTAGTCGCCGCAGACGTGGGTGGTGATCAGATGCGGCCCCTGACTCATGGCCAGAAATTCACGCGCCACCTCGGCGTGCCACTTCAGCGCGGTCTCCTCCTGGTAGCTCTGGCGGAACTGATGGGTCAGATCCACCTCGCTCCAGAGCTCGATGGCCATGATCGCCGGATCGGCTCCCCAGCGGGCCGCGATGTAGCGGTTCCGTTGGGTGTTGTACTTGCGGACCTCGGGCGAGGCGAAGAACTTCCCCGCGTCCTCCAGAAATCCGCCGTCCGCCGCGGCGAAGAGGCTGTGGGCGTTGAACGGGCTTTCGGCCCACTCCATATCGGAGTGGACCGAAGTCTTGCCGTGGTTGTCCAGCACCAGATTGAGCCGGATCCCGTTGGCCCGGGCCTGGTCGAGCAGGTGGTCGAGCTTCCAGGCGTTGGCCTGATTGTAGCGGCCCAGCCCGTAATAATCGGCGCGGGAGCTGGTCCACTCCAGCGCCATGGTCCAAGCCGCCATCCAGACCTCCACCAGATTGATCCCGGCCCGGCCGCAGGCGCGGAAGTAGTCGTCGTAGTCGAATGTGCCGCGGTCGGGAAGGCTCTCGAACCCGAGCTGGTATTCGCTGCGCAGGTCGATGTTGGTGTGAATGTTGAGCCCGATCGGGTAGAAGAACTCCCCGGTGCTCAGCTCGAAGTAGTCCGGCTGGTTCCGGGCCACCTGAACAAAGCCGGGCCGGGTCGAGGGGCGGATCACCAGGTCGCGCCATTCGCTGGTCAGCGCTTCCTCGTGTCCGGGCGTGCGGTCGCGAATCCGGAGCTGCAGCTGATAGCGGCCGGGGGCGGGCGGCGTCAGGCGGAACGCCCAGTTGCCGCGCCCCACCGGCTCGATTTTCTCCAGCGTGAAGTGACGGGTGCGGCGGTGCGGAATTTCAAAGTAGGCGGGGTAGACCCGCTCCTGACCGTCCGGACTGCGGAGCGCGAAGTCGACGGCGATCTCCTCCGGATCGTAGGGGTTGAAGTACTCGCGTGACAGGTCGAAGGTGCTCTTCAGCAGCTGATAGGCTTCACCGTCGTCCGGCAGCTGCCAGTTGCGCAGCTTCAGCTCCGGGCGGCGACGTTCGCCGACCAGCTCGAAATTCCGCCACTCCAGCTGCGCTTCGCCCATCTCGGCGCTGTACAGATTGAGCCCCGCGGCGAAGATCGTCGCGGCGAACTGCGCACTCCACTCCGCCTGATGGCCCACCGGCCGCCAGTTCCGGCCCGGTTCGTCGAGCCGCACTTCCAGCGTCTGCCAGCGGTCGTCGTCAAGCTCCAGCAGCCGGTCACTGCTGAAGAAGCGGCCATCCTTGTCCTTGATGAACAAATTGACCTTGACCGGCAGCGTTCCCGAGAGCCGGCGCACTTCCACCCGCAGCGCCCCGCGGTCGAAATCCTCGCGCCGGGGCCGGAAGCTCCGGCGCTCCGGTTCGCGGTACAGCTGGGTGGACCCCGGAAATTCGACCCGGGCCCGGAACTCCCCCGTGGATTCCGGCTGCAACTCCCCGCTGCCGCGATCGCCGCCCCGATACCAGCGCGGAGCCGCCGCCAGCCCGGTCGCCGTCAGCAGACAGAGTCCGAACAGAATGGTAAAAAATGGTTTTCCCATAATATTGGTTAAAAATACACGCTTTTTTGGGAATTTCATCCGTTTTACGGTTTTTTTTTGAAAAAAAAGCGTTATATTCTTCAATAATTTCATATATAGGAATGGTTGGAAAATCTCAGCATCGGCAGAGCGATGGCACGTCAGATCAATCTGGACTCACTGGACCGGTTGACCCGGGAATTCGTCGAGCGGTTTCCGGAGCGCTGCGCCGTGGTCACCGCCACCGGCGGGCAGAAGCTCTACTACGCGCTCATTGCGCTGGCGCTGCTGGTGCTGCTGAAGTACCGCTGGGACTACTTCGTGCTGGTCGTTTCGTTGTTTCTGGCCTTCTGGTATCTGGCGGCGCTGATCTTCCGCGGCGGGGCGGCGCTGGCGGCCCTCTGCCGCCCCCTGGAGGAGCGGGTGACGCCCGAAGAGCTGGCCCGCTTGAGCGACCGGGAGCTTCCGGTCTACACCATTTTGCTGCCGCTCTATCACGAGGAAAAGGTGGCGGAAAAGTTGATCCGCAATCTCGGCCGGCTCGATTACCCCCCCGACAAACTTGAGATTCTGCTGCTGCTGGAGTGCGACGATCAGGAGACACGTCACGCCCTGGAGGCGGCCGCGCTGCCCCCCTCCTGCCGGGTGCTGGTGGTGCCCGACGGACCGGTGCGGACCAAGCCCCGGGCCTGCAACTACGGGCTGGAGGCGGCCCGCGGCGAGTTCTGCGTGATCTATGACGCCGAGGATGCGCCGGAACCCGATCAGCTTAAAAAGGCGGTGGCGGTGTTCCGCCGGGACCGGACGGGCCATCTGGCCTGCGTTCAGGCCAAGCTCAATTACTACAATCCCACCCAGAACTGGCTGACCCGGTTCTTCACCGTGGAGTACACCACACACTTCGATCTGCTGCTCAGTGGCATGCGCTGGTTCCGGCTGCCGTTGCCGCTGGGCGGGACCAGCAACCACTTCCGAACCGCGAAGCTGCGCGAGGCCGGGTCCTGGGACCCGTTCAACGTGACCGAGGATTGCGACCTCGGGATTCGGATCTACGAGGCAGGGTACGCCACCACGGTGGTTGACTCCACCACCTTCGAGGAGGCCAATTCCCAGCTGGGCAACTGGTTGCGTCAGCGTTCGCGCTGGGTCAAGGGCTTTCTGCAGACCCATCTGGTTCATTTCCGGTCGTGGCGGTCGCCGGTGCGGCGGCTGGGCTGGTGGGGCGCCTTCGGCGTGTTTCTGGAGGTCGGCGGCGGCTCGCTGATGATGCTGACCAATCTGCTGTTCTGGCTGCTGATGGGGTTTTATGCGCTGCTGCTGGCCCACGGGGTGTGCCACGGCGTGCCGATTCTGGAACAGGTAGTGGGGCCGCAGCTCGGCGGTACGCTCTACCACGGCATTTCGCTGGGCTGGTTCGAGCTCCGGGCCTGGCCGCTGGTCTACTGGGGGCCCGGGGAGGACTTCTGGCGGTCGCACTGGTCGATGGTCTTCTTCGCCGTGGGCATGTTGCTGCTGCTGGCCAATCTGGTGTTCATCGCCATCGGGGTCGCGGGCTGCTGCCGCCGCCGCTGCTTCCGGCTGCTGCCCTGGGCGGTGCTGATGCCGTTTTACTGGCTGCTGATTTCGTTGGGAGCCTGGAAAGGACTCTGGCAGTTGTTCACCAAACCTTTTTACTGGGAGAAAACCCGCCATGGACTCGACCTTACGCCGCCGTAGCAGAAGCCCTCGTTTCACCCTGATCGAACTCCTGGTGGTGATTGCGATCATCGCCATCTTGGCCGGGATGCTGATGCCGGCATTGAATCAGGCGCGGATCAAAGCCCGCGACACCGCCTGCAGCAGTCAGCTGCGGCAGTTCGGCATGGCCGTGATGATGTACCGTCAGGATTGGAAGGAGCGGATGCCCCCCTGGCTGTCGCTGCTGCATCCATCGTATCTGCCGACCACCAAGATCTACCTCTGCCCGCGCGACGCCAATCCCCCCGATCGAACCCCGGAACAGTGGCGCGCGCGCGAGGACGATCGTTACAGCGAGGTCTTCGACCGTCCCGGCAACACCGGGCTTTACGGCAACAATCCGAATCCGGACACCGGCAACGTCAGCTACTTCTACGAGTTCTCCGAAGCCCCCTGCTACGACTGGGGCTACGACGGCAGCAAGAGCTGGAACGAGGTCAAGAATCTGCACATCCGCGACGAGTACAACCCCTATTTCCCGGAGGTCAAATACTCCACGGTGTTGAGCACCTTTCCCATTGTGCGCTGTTACTGGCACATGGGGCAGGACGACAAGCCGGTGCTGAATGTCTCGTACAACGGCAATGTGTTTTACAGTTTTCTGGAGTGGGAACGCGGCAGCTGGCTGCCCTGACGGGCGGTCGGTTCAAAAGTTTGGAATAACGGGAACAAGTCGACGGTGCGCCGAGAGGCGGGCCGCGCGCGAAGTCATTCAAGGAAGTGAGGTGCGGGTAGAATGTTGTTGTTTCTGTTCGGTCTGGTGCTGTTGGTCGCGGGGTACATGACCTACGGCCGATTTGTGGAGAAGGTGATCGGACCCGACGACCGGGAGACCCCGGCCCGGAGTCGCGCCGACGGAGTCGATTTCGTGGTGCTTCCCCACTGGAAGAACATGCTCATTCAGCTGCTGAATATCGCCGGGGTGGGGCCGGTGATCGGCGTGATTCTGGGCATCAAATTCGGCTCGGTCGCCTTTCTGCTGATCCCGGTGGGCAACGTGATCGCGGGGGCCACCCACGACTTCCTCTCCGGCATGATGTCGATCCGGCACGGCGGGGCGAATCTGCCTGAATTGATCCGCAAGACCCTGGGCGGCACTTACTACCGCTTTTTCTCGGTCTTCGTGATTTTGCTGCTGCTGCTGGTGGTGGCGGTGTTCATCAACATCCCGGCGCAGCTGATCGATCAGCTGGTGCCCTCCTGCGGGATCTTCTGGCTGGCGGTGGCGGCGATTTTCCTCTATTACATCGCGGCGACCATGTTCCCGGTGGACAAGATCATCGGCATGGTCTACCCGTTGTTCGGCGCGTTGCTGCTGCTGGGCACGCTGATGATCTTCGTGGCGCTGCTCTGGAACGGCAACAGCAATCCGGCGCTGCTGCTGGAAACGCCTGAATTCAAGGCCAATATGGAGACCGCGCCGGTGATCCCGGTGCTGTTTGTGACCATCGCCTGCGGCATCATCTCCGGCTTCCACGCCACCCAGTCGCCGATCATCGCCCGGACCATGGCCTCAGAGCATCAGGGCCGCTCCTCCTTCTACGGCATGATGATCGTCGAAGGCGTGATTGCCATGGTCTGGGCCGCCGCCGGGCTGGCCATCTACAACCTCTTCCCGGAGCTGATGAAGGGGAACGCCACCGTCACCTTGCGGCAGATCACCACGCACTTCCTCGGCGGCTGGATGGGGGTGGTCACGGTGATCGGCGTGATCGTGCTGGCCATCACCTCCGGCGACACGGCCATGCGCAGCATGCGGCTGAGTCTGGCCGAGATGTTCAAGCTCGATCAGCGTCCGTTCCGCAACCGGCTGCTGGTCTGTCTGCCGCTGATCGTCATCATCTGCGGACTGCTGGCCTGGTCCAACCGCAGTGCCGCCTCGTTCAACCATCTCTGGAACTACTTCGCCTGGGGAAATCAGGTGCTGGCGGCCTCGACCCTGATGGCGGCCACCACTTGGCTGGTGGCCCAGAAGAAACTCGGGGTGATCGCGGTGATTCCCGGCATGTTCATGACCTTCATCGTGGTGAGCTACATCCTCTGGGTGTCGCCGGAAAAGGGCGGTCCGGTCGGCGGCGGGCTCGATCTGCATCTGGCCTACTGGCTGGCGCTGGCGGTGGCGGTGATCTTTGCCTGCTGGGCGTGGCGGCGCGGACTCCGGGCCCGGAAGCAGGGCGGCATCCGCTGAACCGGAGAGCGGCCGGCCGCCGATCATGAGCCGCGGAACTCAGCCCTGGTTGCCGATCGGCATCGCGTTGCTGGCGGCGACGCTGTTCGGCTTGAATGCGCCGGCGGCCAAGCTGCTGCTGGCCGATTTTTCCCCGCTGTATCTGACCGCCCTGCTCTATCTGGGGGCGGGGCTCGGCATCGGCGGGTTGAAGTTGCTCTCGGGTCGGCGCCGGGCGGAGGCGGCGCTGACCCGGGACGATCTGCCCTGGGTGGCGCTGATGGTCGTGCTTGACGTGCTGGCGCCGTTCCTGCTGCTGCTCGGCCTGGCGCGCACCACGGCGGAGAATGCTTCGCTGCTGCTCAATTTCGAGATGGTGGCCACCAGCGTGATCGCGTGGCTCGGTTTTCACGAGGCGATCGGCCGCCGGATGTGGTTGGCCATGATGGTGATCACCCTGGCCGGAATGGTCCTTTCCGTCGATTTTTCCAAGGAGGGAACCTTTACCTTTTCCCTCGGGTCACTGCTGGTGATCGGCGGTTGCTGCTGCTGGGGGCTGGAGAATAACTGCACCCGGAATCTCTCGGCCAAGGATCCCGCGCAGATCGTAATCATCAAAGGGTTGGGATCGGGCTTTACGGCGCTGCTGATCGCCCTGTTGTGCGAGCCGCCCGGCGCGGGGTTCCGCTGGAGTTGGGTCCCGGCGGCGTTGCTGCTGGGCTTTGTCGCCTACGGCTTGAGCATCGATTGCTATGTGCGGGCGCAGCGCCGGCTGGGAGCTGCCCGGACCAGCGTCTACTACGCGGCCGCACCGTTTATCGGGGCGGCGTTGTCGCTGGGGATTTTCCGGGAGCCGCCGTCCCGGAGTCTGGTGGCGGGCGGGGTGCTGATGGTGTGCGGCGCGCTGCTGGCGGTCACCGAGCGACATCAACACCGCCATCGGCACGAACGGCTGGTTCATGAGCACCGTCATACCCACGACGATCGGCATCACACGCATTCTCATCCGGCGCCGGTGACCGGGTATCACTCCCACCGACATACGCACGAAGAGCTGGTGCACGATCACCCGCACACGCCGGATCTGCATCACCGCCATCGGCACTGAGCGCGGACGGGGAGGGGCATGAAAACGCCCCGGCGCCGGTTGGGGCGGCCGGGGCGGAACTTTGACCACTCCCGCTCAGAACTTGATTTCGATCGGCTCGCGGCTGAAGGAGTAGATGGTGGCGGTGGCATCCTTGAAGTACAGCACTTGGGTGTTGTCATCGTCGGGGCTGTACATCTTCTTCAGCTCGGGATAGGCGTCGAGCATGGAGGCCTTGGCCTCCCGGCGGTCGTCATTGACCAGGGTGCCGGAGAGGCGGATCCATTCATCGCCTTTCATGGCGCAGAGTTCGGTTTTGCCGTTGATTCCCAGCTGGCGGGAGACATTCTTGCGTTTCCCGGTCTGAATGTAGAGTTTTCCGTCGAAGATGTGAATGGTGCCGAACGGGCGCACCCGGGGCTGATCCCCGTCCACAGTGGCGATGTAGTAGACTCCGGCATCCTTCAGAAACTGATAGACATCCTGCATGGTTTCCGCCCTTTCCTGATTGGGTTTGGTCGCGTGGTCCGGGGTGCGGCACCCGCCGACGGCGAGTGCGAATCCGCAGAGCATCAGGGCCAGCCAGTTTTTTCCGCAGCGCATGACTCCTCCTTTTTCGTTTTCCTGCGGGAAGATACATGCCGAACCGCGCGCCGTCAACTCCCGGAACGGTTTTTCGCTGCGAAAAATCCGCGGCGCGGCGCTATTTGACCAGCTGCAGCTTGACATAGCGCAGCGGCTGCTGCAGCGCGCGGATGATCAAGCCGACCAGCACCGCCGCCAGAATGGTGCCCTCCCGAACGCCGGTGATCTGCCGGAAGCAGCAGAGCGACACCACCAGCGCGAGGACCACAATCGAGACGTCGAAGCAGACCTTGGCGGTGCCGAAGGGAATGCCGTACTCCTCGGAAACCGTCCGGACGAAGCCGTCGCCGGGCATGTAGGAGATGTTCGCCACCAGCTGAAAGGCGATGCCGACGGCCAGCAGTGCGCACCCCAGCAGCTCCTCCACCAGCCGCAGCGGATAGGCCGCCGGAATGTAGAAGGAGGAGAGCCACATACCGAGATCGATGCAGAATCCGAACGCCAGCAGCGTCGGCAGCTGGGCCAGCTGCCACCAGCGGAACCGGCGGCGCAGGATCAGGATCTGCATCAGCAGGAAGAGCAGATTGATCCCGACCGTGGTCATGCCCAGCGTCCAGGGGATGAGGAAGGTCAGCACATAGGGCAGGCTGGAGATCGGCGAGGTGCCCAGCCCGGGGCGCACACTGAGCGCCACCCCCAGCCCGGCCAGCATCACCCCCAGCAGAAACAGGGAAAAACGTTTTCTTTTGCTGAAACGACTCTTCATAAAACCATCCTTCGACTATTCTCCCGGATCCGCCGCAGCGTCCGCAACAGTGCGTCATGCTCCCCGGCCGTCAGCCCCGCGGTCGCTTTGCCCTCCAGTTCCGCAAACAGCATCCGGATCCGGTGCCCGACGGCTTCGCCCCGTGCCGTGAGCGTGACCAGCGAGTTCTTGCGATTCTCCTCCGCCTTGCCGCGCCGGATCAGACCGCCCAGCTCCATCTTTTCGAGAATCGGGCTGAGCGTCGCCGGTTCAATCAGACAGCCTTCGGCAATCTCCCGCTGAAACGAGCTCGGATGACTCAGCAGAAAGTCGATGATCTTCGGCTGGCCGGGCAGGAGTTCCGGGAACTCCCGCCGCAGCCGGGCGCGGACCGCTTTCTGAAACTGCGTCTGAGCCGCCAGCAAGTTGTAATGCAGCGTATCTTCCATAAAAAATCATTAGTATCCTAACAATATAGCGCGAAAATGGTTTTTTGCAAGGGGCGCGGCCCGGGAACGGGGGGATTTCCGGAAGCCGCCGCACCGCTGTACCCGGCTCCCCGGCCGGGCCCGGGGTGCGGCGGCGGGGCTCAGGCGGAGGCCGCCCGGAGCGGGAGGCGTTTACCGGCCAGATGGAGCAGGATGTCAGTGGAGGTGAGCATGCCGATGACGCGGTCACCGGCATCGCGGACCAGCAGCAGTTTGGAGTCCAGGCCGTTGATGTTTTCCAGCAGTTCCAGCTGGGAGACGTCGGCAGGGACGTAGTGGACCGGGCGGAGCAGGTGCTGCCAGTCGTCGGCGTGGAAGAGCAGATCGCGGGCGGTCAGGCTGCCGACGATCCGGCTGGGATCGCCGTTCCGGCAGACCGGATAACGCGAGTGGCGCTCGCTGGCGATCAGGCGGAGCACCTCCTCGCGGCTCATGGTGTCGGAGAGCATGCGGATCTTGTCCATGGGGGTCATCAAGCCGGTGACGGTCTGCTCGGCCAGATCCGGGGTGTTGCGGATGATCTGCTCCTGGGTGGAGGAGAGTTGATGGGTCTCCCGGGCGTGAGCCGCCAGCGCGTCGAGTTCGCGGAGCGTCTCGTCTCCGGCGTCGGGGTCGTGATTTTCGGGGGGCTCGAAGGGACGATTGACCAGGTGCACCAGCGCGATCACCGGCGAGAGCAGCCAGACCAGAAAGCGCAGCGTATTGGCGGTGATGGTCAGCACCGGGCGGTTGAACCGCACGCCGAGGGTTTTCGGCAGGATTTCGGTATACTGGACCATCAGGATGGTGAAGATCAATGAGAACAGCCAGATATAATTGCTGCCGAAGAGCTTGTCGAACTGGGCCCCGGCGATGGAGGCGCCGAAGGTGTGGGCGGTGGTATTCAGAATCAGAATCACCGCGATCGGCTTTTCAATATCCTCCTTGAACATCCGGCAGATGCTGCCGATCCGGGGGTGTTTCTGAGCGATTAACGCCATCTTGCTGGGCGTGATGCTCAACAGTGCGGCTTCCATGACCGAACAGAGAAAGGAAACGGACATCGCCACGGCGATGCTGACGATAAAAAGAGTCATAAAAAACGATTAAATCCTTTGCGTTGTTGAAGATAACCTGAAATTTCCGAGGGGGGACGACGGATCTTCAACGCCGCAGGGGGATCGGAAAGCCGGGGCCGACGACCGGGCGGGGCTCGGGAAGGAGCCGGAGCACGGAGCGGCCGTTGACAAAATCGGGAATCGGGGAACCGCCCAACTCCTCCGGTTCGGGGGCCGGGAGCGCCCGTGGCGGGAGCGGTTGTCTGGAGCGGGCGGGAAGTTCATCCACCCAAGATTCCTCCGCCTCGAACGGGGAGGGGGAAAACGTCGCCGCTCCGGTTCCGACTCCGAGAAAAAGAGCGGCTCCGAGCAGCAGCAAGAGACATAATCGACCGATAGCTTCGTCCATACTTCGGCAATATAGCACATGAGAGCGGAGAAAACAAGTGCGCCATGGAGGATTGTGGAGAAGTTCCGTTTGCAAAGGATCCCAGGTGTGCTATGGTAGATGATGAAAACTTCACGGAGTCGTTCGCGGTACAGGGGGATTCATGACCAAGGTTTCGGGCTGCCGTCCCGGTTGCGGGGCCTGTTGCATTGCGCCGTCGATATCGTCGTCGATTCCGGGGATGCCGGCGGGGAAACCGGCAGGAGTTGCGTGTGTGCAGCTGGATCGGGAGTACCGGTGTCGACTCTTCGGTTCGCCGGAGCGTCCGGCGGTATGCGGATCGCTGCGGCCTTCGCCGGAGATGTGCGGGAGCTGCCGGGAGGAGGCGTTGGCGATCCTGACGGAGTGGGAACGACTGACCGCGCCGGGGGGTGGTCCGGTCGAGTCCTGCCGCCGGCAGGTCGCCGTGGTTCGGGGAAAAGAAGATCGTTGAACCGGATTTGCCCGGCGGCGGATTTATAATCATTCCCCTGCCATGTTCTTTACGGAGATGGTTCTTTTATGGCAAATTGGGGCTGGATTGATTTTTCCCGGGAGGATCGCGACCTGGCGCGCGAGATCATCGCCTCTCTCGATGAGCCCGGAGCGGTGGACGAGCTGGGGATCGGCATGGTGCGGGATGCCTTTGCCGATCGTTTTTTCCCTGGAACTTCAACCATTCAAACCCGGGCCAAATATTTTTTTCTAGTGGCCTATCAACTGAAGGACCTGATGCGGAATCCGGGAAAAGACCCGGCGGGGGTGCTGGCCAAACGGGAAGCAGAAGTGTCATTGGCAATCTGGAAAGCGGACAAGACCGCGGAGGGCGTCTTCGGAAGAACGATCTTCCCGCATCAGCCTTCCGGCTGGGTAAAGCGCCCGCCCTCCGAAATTTATTGGAACGGGATCAAGAAACTGGGGTTGATCCAGGTCGGGAATCCCAATCTTTCGCTCGGTGAGTTTCTGCAGCTGTTGCAAGGCGCACACTCGACTTCAGAACTTTCCGGAGAAGAGTGGGATGACGCCGGGGCGGCGGGGAACGTGAGTTTCTGCCATTGGCAGTTGCCGGAGGATTGGTCGCATTGGGATCGGCCCGAGTCCCTGTCGATCGAGTTGACGCATTCGGAGGCGAGTTTTCTTTGTCAGCAGATCATCAATCGTTTCCCGGGAACGCTGTTTGCGCAACTGGTTCGGAATCGGGAGCGGTTACCAGAGGATTTTGAGCACATCGCCGAAGAGGAGTTGAGCGGAGAACTCAAACGGGAGTGGCGGCTGGCTCGTGATTTTTCGCTTTTCCTGAAACCGGCACAGTGCCGGTTCAACTGCCTTCTGCAAAACCAGGACGCGCTGGCGCGGTGGCCGAGTCTGGAGCCGCGCCTGGCAGAGCTCGCGGCCGCGGTCGAGCTGGAGGAGTTGTTCGCATTGTTGGCCTTGCCGGTCGGCCCCCGTCTGAGCAGTCTGAGCTGCTTTCTCTCGAATTTGAAGCGGGTTTATATTCAGAATAAGCCCGGAGCGTTGGATGAGCTGCTGCGGGCTCGGGAGCGGTCGCTGAAGGGGACACGAGCCAAGACGCTCAATCCGAACCCTGACTATCGGAACAACTGGGTTGGGGGGGACGGTCTGACTTATCGTTTCCCGGATGCCAAACGCCTGATTGATGATATCGTGGCAGCTGAGGTCCGAGTCCATGCTTGATCCTGCGAATGACCGTCTCGATTATTGCGATCTGTTACGGCCTCCCGCCGATTCCGGCCCCGGGTTTGAGTTGGAAATGGCGGTCGCCATGACCTATTCGCTGGACCTGAAAGCGATGTTTGCCGCCCTGCTGCCGCTGGGGTTTTCCGGTGATTCGGCGAGCCACTGCCGCGAAAATCCCGCTTTCATGCTCTATGCCGTACGCAAATTGCTGCCTCGACTCTATGTTTTTGCCGATGCAGGGAGTATAAAATCGCCGTCGGAGTCGGAGAACCGGTTGCTGACTCTGCTGGATCGGGCGGTGTTTCCCGTAGTGCACACCGGAGCCTTTCATCCCAAGTTGTGGTTGCTTAAATTCCGGCAGGGGGGAGCCCTGCGCTATCGGCTCGGAGTTTTGAGCCGTAACCTGACCTGCGATCGCAGTTGGGATGTCGCCATGTGGCTGGAGGGAAAACCCGTGGCGAAGCCTACTGAAAACGGGAGCGCGCTGGCCCAACTCTGCAGCTGGGTTTACCAGACGCAGCGAGGGAAATCCAAACGGCTCGGGGCCATGAAGCGTTTGGTGGAGGAGCTGCCCCGAGTTGAGTTTCACAGTGCGGATTGCAAGGAGATCCGGATTCTTCCGCTCGGAGTTGGAGCGGAAAATCCGCTGACTCGGTCGCCGCTGCTCCAGTCCGGATTTCAGCGGCTTTTGGTGATTTCGCCGTTTTTGACTCAGAACTGGGTGGAGCGGCTGTTTGCCCGGGGAGGCGAAGGAAGCGAAAAAATTCTGATCACCAGAAGAGCGGCGCTGGCGGGGTGGCCCAGGTCTGAGGTGTCATGCCATGTGCTGAAAGACCAGGCTCTTTTCAGCAGCCGGGATGAAGTTCCCATGGAGGATCTTCATGCCAAGTTGTATCTGCTTCAGAAATATGAAAACACCACCCCGTACCTGTTTCTGGGATCGATGAATGCGACGGCAAACGCGACCGACGGGACCAATGTGGAACTGCTGCTCCAGACCAGATTGTACGGGAACAGGATTTTTGAAAAGATTCGGGAGGAACTGCTGCCGTCGGATGCCAAAGGGCTGTTTGAGCAAATTCAGCAAATGCCGGAATCCGGGGAAACCCCGTCGGACCGGGTTCAGAAACAGTTGCAGCAACAACTGGCAACCCTGCTGAAGCTTTCCTTCAGGGCTTCGACCGGGAAGACGGAGTCCGGATACCAGGTGGTGGTTTCTGTGAAGAACCTGCCTGACCTGACCTGCCGGGCGGAGCTTGCGCCCTGGTCCGGCGAGTGGCAATTGCTGCGTCCGGAAATGAGGTTTGCCGTTCAGTCTGTGGACCAGCTTACCGATTTCTACCGACTCAGACTCTGTTTGCAAGAAGAGGTGCTCGAACGTCTGCTGGTGATCGATACGCTTTCTCAGGAGAAATTGGAGAAGGAGAGGATGTGTGAAGTCGTCCGGCGACAACTCAGCCGGGTGGAGGATCTGGAGCTGTACTTGGCCTGTGTGTTGTCGGCAAACGCATATCTGACGGCCTGCCTGGTAAATCACGCAGCACCTGATCGTTCCGGAAAATCCCGGCCCGGCGTCGTCGGCGCCGCCTTGTATGAGCAATTGTTGTTCTGGTTGGCGAAGGACAAATCCCGGGTGCTGGAATTGGAATCACTGCTGGACGAGACGTCTCTTCTCACCGGGGAACCGTTTCAGAAACTTTTAGACCTGTGCCGCCTCTTTCTGCGGCTGGCAAGAGGAAAACGATGAGTCCCCATCTCTCGCTGGAGGAACAGACCGCACAGGTGATGGCGGGCTTGAAGGCGTTTCAGCAGGCGACCGTGGAGCGGGTCGACGAACTCTTTCGCCGGGGGCAGCCGCGGGTTCTGGTGGCCGACGAGGTGGGATTGGGCAAGACGATGATCGCCCGCGGCGTGATTGCCAAAACGGCAATTTTGCGACTCCGGGACGAGGGCGACGAGCTCTTTAAGGTGGTGTATGTCTGTTCCAATCAGAACATCGCCCGGCAGAACGTCGGGAAACTGCGCATCTATCACCAGACCGGGACGGCAACTCCTGCGCCGGAGGCGGTCGACTTGAAAGTGTCGGAAACCCGATTGTCCATGCAGCATCTCAGGGTCCGGGAACAGGAGGCGGAATGCCGGGCCCGACAGATCCGGATACAGCTTACGCCGTTGACTCCGGCGACCAGTTTTCAGGTCACCCACAGCCGGGGTTGCGCAGCGGAACGGGCGCTCATGGGGTGCATCCTGGAGGAAATGGACGAGTTTCGAGAGGTTCGGGCGCGTCTTTCCGAGTTGTTGCGGAACGGGATCGGGCCCGAAGGCTGGGCGGGGTTGCGGCAACGTTTCCGCGAGCGCATTGCCAGGATCAGGGACGAGCACTATCCCGGTGATCTGCACTGCCTGATCCGGCGGGATTATGGGGATTTGCTGGAGGAGCTGCTGAGAATTTTAACTGGCGTCGAAACCCGAAGTCCGGGCCCTGTACTGTTGCGCTTGCGAAAGATGTTTGCGGAACTTTCCGCCGGTTCCCTGCAGCCCGATCTGGTGATTATGGATGAATTTCAGCGGTTTCATACCCTGCTGCATCCCGGGGGGGATGATGACCTCGGGGCGATTACAGAACGGTTTCTGCGGGGTGACGACCGGAACGGGACGGCCCGGCCCCGGATTCTGTTGTTGTCGGCCACACCGTATAAGTTGTATTCCACGCTTGAGGAGATCGATTCCGCCAATTGTGACGAGCACTTCCGGGAGTTCGGAGAAGTGATTAACTTTCTGCTGGATCATGACCCGGAGGCGCGGCGCGTCTTTGCCCGGACTTGGCAGGCCTACGCCACCGGCTTGCGGAAGTTGAACGTGCATGACCAGTCCCTTCCGGAGATCAAAGCCCGGGCGGAGTCGGCGTTGTACCGGAGCGGTCTGTGCCGCACGGAGCGGATCGCGTTCATGAAAACCGGTGATTTTCTGCAATCCGAGTTGCGGGAGCTCCAGGTGCAGCCGGGCGATATTCTTGCCTATCTGGAGCTTGACGAGCTCTGTCGAGCGCTTGGAATTTCGGAAAAAGTGCCGTTTGAGTATGTGAAAAGCTCTCCGTATCTGATGTCTTTCATGGAGAAGTATCAGCTGCGAAACCGAATCTTCCACGCCGGAAATCGGGAGCAAATCCGGATTCGGGAGCGGGCGAAGAATCTGCTATGGCTTCGTTACGATCAGATCTGCGGGTTTCGGAGACTGGAGCCGCAAAATTCTAAATTCGACCTCCTGCGAGAGGTGACGTTTGAGCATCATGCGGAGCGGTTGTTGTGGGTGCCTCCGTCCATGCCGAACTACGAACCACAAGGGGTTTTCAAGGCGGCGGAAGGCTATTCCAAGCTTCTGCTCTTTTCCGCCTGGGAAATGGTGCCGCGAATGGTCGCCTCCCTGCTCTCCTATGAGACCGAATGCCTGACCAACGGGAAGTTGGCGCAACAGGCCAGAAAATTGCCGGGGAAGGAGAAGCAGGGGAATTTGAAATACTTCGGAAGCAAGGAGCGGTTCCCCGGAAATCGTCTGTTCCGGACTCAGGGCGGAAACGAGCGGGGGTTGATCCGAGAGGGTGAGATTCTCTCGTGTTCATCTCGCTTTTTGGAGGATTGTTTTCAGCCGTCGGGCGCCCGGCAGTCCTTGGAGGAGCTGAAGACGGTGGTTCGGAGCCGGATTGTCGCCGCGTTGGGCGAGCGGCGGTACTACCCGTCGCAACGCAATCCCTATGTTTACGCGGCGGCATTGCTGGATGGCGGGGAGGAGTCCCCTTCGGAAGAGGCGTCGGAACCGATGCCGGCGGATCTGATCGAAGTGCTGGTGAATATGGCGATTGCGGCGCCGGGAATCTGCGTGTCCCGGAGTTTGCGGAAATATTGCGGCGAGCGGGATTTTGCCGTTCCCGCGGCCGCGATCACGAGTTCTTTTCTGAGGTTGTTTGATTCTGCTGAAGGTGCAGGCGCGGTCGCCGGGAAGCTGGAGGACCTGACGTCAGCGCACTATGCCAAAAACGTGCTTCGCTATTGTCTTGCCGGAAATTTCCAGGCGATGCTGGATGAATATTGCTTCGTCCTGGTCACCGATTGCAATGAGGCCGATCCCGAGCTCTTCCGGGAACGGATCACGGCGGCCCTGAAGCTTCAGACGGTGAATTACGAGGTGGATACGCTGGAATCCTTCCGCCGCGGAGACCCCGGGAAGCGGTTGCGTCTGCGTGCGCATTTCGCCGGCGCGCTCAGTCAGAATACGACCCGGGGGCGCGGTGAGGATTCTTCCGCTTCGGAACGACAGAGTGCGTTGCGAAACGCATTCAACTCTCCGTTTCGTCCGTTTGTGCTGGCGACGACTTCCATCGGTCAGGAGGGACTTGATTTTCACTATTATTGCCGCCGGGTCATGCACTGGAATCTGCCTCGCAACCCTGCTGAACTTGAGCAGCGGGAGGGGCGGGTCAATCGCTATCTGAGCCTGGCGGTTCGTCGGAGCCTGGTACAGCGTTACGGCCCCTGCGCCGATTGGTCTGCCCTGTTGGCCGAGGCCGAGCGCAGGGAGCTGGAGCGGGCCGGTGAGCAGCATCCTCAGTTGGCCCCTTATTGGTGTCTGAGCTCCGATCAGCCATGCAAAATTGAGCGGATTGTCCCCTTGTACCCGTTCAGCCGGGACACGGCGGCGTATGCGCGGTTGATGAAAGTACTGGCGCTCTACCGCTTGACCATGGGGCAGGCCCGGCAGGAGGAGCTGCTGAACAGCATCCTCGCTTCCGGAGAGGTCGAAGAAAATTGCTGGTCGAAGTTTTTTCTGGTGCTCTGTCCGTTTCTGCGACAGGCCGCGGAGCATGCCGGAAAAACCTGCGAAGATCAGCCTGTCGGAGGAAAAAACGAAAAAGAGATGGCGGAAGGAGAGGGATTCGAACCCTCGGACCCTGACGGGTCGGCGGTTTTCAAGACCGCTGCCTTAAACCACTCGACCATCCTTCCGGGAGGAAGTTTACAATAACCCCGCCCCCACCGTTTTGCAAGCGCCGGGTGCGATTTTTCAGGAGTTTTCCGCCCAGCCCCGCAGACGGGCGATTTCAGCGGGCCAGCGCTCCTCGTCGATGGTCTCCAGCGTGAGCGGAATGCCGTCCAGCCGCGGATCCTTCATCAGCCGTTCAAATACCTCCCAGCCGATGGTGCCTTCCCCCAGACTGTGATGCCGGTCAAGCCGACTGCCCAGCTCCCCCTTGGCGTCGTTGAGATGCATCCCGAACAGCCGCTCAAAACCGATCCGTTCCGCAAACTCCCGCCACACTCCGTCGTAGTCCCGAACCCAGTCGTAGCCTGCGGCAAAGGCGTGACAGGTGTCAAGGCAGACCCCCGCCTCCGGGCGGTCAATCAGGCGCAACAGCGTCTCGAGTTCCTCGAAACTCCAGCCGACATTGCTGCCCTGGCCTGCCGTGTTCTCGATCACCGGGTGAACCGTCGGCACCGCCTCCAGCCCCAACCGCACGCCTTCGGCGATCAGCTCCAGGCACGCCTCCGTGGAGATCGCGCCCAGCGAACTGCCGGGATGAAAGTTCAGCCGGTCCAGCCCCAGCGCCGCACAACGCTCAAGCTCGTGAATGAAGGATTTCCGCGCCGCCTCCCGCTTTTCCGGATCGGGCTGCCCGAGATTGATCAAATAGCCGTCGTGCGGCAGAATCCGCTCCGGACCGTACCCGTTCCGGGCACAGTTGCTCTTGAATTGCGCCACGCTCTCCGCCGTGAACGGCGCCGCGCGCCATTGCCGCTGATTCTTGGTGAACATGGCGAAGGCGGTCGCCCCCAGCTCCGCCGCCCGCAGCGGAGCCTGCTCCACCCCGCCGGATATGCTGACGTGCGCTCCGATGTATTTCATTTGAACAGCTCTCCGGTAAGTTGACGGAATTGTTCCACGGAAAGACGCTCCGGCCGGGTCTCCGGCGGAATCCCGAGCACCGCCAGCGCCGCCAGCGCCCGCTCTTTGCCGTAGTTGTTGCCGAGCACCTTGCCCAACTGTTTCCGGCGCTGGGCGAAAACGGTTTTGACCACCCCCGGCAGCCGCCGCGCGATCTCCGGCTCGCAGGACTCCTCCCGAAGCTCAAAACCGACCAGCGCGGAGTCGACCTCCGGCGGCGGATAGAACACCTCCGGCGGCACCGTGCGCAGCAGCCGGACGTGGTAAAACAGCTGGGTCCGGACCGTCAGCGCCCCATAGGCGGATCCGCCGGGCGCGGCGGCCAGGCGCTGTCCCATCTCCTTTTGCAGCAGGAAAAGCATCCCCCGGGGCCGTTCGGGGAGCTCCAGCAGCCGGGCGATCAGGACGCTGCTGATGGCATAGGGCAGATTGGATACCATCCGGAACGGGCCCGGCGGCAGAAAAGTGCTCAGCTCAACCCGGCAGGCGTCGGCTTCTAAGAGATGCAGCGGTGCTCCGGCAAATTCGCGCCGCAGATAGGCGGCCAGCCGATGATCGTATTCGATGGCGTACACCTCGGCCCCCGCCGCCAGCAGCCCGCGGGTCAGAACGCCGAAGCCGGGACCGACCTCCAGAATGGTCTCGCCGGAGCGCACGTCGGCGCTGCGCACGATCGAATCCAGCAGATTCTGATCGAGCAGAAAATTCTGACCGAGTCCCCGCCCCGGCCGGAGTCCGAGTTTTTCCAGCTCGGCAAACAGCTGCTGCTTATTCATGACAACCGCAGTGGCCGGAACAGCAGTGCCCGCTGCCGGCCGCCGGGCAGGCATGGGCACCGGAGCAGGGGGTGCGGCTCCCGACCGCGCCGGGTCGCGCGGGCAGCTTGGTCATGTCGGCGCTGCCGCAGCGGGAGCAGGTGACCGGCGTGTCGAAGCGGGGAACCAGCCGTTCTTCGCGGAGACCGCAATTCCGGCATTCATAGGGAAAAATCGGCATAATTTCATCAATCCTGGTTGTGATCCTGTTTTTCGGTGATAAAGTAACGCCGTTCAGTCGGATTTTCAAGGAGCGGAACGATGAAAAAAGTACGGGTCGGCGCGGCGGTGATCCGGCGAGACGGCAAAATTCTGATTTCCAGCCGCCGCCCCGGAGATCGGCTGCAGGGCTGGGAGTTCCCCGGCGGCAAGCTGGAGCCCGGGGAGACGCTGGCGGCGGCGCTGCGGCGGGAGCTGCGCGAGGAACTGGCGCTGGAGATCGAGGTCTACGATGTGCTGTATCGCCGGACGGTGCGGACGCCCGAGCGGGAACTGGAGTTGCAGTTTGTCCGGTGCCGGATCGCGCCGGAGGCGGTGCCCCGGGCGCGGGAGAATCAGAGCTGGCGCTGGGTGACGCCGGAGGAGCTGCCGCGAATCGGACTGCTGGAGCCGGATCTGCCGGTGGCGAAATTTCTGGCGTGGAAACAATAATTTCCGGAAAGCGGCGTTTCACGATATGGAGTGCGGGATGACGACGGAAACGGAAAGGTCGGATCAGGCGTTGATTGTCGGGTATCTGGGCGGCGACGAGGGTGCGTTCAGCGTACTCTACGAGCGTTACAAGCGGCAGCTCTACCGGTATGTCAACGATCTGCTGCCGGGGCAGCGCAGCGAAGCGGACGAGGTGTTTCAGCGCGCGTGGTTGAAGGCGATCGATTCGCTGCCCCGCTACCGGGATCAGGGGTGTTTTCTGGCCTGGCTGCTGCGGATCGCCCGCAACGTGTTTCTGGATCGGGTACGGGCGGAGCGGCGGCGGCCGCAGCCGGAGCGATTCGATCCGGAGGAGGAGGGCGCTTCGGAGCCGGTGGCGCCGTCGGGGAGCGAGCCGTGGCGGGAGCTGGATGAGCGCGAGTTGGCACGGGTGCTGGACCGGGTGCTGGCGGAGCTGCCGTCGGAGCAGCGCGAAGTGTTCGTGCTGCGGCAGGAGGAGTTGTCATTCAAGGAGATCGCCCGGATCCAGCAGTGTTCGATCAACACGGTGCTGGGGCGGATGCAGTACGCGTTGAAGAATTTGCGTCGGAAGTTGAGTGCGATCGATGCCGGAGGACTGATAAAATGAAGAAATGCGCGACAGGAGAGACCGAGTGGGTGGAGTCGGAAGTCACCGCGGCGGTCCGGCCGTGGCTGGAGTTGCGGCGGCCGCTGCCGGAGGTCCCGGCGGAACTTGACCGGCGGATTCTGCTGGCGGCGGCGGTGCGCCGGTCGCGGCGGATCCGGCGGGGGCGGTGGCTGCGGATTACGGCGGCCGCGGCGGCGCTGATGGTGATGGTCGGCGGCGTGCTGTACTTCCGCGGCGAGCCGGTGCCGGAGGCGCTGCCGGTGGATCACGAGGCGCTGGCGCTGTGGGATTGGACCGGCGTGGAGCAGGCCGGATACAACTTGAACTTTGAATTGGACAGTCGCCAGGCCGAACTGGCCTATCTGGCCATGCGCTGATTCGGAAAACAGAGGAGAACGAACATGCGACACGGGATGAAAGTGGCGGCACTGGTGCTGACCCTGATGCTGGTGGTGGGAAGCCTGGGGGCGGCGGAACCGCAGCCGGGAAAACCGCCCCGGCGGCCGCAGCGCGGATCGTTGATCTGGCGGGTATTCAGTTCGCTGGAGGAGCCGGAACGTCAGGAGCTGATGAAGCTGCAACGCCGGAATCCCGAGGAGTTCCGGGCCCGGATGCTGGAGCTGGCGGAGAAACAGCGGGAGGAGTGGCAGCGCGGAATCGATCGTCAGAAGCAACTGATTGCCGCATACCGGAAGAGTTCCGACGCGGTCGAGCGCGAACAGTTCAAACGGCAACTTGAAGGACTGGTGCGCGAGGAGTATATGCGGATTCTGAAGGACAACCGCCGGATGCTCGCCGAAATGGAGCGCCGGGTGGGGCGTCTGCGCCGGGAGTTGGCGGAGCGGGAGAAGGGGGCTGCGCCGGCGATCGAGGCCCGGCTGAATTCGCTGCTCACCGGCGAGAGCACTCCGGAATTGCCGCCGCTGCCGCCGCCGGAACAGGAAGGCGAGGGCAAGCCGGAGCCGCCTCCACAGGGCGCGCCCCGGCCTCCGGAACTGTAAATAACTTTCGTTGAATCAACCAGATGGAGTCGATCATGCGGGAAGATGGAGTGCGGCGCCTGTTGCCGGAGGAGCGACAGACGCCGATCGCTCGGAAACACCGGGCGCTCTATGCGCGCACGCCGCGCGCGGGATTCATTCAGCGGACCTTCGGCTTGTGGATGTGTCTGGACGCTTGGTATGCCGACGGCTTGCCGCGGGAGGTGGATCTGGACGAATTTTTCGGGTTCGACCCTCCGGGGAAATTTCATGTCGGCGAGCTCGGCTGGTGCGAGGCGGCGTTTCTGCCGCCCTTCGAGGAGAAGGTGCTGGAGGACCGGGGCGAGACCGAGGTGGTGCAGGATGCCGCCGGACGCGGCGTGCTCTGTTTCAAGGGCCGCCGGAACGGTTTCATGCCGGAGTTCGTGAGTCACCCGGTGCACGATCTTGCGAGTTGGGAGCAGGTGTGCTGGCGGCTGGATCCGACGACTCCGGCGCGGCGCGAGGCGCTGGACCGGCGGGTGGCCGAAGGGTTGCGCGCGGCGGCCGAGGGGCAGATGATTACGCAGAATCTGGTTGGCGGCTACATGTATTTGCGCAGCTTGATCGGTCCGGAGCAGCTGCTGTACACCTTTTACGATCAGCCGGAATTGATCCACGCCTGTATGCGCCGGTGGTTTGAGCTGGCCGATGCGGTGACCGCCTACTGTCAGCGCAGTCTCAGCTATGACGAGGTGTTTCTGGCCGAGGATATCTGCTACAACAAGGGGCCGCTGATCTCCCCGGAGATGATCCGGGAGTTCCTGTTCCCCTACTACCAGCAGCTGCTGACCAATATCCGGAGCCGTCAGCTGGATCGGGAGCGCCCGTTGTATGTGCAGGTGGACACCGACGGCGATTGCCGCCCGGTGCTGGAACTGTATCACGAAGGCATCGGCTGCGAGGCTTTTTCGCCGTTCGAGGTGGCCTCGGGTTGCGATGTGCTGGAGCTGGGGCGGCGTTATCCCTGGCTGGTGATGCAGGGAGGCTTTGACAAGCGGATACTGGCGGCGGGCCGGGAGGCGATCGATCGCGAGGTGGACCGGTTGTTCCCGGCGCTGTATGAGCGGGGCGGTTATCTGCCCACCTGCGATCACGGGGTGCCGCCGGAGGTGAACTGGCGCGATTATCTCCACTTCCGGAAGCGTTGTCTGGAGTTTCGCTGATCCGGAAAGACAAACGGCCGGGCTCCCGCGGGAGTCCGGCCGTTCCGCCGTTGCGACGCGACTTACTTGTTGGCCGCGTTCTCGTTCTTCTGCAGCACGCCGGCTTCGAGCAGCTTGTCGATCAGCTGCTGCATCGAGTTGAAGGCGGCGAGGAAGCCCTGGGGCGGCATGATGATGCGCTCGGTGACCGCCGGGGTCGGAGCCTTGCCGTCCTCGTTCGGCTGCAAGGTCACGAAATCGAAACGGACCATGTTGCCCGCAAAATGGATCTGACCGATACCGTCCGCGAAAATCTCTTTCTTCTGCTCCATACTTCACCTTCTCCTTATGTCTTACAGTTATTTCAGAGGAAGCCCTCTGTCGTTGAATTGAAAATACTATAAACTGGTTGTATCCTGGAGTCAAGGGCGAAACGTGAAAAAAAACGTTTTTTACGGTTCGGAAGAGTTTTCTTTTGAAAAGATCGGGAGTCATTTGTATTTGTGCGAAAACGCGGTATCTTATACGGAAGAGCGAGAAGAGCTGAGCGTAAGGTGATAGAGGTGAACATGCCGGGGAAATGGAAACTTGGATTCTGGGGCGGATTGTTGATCCTCGGGTTGGCCGGAGGATGCGCATGGCTGTCCGAAGAGGCTCCGTCGGAGGTGGAGAGCACCCCGGACATCACATTGACACAGCTGGAGGAGAAGATCCGCAATGCCCGGGATCCGGATGGGACGTTCCGCAACGCCCGGAGCTTTGTACAAAAACAGATGGTCACGCTCCGGCGGTTTCTGGATGACCGGAAATATCTGATCGAGGTCAAGCTTCAGCTTCCCGACAAACTGCGGCTGACCACGCTGCTGGACAACCAACCGACCTCCTCGCTGATTTTGAACGGCAATGCGGGCTGGGCGGTCGATTATCAGAAACGGGAGGTGCGTCCGATTGTGGGGCAGGACCTGGAGGAGGTCAAGATCTTCTACCAGCTGAGCAATCCGGTGGGCTCCTATCGGGACACCTTCGCCCAGATCAAGCTGACGTTGTGCCGGATCGGCGATCAGGAGTACTATAAGTTGCGTTGCCTGTCCCGGATTCCAGGTCAGGAGCCGATCGACATCTATATTGGGAAGAACAATTTTTTGCTGAAGCGGATGACCACCAAGTACCGGGGGCCCGACGGTCGACTCGATCGGTACGACGCGCAAGTGGTGCGTTACGCCCTGTTCGACGGCAATGTCCTGATTCCGGAGGAGACTCGGATTTTTCAGAATGGAGTTGAACGGGACAGTACGGTTTTTTACAATAAGTTGAATGTGCCGATCGACGAGGAGGAGTTCCTGCCCCCGGTCTTCTGAGTTGGCATGGGGCTTGGGATTGCGGGGAACGAGGCGGTGCGGTTTCGGTTTTTTCCGAAATTTTTTCGGAGGAATCCGGTTTTTTTTGAAAAAAGTTTCAAAACTTGATTTTCCGGGGTTGACAAACCCTTCTTTTTTTGCTAAAATATGATTGTATTGAGAATTTTGTAGAACATTGTCTTTCCGGGTTTTACGGTTCGGCGACGGCGTTCCGACAAAATTTCCTTGTACCCGCGGCGGCCGGGATCAGGTCCGGCCACCGATGGTGGAGATCTCTTGTTATTAAAGAAAGGACGAAGAGAAGAGATGAACATCTACGTTGGAAACCTGCCGTATGCGATGACTCGGGATGAACTCAGGGAGCTGTTTGCTTCGTATGGCGAAGTGACCTCCGCCCGGGTGGTCAATGACCGTGAGACCGGCAGATCCAAAGGGTTCGGTTTTGTCGAAATGACGACCGCCGGCGAAGCCAATCACGCCATCGAGGAGCTGAACGGCAAGGAGGTCGGTGGCCGCAAACTGGTGGTCAATGAAGCCCGCCCGCGCGAGGAGCGTCCGCGGGACGGCGTCAGCCGCGGTTTCGGCGGCGAACGGCGCGGCGGGTTCGGTGGTGAGCGCTGGTAAGCGCGGAAGCTGAATCAGTCTGTACGCCAAGCGTCACGGCGGTTGCCGTGACGCTTTTTTTGTGCTGTGATCTTCGTCGGGGATCGGGTTACGGCGCTGCCGTCGTTCCGGCGTTCAGCCGGGCGGTCATCTCCTGAACCGCCCGCCAGTAGGCGCCGCCGCGGCCATGCTGACTCAGGGGTTCATCGATGATCCGCTTCCGGGGGGAGGGGATCACGTTGTAGGCGGCGTAGACGGAACCCGGCGCGCACACGGTGTCGGCAAAGCCGACCAACACGGTGATCGGCTGATGAATGAGCCGGGCAAAGTTCACGGCGTCGTAGTAACCGGCCAGTTTCCGGAGCGCCGGGGTGTCCTGGAGATTGCGGAGCAGCTGCGGCCAGCCCGGCTGGCGGGCGTTCAGGAACGCCAGGTGATCGCACAGCGCCGGCATGTGGCAGACCGCCTCGCGGATCTCCGGTGTAATCGCGGTCAGCATCAGGCCGAAGCCGCCCCCTTGACTGAAGCCGTAATAGCCGATTCCGCCCGGCCGGACATAGGGCTGTTCGGCCAGCCAGCCGGCGGCCCGGCTGATCCCGAGCAGCGGGCGATAGTAGAAAAAGTGTTCCGGCCCCTGATCCGCTCCCTCGTAGTAGTAGGGTTTGCGGCCGAGTCGCTGCTCCTGCTCCCGGAAGCGCTGAGCCCGGGTCGGCTCGTCCACGTTGTCGTAATTGTGGACGTTCATGGTTAAAATCACCGTACCGTTGCGAAACTCCGGACCCGCTTCGCCCCAGCCGGCGCCGGGGACCGAAAGCAGTGCCGGGAAGGGGCCGTTCCCCTCCGGTACGCTCAAAAATCCGTAAACCCGGCCGCCGGGAGCGGCAAAGTTCACCCGGTAGGTCCGGAAGCCGGGGCGCCGGTGCGCCGGGTCGGGAATCAGCTGCGGGTCGAGCGGCTGTTCGGCGGCCGCGGCGCGGGCGCGGGTCCAGAACTCCTTGAAATCCGGCGGCAGATTGTCCACCGGCCGGATCTGTTCCGGAGCACAGGCCGCTCCCGCCACATTGCGGGCGGTGATCCGGCCATTCTCCTGCAATTTCGCCTCCAGCCGCAGAAAGCCGGGGCGGTCGAGCCGCCCCCGCATGACCGGTGGGGTCCCGGCGGCGAGATCGACCGTCGCCTTCTGAAATTGTTCTCCGCCGTCGCGGCTCAGGATCAGCACCAGCTTGCCGTGTTTCAGCTCCTGGTCGCCATCCAGCGCGCGAATGGTGAAGGTCACGGTTTCCCCGGGCTGGTAACGGGCGTCACTCCGATCTGTGTTCAGCTCGAGCCGGGGCGCCGCCTCCAGTCCGGGAAGCAGCATCAGAATCAGGATCAGAGACAGAAAACATTGGCGCATGATGGTTCCTCCGGAGGTTGGTTGCTCGAAATGTACCATACTCCGGAAACGGAAAAATGCAATGTTTTGTCGCGCTTTGAATTTGGAATTCTCCCGATGCGGTGTTATAGTATAAAATGGGAAAGCGCCGCCGGCGCGAGAGTGGCATAAAGCCTGATTGGAAATCGTCAACGATACGGAAAGAGTATGCTATTCAGTTCAATGGAGTTCCTGTGGGTGTTTCTCCCCCTGGTATTTATCATCTACCGGGTGTTGGAGCACCGGTTCCGCAACTGGTTTTTGATGCTGGTCAGTGTGATTTTCTACGCCTGGGGGGAACCGAGCTATGTGGTGTTGCTGTTGCTGTCGATCGCGGGCAATTACGCAACCGGAATTCTGATCGAAGACGCCCCGGATCTGCGGCGGAAAAAACTCTATCTGACGATCAGCATGCTGTTTAATCTTGCGCTGATCAGCTATTTCAAGTACGCCAACTTCTTCGTCGACAGCATCAATCATATGCTGCCGGAGCCGGCGGTCGATCTGGCGGCGATCGCGCTGCCGATCGGCATCAGCTTTTACACCTTTCAGGCGATCTCCTACGACATCGACGTCTATCGGCAGACGATCCGGGCCCAGCGTTCCTTTGTGGATCTGGCGCTGTACATCTCGTTCTTCCCGCAGTTGATCGCCGGGCCGATCGTCAAATATCATGATATCGAGGCGCAACTCGGGCGGCGGAATCTGGCGGTGGAGGATACCGCCTACGGCGTCCGGCGCTTCCTCTACGGGCTGACCAAGAAAGTGCTGATCGCCAACTCGCTGGCCCGGGTGGCCGATGAGATTTTTCTGCTCAACCCCGACGGCATGAGCGCTCCGGCCGCCTGGTTCGGCATTCTGTGCTACACGCTGCAGATCTACTACGACTTTTCGGGCTACTCCGATATGGCGATCGGTCTCGGGAAGATGTTCGGCTTCACCTTCATGGAGAACTTCAACTACCCGTATTTGTCCAAGTCGATTCAGGAGTTCTGGCGGCGGTGGCACATCTCGCTTTCCACCTGGTTCAAGGAGTATTTGTACATCCCGCTGGGCGGCAGCCGGGCCGGAGACGGCCGGACCTATTGCAATTTGATCGTGGTCTTTCTGGCCACCGGTTTGTGGCACGGGGCGAACTGGACGTTTGTGCTCTGGGGGCTCTTCCACGGCGTGTTTCTGATCATCGAACGCCTGGGCTGGAAGCGGCTGCTGGAGCGGCGCGGCTGGAGCCCGGTGGCCCATCTCTACGCCTTGCTGGTGGTGATCTTCGGACTGGTGCTGTTCCGCTCTGACACGGTGGGGTACGCGTTCGGTTACTGGCAGGCGATGTTCCGGCCGGGGAGCCTTTCGGATCTGGCCGGCTACTGCAACTGGATGACGCTGGTGCCGTTTGCGGTCGGAATCCTCTGCTGCGGACCGCTGCAGCAGTGGTGTCCGCGGCTCCGCGCCCGGCTTTACGATGAGCGGTTCGTCTGGGGACCGGAGTCGGTGATGCTGATGATCTTCTTCGGACTGTCGATCATCTCGATCGCCAGCGGCAGTTACAATCCCTTCATCTATTTCCGGTTCTGAGCAGAGAGGAGGCTCGCATTATGAAAATCTTCGGAAAAGTCCTGCTCCTGCTGGTGCTCTGGCTGTTGTTCGGTCTCCTGGCGGGTTGGCTCTGTTATCGCTATGTGCCGATCCGGTTCAAGCTGGAGTGCAACATCACCTCCCCCGAGCCGGTGCGGATCGGCAAGGCCGGGCAGGAACAGCTGCCGCCGGAAACGCTGTCCGGTAAGGTCGGTCAGCGGGAGATCAATCTGCGGTTCTCGCTGCGTCACGACGAACTGGCGGAGCCCGCCTTCGAGCTCTCGCCCGCGGGCGGCAAATTCTCGCTGGGCGAGGCCACCTATGGACTCTGCGGGCTGGAGTTCATCCGGCTCCGGCGGCGCGAGTTGCTGGAACGGGCGGTCCTGACCGAAAATGTGGGGCTGGAAATCGCCGACCGGGCGTTGC
>CASFRF010000056.1 GCA_949297015.1 uncultured bacterium
TGTGGCGGACCGAAACCAAGACCATGGAGCAGGCGGTCAGCTTTGCGCCGGACGGCAAGACCGGCTACATTGCGGGGATCGGCTCTATTGCGCGGACCACCAACGGCGGCCGGAGTTTCCGGCAGGTGGTCAACCGCCAGACCTTCGGGGAGGCGTACTGGTTCAACGCGGTGCGGGCGTTCTCCGCCGACGAGGCGGTGGCTTCGGGGTATATTTACGGCAAGCCGCAGGGCGGACTGGTGGTGCGCACCACCGACGGCGGCAACACCTGGCAGCGGGTGCGGATTCCCGGCAACGGCGAGGTCAAGTTCTCCGGGCTGGCCTTCACGACGGACGGCAAGACCGGCTATGTGCTGGCCGAACAGCAGGGGTTGTACCGCAGCACCGACCGCGGCCGGACCTGGAGCCGGGTGGAACTGCCGCTCACGCCCGACCGCTTCTGGATCGCCACCAAGCGCAGCATTGCGCTGCCCGACGAGAAGACGGTGGTGGTCTGGGGCACGCGCAACACGCTGCTGCGCAGCGACGACGGCGGCAAGAGCTGGCGGACGCTGAAAATCGAGCTGCCGGGGGTGATCTTCGACGTGCTGCAGGATCTCTACTTCGCCACCCCCGACCGGGGCTGGGTCTCCTGCGGCTGGGACGGGCAGCAGGCGGAGACCTTCGACGGCGGCAAAACCTGGCGCCCGAGCGCGGCGCCGGGCTGGGTGCTGCTGGCGCCGGACGGGCGGAACGGCTGGTCCTATCAGGGGCGCAGCTACGAGGTGGCGACCACCGCCGACGGCGGCCGGACCTGGAGTAGCCCGACCGCGATTTTCGGCGGTCAGGGCGGGATTTCGATGATGACCGTGGCCGGTTCGGAGGTGATTGCGGTCGGCGGTCAGGAGGGAACCGGCCTCAGTTTTGTGGCGGCACAGCCGCTGCCGGGCGCGGCTCCGGCCGAGGAGCTGGCCGCGGGAGTGATCCCGATCTCCTTTGAGCTGCCCGCTCCGGGCGCGGTGTCGATTCAGATTCTGGACGCGCAGGGCGAAGTGGTGGAAAATCTCGGGAACGGGATGGTCTTCCCCGCGGGGCGGAACACGATCTACTGGAATTTGAGCACGGTCGAGGATTTCTGGCCGCCGTTTGAACCGAACAATCCCCATCAGTACCGGCCGCCGGCGGGAGGACGCCGGGTGGCTCCGGCCGGGAAGTACACCTGGCGCGGCGTCTGGCACCCGGAGTTGAAGCTGACCTATCGGGATTGTTACTACCCGATCAAGCCGGCGGGCGTGCCCTGGACCACCGCCGACCATCGCGGCGGCTGGCTGGGGGATCATGAACCCCCGAACGATGTGATCGACGGCGGTGACCGCATGTGGCTGGGAGCCTTTGCCGAAGGCGGCGATTCGCTGCTGGAGAGCGATCTGGCGATGAACAAGCGCTGGGGCGTGTCCCGGATTCAGCTGGCCTGCGCCCGGGTGCTGGCGGTGCAGGGAGAGAAACTCTACTTTCTCGACCTCGGCGGCTGGCTGGGGCACGGCGGGCAGCTGCTGGCGATGATCGAGGTCGATCGGAAGAGCAAGGCGTCGCGCCGGGTGCTCTCGGTGGCGCTCAAGGATCCGGAGGCGAAGGAGTTCGCGCAGCCGCCGGAGGGGGTGACCACCGGCGACTTTGCCGAGATCAGCGGGCTCGCGGTGATCGGCGACCGGGGCTATTTGTCCGACCGGGGGCGGAATCGGATTCTGGTGCTGGATCTGGCCGACAATCTGGCCGGGAAGAGCGAAAAGATCAAGATTCTTGAGAGCATCCCGGTGGCGGCCCCCGGACGCATCCGGCCCTACGGCCGGAATCAGCTGGCGGTGGCGGCGAAGAATGCGCTCTGGCTGCTCGATTTGACGACCCGGAAGCTGACCCGGGTGGTGGACGGCCTGGTCAACGGCTACGGTCTGGCGGTCGATCCGGAGGGGAATTTCTACGTCGGCGAACTGGAGCCGCTGCATCAGGTCAAGGTCTTCGACCGGCAGGGCCGGCTGCTGCGCACGGTGGGCAAGCCGGGCCCGCACCAGCTGGGGAAATTCGACCCGGACAATCTGGAAAGTCCGACCGGTCTGGCCGTGGACCAGACGGGCCGGCTCTGGGTCTGCGAGCACAGCTTTGAGATCAAGCGGACCAGCGTCTGGGACCGGAACGGCAAGTGCGTGCGCGCGGTGTTCGGCCCCACCGAGTACGGCGGCGGCGGCGCGGTGGATCCCCGGAATCCGGAGCGCTTCTTCTACCGCGGGAACGAGGTGGTCCGCACCGCGCCCGGGCGTTATCAGCTCAAAAACCTCTTCTGGCGGCACGATACGGATCGGTATGTGTCGTTTGCGCCGGAGCGCCGGGCGCACAACTTCAACGGTCCGGCTCCGGCCTACCCCTTCTATCGGGGGAATCAGCTGTTCTTCCGGATGTGGGGCGGCTACGGCATGGGGGATCTGGCCACGCTGTTCGTCTACGACGAGGCCGGGCAGTACGCCCGCCCGGTGGCGGCGGCCGGACAGGTTCAGCCCTGGATGCGTCAGAAGTTCGCGATTCCGGCGGAGCACGACATCTTCGCCTGGAGCGATCTCAACGACGATTCGCAGGTTACGCCCGAGGAGCTGCGCACCGGGCGGCTCGGCGTGGCCAATGCGGTCTGGGGGTGCACCATGGGCGAGAATTTTGAAGTGGCCTTCAGTTCGCTCTCCGGTCCGGTCGGACTGGCCTTTTTCGAGGTGGAGAAGCTGACTCCGCAGGGGTATCCGGTCTACCGGCTGCCGACCGCCTATCGGCAGGTTCCGAATCTGACGGTGCACGATCCGAATCAGGTGCAGGCGGTGGCGATGGACGCCCACGGCAATGCGGTGGCGGTTTCGCCGTACATCTTCAGCATGAACAAGTCGGGGCGGGTCAACTGGCGTTACGTCTGCCGCTGGCCGGGACTGCACTCGGGCCTCGGTTCGACCGCGCTCGGAAACGAGCCGGGGGTGATGATCGCCCCGCTGCGGATCTGGGGCGTGGCGGAGCATCCGGCGGCCGGGCAGGTGATCGCCATCGGCAGCAACTACGGGGTGGTCGATTTCCTGAGCGGAGAAGGCTTCTACCTGGGGCGCGCCTTTGTCGACTCCCGGCTGGGCCGGAGCTGGCGATTCGAGCGGGTGCCGACCCCGGAGGAGCTGAAACGGACTTCGCTCGGGCAGGAGCACTTCGGCGGCGCCTATCAGCGCGTCGGCGACCGGGATCTGCTGGTGGTGGCCGGTGGCGGCACCACCTCGGTGGTGGTCGAAGTGGAGGGGCTGAACCAGTTGCGGAAACTCTCCGGGGGCGCGCTGACGGTGACCCCGGCGCAGTTCGCCGCCGCCGACCGGCTGCGTCAGGCGCAGCAGGCGGCGAGTCAGGTGCCGAAGGAGTATTTGCTCACCCCCGGGCGCGACTGGGCTCAGAAGACGGCGATCGAAGGGTTCAAGCTCGGCTACGACGCCCAAAATCTCTATGTGCGCTACGAGGGCGAGGATGAGCTCGCGCCGTTCCGCAATGCGGCCACCTCCGGCACCCTGGCCGAGGCCTTCACCACCGGCGACGTGCTGGATCTGATGCTGACCCGGAATCCGGACGCGGATCCGGCGCGGACCGGCGCGGCGGCGGGCGATCTGCGCATTTCGATCGTGCCGCAGGGCGAGGGGGCGGTGGTGCTGCTCTACGACTATGTGGTGCCGGGGGCGCCCGAGTCGGGGAAACTGCGTTTCAGTTCGCCGGTGGGCGGCACGGTGGTGGATCGCTTCACGGTGCTGCGCGGCGCGACCACCACGGTGCACCGCGACGGCCGGAAGGTGACGGTGGAGACGACGATCCCGCTGGCGGAGATCGGTCTGCAGCTCAAGCCGGGGATGCGGCTGGGCGGCGACGTGGGGCGGGTGGTGTCGGATCAGACCGGCAGCACCCGGATCGACCGGGTCTACTGGAGCAATCGGAA
>CASFRF010000057.1 GCA_949297015.1 uncultured bacterium
TCTCGCTTTTCTTCTGCCTGCTTTTCTATTCACGGGGAAAAGAAGGTAATGGGGAAAGATGCCGGGACCCGTTCCCTCAAGGATCTCGCTTTTCTTCTGCCTGCTTTTCTATTCACGGGGAAAAGAAGGTAATGGGGAAAGATGCCGGGACCCGTTCCCTCAAGGATCTCGCTTTTCTTTTGCCTACTTTTCTTTTCACGGGGAAAAGAAAAGTATGGTCACGGGGAAAAGAAAAGTATGGTGGGCGGTATAGGACTCGAACCTACGACATTCACGGTGTAAGCGTGACGCTCTAACCGACTGAGCTAACCGCCCGATTTCATTAAAATAGTTCCGCTTCGGAGAAATTGCAAGTCAGCAGGGGGTGGCAGTTTGAATTTTCACTCACCTGGTGCTACATTGCAAACATAATTTTCAGGAAGAATTCTTTGAGGAGAGGAGAAGGATGGATTTCTGGGGGGTACTGGCGAGTGCCGGAGCGGTGGTGTTTGTGGTGTTCTTTATCGGGCTGTGCATTTTCGTGCACGAGCTCGGTCACTTTCTGGCGGCGAAGGTGCGGGGATTGCACATCGACGCCTTTTCCATCGGGTTCAAGACCTTGTGGCACAGGAAGATCAACGGGGTGGACTACCGGATCGGCTATCTGCCGTTCGGGGGATATGTGGAGTTGCCGCAGGTGGATGCGACGGATGAGGTGCCGAAAGCGGCGGACGGGACGGAGCTGCCGCGGGCGACGCCGCTGGACCGGATGATTACGGCGTTTTGCGGGCCGTTGTTCAACATTCTGTTCGGGCTGTTGCTGGGGTGTGTGGTCTGGTATTTCGGGGTGCCGCAGGACACGCCCAAGATGCGGGTGGTGGAGGTGCGCACGGTGGATGACAAGGGTCCGGAATACGCGGCGGGGCTGCGGCCCGGGGACCGCATTGTAAAGCTCAACGGGGAGCCGATCTTCGACACCTGGGCGGGGTTTGTGAACAAGTTGCAGCTGGCGATCGGGGAAGTGGAGCTGACGGTGGAGCGTGATGGGGGGCAGCGGACGATTCGTTACACACCGGCGGTCAATCCCAATGCGCCCTCGCGGTTGCGACATGAGCAGATCGCCTATCCGTTTTTCACGGCGCGGATTCCGATTGTGCTGTATCCGCAGGCGGGGGCTCCGGCGGCGCGGGCGGGGCTCAAGCCCGGGGATCAGCTGTTGAGCATCAACGGGCAGACGTTTGAGGATTTTGTGGCGCTTCAGCTCTATTTGGACTATGCCGACGGCCCGCTGGAGATCGAGGTGCTGCGCAACGGCCGGGAGGAGAAGTTCACGGTGCAGCCGGAGCCGCTCGAAGAGGTGCCGCCGGAGGCGGTCCGTTATCTTCTGGGGGTGACCTATTTCCCGGGGGATGCGGTGTGTACGGTGCGGGGGTTGCAGGAGGGATTTCCGGCTCAGCAGGCGGGGTTGCAGATCGGGGATCAGATTCTGCGGGTCGGCGGCGAGGAGCTGGCGACGCCGACGGCATTGCCGGAGCTGCTGGCCAAGCATAAGGACGAGCCGGTGGAGTTGCGGATCAAGCGCGGGGACGAGGAGCTTTCGGTGACGGTGGCGGCGCGCGAGGTGCGGCCCTGGACCATCGGGGTGGAGATCGCGCTGCGCGACTATCCGACGCCGATTCAGCAGTTTGTCAACACGCTGGATCTGACCTGGAAATCGGTGCGGGGCATGGGGGTCGGGCTGGCCAACAAGCTGGGTTTGACGCAGCAGAGCAGCACGATTCAGCCGCGGCACATGTCCGGCATTTTGGGGATGAGCGTATTTTTGTTCACCATGGTGCGGACCAGTTCGCTGATGCTGGCGATCTACTTTGTGGTGCTGATCTCCTTTGCGCTGGCGATTTTCAATCTGCTGCCGCTGCCGGTGCTGGACGGCGGCCACATCGCTTTTGCGCTGATTGAGCTGGTAATCCGCAGGCCGCTGCCGACGGTGGTGATCCGGTATTTGTCCATCGCGTTTGTCACGTTGCTGATCGGGTTGATGGTCTATGTGACCTATTACGATATTCTGCGGACCTACCACTTGTTCGCACCGGAGCCGGACGCGGAGTTGCCGCCGGCGGCGGAAGCGGGGGAGCCGGTTCCGGCGGCGGAAGCGGAGCCGGCGCCATGAACTTCCGGCGTCAGACCCGCCCGCTGCAACTGGGGAACGTGGCCATCGGCGGCGGCGCTCCGGTTTCGATCCAGTCGATGACCAACACCGACACGCGCGATGCGGCAGCGACGCTGCGGCAGATTCGGGAGCTGGCCAAGCTCGGGTGTCAGATCATCCGGGTGGCGGTGCCGGATACGGCGGCCGCGGCGGCGTTGCCGGAGATCGTGGAACAAAGCCCGCTGCCGGTGATTGCGGACATTCACTTCGATTACCGGCTGGCGCTGGCGGCGTTGCGGGCCGGGGTGGGGGGGATCCGGATCAATCCGGGGAATCTCAAGTCGGAGTCGCAGTTGCGGCAGGTGGCGGAACTGGCGCTGGAGCGGGGGGCGGTGATCCGGGTCGGCTCCAACTCCGGGAGTCTCCGGCCGGAACTGGTGCGCGAGTTGCGGGCGGGGGGGATGACTCCCGAAGAGGCGCAGGCGGAGGCGTTATGCCTGAGTGTGGAGCGTCAATGTGCGCTGCTGGAGCGCTACGGCTTCCGCAATTTGAAGGTGTCGCTGAAGGCTTCGAGCGTGCCGGTGACGGTGGCCGCCTATCGGCGTTACGCCTCGCGCAGCGAATATCCGCTGCATATCGGGGTGACTGAGGCGGGCACGCCGGCGCGCGGGGTGGTCAAATCGGCGGTGGGGATCGGGACGCTGCTGCTCGAGGGCATTGGCGAGACCATCCGGGTCAGTCTGACCGCGGATCCGGCCGAGGAGGTGGTCACCGCGTTGCGGATTCTCGAAAGCTGCGGGCTGCGGCAGGCTGCGCCGGAGCTGGTTTCCTGCCCGACCTGCGGCCGGACCGAGGTGAATTTGATCGGATTGGCCAACCGGGTGGAAGCGCTGCTCAACGAATTGAAGGCGGAAGGGCACACCATCGGGCTGCGCAAGGTGGCGGTGATGGGGTGCGCGGTCAACGGTCCGGGCGAGGCGCGCGATGCCGATCTGGGGCTGGCCGGAGCCAAGGGCAAAGTGGTGCTGTTCCGGTTCGGAGAGATTCTCGGCGCCTACGATGAGGAGCCCGGATTTGCGGCGCTGCGGGACGAAATTCTGAAATCCTGCCGCTGAGTTTTCCCGTGTTGGGGGGACGGCCGGAAGGGAATTTCAATCTGACGCACGTTTTTCAGCGATTGTCCGGGAGCAGGGATCAAATTTTTCCGGTACGATCGAACGGCGGAAACTGCGCTTCGCGAAGCCGCTGCAGGGTCTCCCCAGCGGCATCGAGCAGCGTGAGCTCCGGGGCCTCCGCGCGGTTGCGCCGGAGCCACAGCGGCGGTCGGCGCAGTCTCCGGAGCAGGAAGCCCGCGCCCCGGCAGCCGAAACGCAGCGGACCGATCACCGCCATGGCCAGCACCCGGACCAGCCCGGAGGAACAGCGGTTGCGGTGCAGCAGTTCGCGGAAGAGTTCGTGCCGCTCCTGAAAATGCCCGTCACGCCGCAGGGAACATTCGGCGGCGGCCAGGATCAGCAACCGGAACCACCGGCTCCGCAACCGGCGGTTGGCCCGCGGCGTCCGCAGCTGCCGGGTTGCCAGCAGCGCATTCCAGAAGTAGAGTTCGGTTGATGCCAACCGGAAATCGCCGCCCGGACCGTCGTAGGGGAGGGCGCTGGTGGCGATTTTTTCCAGATAATCGCGTCGCACTTCCTCCGCGTCGCCACCCGAAATCGCCATTCCGGCGCTGCGCGGCGAAGTGCCGACCCAGCCCAGCGGAATGCCGGAGAACAGGAACTTCCGCTCCAGCGAGACGGCGATCGCCGCCAGATTGGCGTCCTGCGGATGGGTGACGAAGATCTGGCCGCCCAGTTTCCGGCGGGCTTCGTCCAGCAGTTCGCGGCGGAAGAGCGAGGTGGTGTACATCTGGGGCAGTTCAAAGTAGTTTTCGAGGCCCAGCAGGGCGCTCAGAGTCCGGAGACGGCAGCTTTTGCGCCGAATGGCCGGTTCCGCGCGGAAGTAGAGGGCGCGGTCGCCGTAGAGCTTTTCACAGCCGGGCCAGAAGAAGAGCGCCCGCTCCGACATGATCGCCCGGAGTCCTTCGCGGTCGGCCTGTGCGGTCAACCGCTCCGCCAGTTCAAAGAAGTAGAGCTGCAGTCCATCATCTTGGCCGACGAAGATCAGCCACTCTCCGCGCGCCTGATTCAGCAGAAACTCCCAGTGTTCGGCCATGCTGAGCCGACGGGGTGGCGCGGTCAGCCGCAGCCGGGGATCCGGGCGGGAGTGGAGCCGGTCGGCGGCGCCGTCGGTGGAGTGGTCGTCGCTGACGATCAGCTCGAAATCGGGAAAGGGCTGGCGGAGAACGCTCTCCACGCAGTCTTGCAGATAGCGTCCGCCGTTGTGGAGCGGGAGCAGAATTGAATATTTCACCCGGGGCATCGTTGCTTCTCCGTTGATGACAAAGCCGATGAAGACTATAGCATCGGAAGGGGTTTTTTTCAACTGCGGGGTACGGGAGGGGGCCGGGAATAATTTTCGCGGATTCAGACAATATTTGAAAAAGTCGGGGCGTTATTTAGGACAAAGGGTGATGGGCACCCGGAAATCAAGCAGGAGAACAAGACGATGAAGAGAGTGGCGATGTTGCTGGCCGTGCTGCTGGGGGCGGGAGTTTATGTCTCCTCCGCCGTCGGGGCGCCGCCGGCTCCGGATCAGGGGCCGAAACGGGAGCGTGGAGAGCGTGCGAAACGCGGGGAGCGTCCGGAACGCGGAGAGCGTCCGGAGATGGGGGCGCTGGAGAAGCGGTTCCGGCTGAACGAGGCGGAGCAGGAGGCCCGCAAACAGCTGAATGCCACGCTGGCCGAGGCCCGCAAGGGCTACGACGAGGCGCGGGCCAAACTGGATGCCGAACTCAAGACCGGGATTGAGAAGAACTTCGATGCGACGACCGAGCTGCTGACCCGGGCGGTGGAGCGTCAGGAGAAGGACGGCGCCGAAGTGTCCAAGCTCAAGGCGCAGCTGGAGCGCCGCAAGCTGCATCGCGACCGGATGATTGAAGTCATGCTGCGGCAGATGACGAACAAGGGCCGCCCGGGGCCGGGTCCGGAAGGGCGCGGGCCTCAGGCCCCCCGTCCTCCGAAACCGGAAGGGGATCAGCCGCAGCCGCCTCCGCCGCCGGCTGAAGACTGATTCGGCGGAACGAGCACGCCGGCCTGAGGGGGCGGCGTGCATGAAAGAACCTTCCGGAGCCGTCCGTGACCGGCGCTCCGGAAGGTTCTGCTTTTGCCGGGTCCGCGCTTATTCGGTGGCGAACCGGGCGGCCGGATAGAGATCGAGCCGCAACGTTTCCAGCTCCACGTCCGGCGCCTGGCCGGAGAGGCGCCCGAACTCCTCTCCGGCGTGGGCGAGTTCCAGGGTGTTCTCGCCGCCGAAGTTCAGGTAGTCGGTGAGGTCCAGGTCGCAGTAGCGCCCCAGATGGTGGTGGTGACGGCGGACCAGCCGCCCGTTGATCCAGATTCCGAGCACCGAACGCGGCGCTCCCTTGAGGAACAGGTAGACGCGGTATTTCCCGCGCCATTCGGCGGGAATGATGAGCCGCTGACCCGGATGCAGGACTTTGCCCCGGCCCGGGAGCTGGAGTTGTACCTCCTTGCCGTCGGGACCGGTTCCGGTCCAGAGGCCATCCAGCGCGAGCGACCGCTCGGGCATGGCCCGGTAGTTCAAGTAGACGTTTCCGGCAAAGCCGGTGTAGGGCTCTTTGCCCTGAAACTCCCAGGCCACCACGTTTTCGCCGGGACGGAGCAAAGCGCCGACGTCAAACTCGTTGAAGTGTTCGCTGGTGAAGCCATGCAGCTCCTTGCCGTTCAACCACATCCGCGCGGGGTTGAGATAGTGCGGTCCCGACCAGGAGCCGGAAATCAACCGGACCAGTCCGCCCTGCAGGTACTCCGGATTCACCGTGAAGCGCTTCCGGACCCGGACCGGTGCGCCCGGCCGGGCGCCCCAGAAGTTCAGCACGTCGAGCGGAGCCGGCGTCCAGCCGGAGTCGTCAAAGCCCGGTTCCAGCCAGTTTTCCGGCACGGCGTCATTGGTAAAGCGCGCGTCCTCCTCCAGATCCAGGGTGGGATCCACCCACTTGCCGCGCTCGTAGGCGGAGAGATCCAGCTGCGAAGGCACCAGCTCCTGCCACAGCTCCTGCTGGCGGTTCCACCAGTGCGCAATCGCCCGGCCGGCCGGATAGACCTCCGCCGCCAGCACTTTGACCTCGCGGGCCGGGAGTTCGACTTCGGCAGTCAGTACGCCGTCGCGCCAGTTGAAGGGCAGTTCCCGCACCCCGTCGACGCCGTAGGCCACCAGCCGCCGCGGTTTCCGCGGCAGACGCAGCGTGACGGTGGGCTTCTGCACGCCCTCTTCGTGCCAGTTGACCAGCACCGAGACGAAGTCCAGACCGTTGTTTGAACGGTAGGGTTGCGCCCAGATCAGGGCGTCGTCGGTCCGGTTGACCGCCTCCGGGAACTTCAGCTCCGAAAGCAGCTCGGCGATAAAGGTCCGCTCGTTCTCGCCGGGCCACCAGATGCCCCGGCGATCCGCGGCGTCGCGCCAGAAGGCACTGCCCAGCACGATGACCCGGCCTTTGCCGAGCTTGCGCTCGACAATCGCCGGAGCCCCGTTCTCATAGACGGCCAGCACCGTGCAATCCTTTCCCGGCTCCAGCTCGACGCTGTACAAATTGGTGTTTTGTTCGAGCCAGTCGAGTGACTGTCCGCGGTCCGGGAAGCTCTTTCCGGCCCGGGCGGCGAAGCGCCCGGTATCCGGCAGGAAGGTCACTGTGCCGCCCAGCGGCCGCCGTTTCGCCTCGCGGCAGCCGGTGAGTTCGGCAATCGGAAAGCTCTCCGGCTGCTCCCGGGTGTGACGCCCGGTGAAGGGCAGCGTCACATAGGTGCCGCCGTTTTCGATATAACGTTTCAGCGCCGGAATCACGGCACGGTCGATCGTCTCGTTGCCGCAGTCGAGAATCAGCGGATAGTCGTACATTTTGCCGTCGGCAATGCCGTCGTCATCGAGATAGAGGTAGGACTGGCCCAGACTTTGCAGGGTGCCGCGGCCCGGATCCCAGTTCCAGGCGCTCTGCGCCGGTTCCGTTCCGGCTACCGGCGGATAGGGGTTGACCGGGGTGTTCTCCAGATTCCAGCTGGAGCGGTAGATCAGCACCTGCGGGCCGTCGATGTCGTACTTGCCCATCCGGTTCAGCACCGCCCGGTGGTCCAGCCACCACTTCCGGATCTCGGGGTTCCGGGAGTAGGTCTGCAAATTGAACACCGGTTCATGGCCGTCCAGTCCGGCCAGGAAGACCCGGCGGTAGCCCTCGGCCTGACTTTCCAGCGTCTCGTGCGGTCCGGCCAGTTCGCTGGTGGCCGGCAACCCGTAGAGCTTGGCGTAGCGCTTGAACCAGGGGAAGAACCAGGAGCCTTCGCCGGTGAAGTGCGGCCAGCCGCCGTAATCGAGCGCGAGCTTTCGCCACTTGTCCCCGCCGAGAGCGGTCGGGGCCATGAACTTGATCGGCTTTTCCGGGTCGGCCTGCCGCATGGCGTCGAGGATCTCGGCCCAGGTCCGGTATTTGGCGTCGACGCGCCAGTCGGTCCACAGCCGGTAGAGCCGGTTGCGCTCCGGCCCGAGGTAGGGGAAGACCGAGGGCGGTTCGGTGGACAGAAAGATCCGTCCGTCCCAGAGTCCGCCGTGGAGCCGGAAGGCCAGCAGATTCGCCCCCTTCCGCAACCGGTCGGTGACCTCGAGCGCACCCCAGTTGCCGATTTCACCGATTTTTTCGCCGTTGAGATAGAATTCGTGATACCGCCCCCTGGCGTGAATCTGATCGCTGCTGTTGGGGAAGAAGTAGAGCCAGACCTTCTGCCCGGCGGCGAGCTCCGGACGGTAGTCGAAGGTGCGGCGGAACCAGCACCGGGACTCCAGCGGCCGCCGTCCGTCGGGATAGAGTTCGTAAATCAGATCCGAGCCGGGCATGGTGATCGATTTCCACGCCTCAAGATTGGTATCGGGCGCATACCACTTTTCGGTCAGTCCGGTCGCCTGGTCGAGCGCATCCGGCTCCTTCCGGTAGAACCATTCGCCCTGCAACGGCAGAATCTCGCCGGGCAGTCCGGCAAAGGTGGCGAATTCGGGGACCGGAATCTCCTCGTAGCCGCGGAACGGCGCATCGGCGGGGCGCCGATACATCCGGCTCGCCTCCGCGAGCGTCACGCCGTGGAGGCGCAGATAGTCGCGCCAGCTGCTCCGGGCGGCCGGTGAGTAGTCGGCGTGCATATCGTACCAGTGGTCGTGGACGAGTTCGCCGTGGGGGTGCATCCAGCCCTGTCCCTCGGGCGTCTGGAATTTTTCGATCAACTTCCGGCTTTCGAGCGCCAGATAGCGCTGGATGTCCGGCGCGTACCAGCTGAAGTGCGGATCGGCCTTCCAGCGCAGTTCGCCGCGGCCGTGCCAGCCGTTCTGCAGGAACCAGGCTGGTTGATCCAGATATTCCGGGAAACGCCGCGCCGTCCAGCCAGCGCCGCCGGGATTGACGTAGACCCGGTGGGCGTAGGGGATGCCGTGCTCGGCGGCGTATTTCATCTTCCAGCGGCTGCCGGAGTTCTGAATGATCCCGTCGCCGGTGTCGAAGTAGGAGTAGTCCAGATGGTTGTCGAAGTGCAGATTGCCGAGTTCCTTCAGAAATTGCAGATCCTCGGTCGGATCCTCCAGTTTTCCCTCCCGGTCGCGACGACCGAAGGAGTCGACGCCGTAGACGCCCCAGCCGAACCGCCGCATGTAGGGCGGGTAGGGGCCTTCGGCCAGCGCGCCAGCGGCCGCTTCCGGATGGGCGGCGAACCAGGCGGCGAGCGCCGCTTGATCCGGAGCTCCGAACAGCGTCGCGCGATTGCCGTCGACGGTGGCGGCGAAGGCCTGACCGCCGGCGGTCAGGAAGATCGGAATTTTCCGGTCGCCGTCGGCGAGCTCCGTCTGGCGCACCTGAAAGGAGTCCTGAAGATCGCCGAGGAATTTCCCCGCGACCAGTCGGGCGTGATCCGCATCGACGGCGGCGAAACTCACGGCGGAGACCGCCGCGCCCGTGTCACTCCGATGGTCGGCGTAGGTCACGGCGCAGGGTCCGAAGCCCCGGAGTTTGGCCCCGGCGGGGACGGTCAGCTCCGAAACGGTGGTCCACTCCGCGGCGGAGAGCAGCCCGGCGGAACTCAACAGCATCGCCGCCAGCTTGAGAACGGTTATTTTCATGGTCACTCCCCGGGATTTTTAGAAGAAAGGATTCGGCTCGTGGCTCGGATCGGTACTGTAGTTCGGGGGCAGCGGCGGTTCGATCACCGCGCCGTCGGGTCGGCTCGGACCCCACCAGCCCGGAGCATTGCCGTCCCAGCTGGTCGGTCCGCGGAACAGCCGGTACTTGCGCAGCGGCATCACCTGGCCCGAGGCCGTACTGGTGCAGCACCAGACCGGCAGGACCTCCGAGTGGACGCTGCCGTCGGCGGTCAGGATATTGCCCTTTTCGTTGTTGTGGACGGTGTAGGCGTCGCGCCATTTCGGTTCACTCGGGGTGGTGAACACATCGAACAGTTGATCGGTGACCAGCGCCAGGGTGGTCGGGTGACGCATCCGGTTGGCTTTCAAAAAATAGGCCGGACAGGCGCTGTTTCCGGTCACCGGCGCGGAGCCGAGGAAGACCGCGTAGTTGACCGCGCCCGGCAGCGAATTGCCGTCGTACCCCAGCCCGCCGGCGGAGTAACGCTCCTGCGCCAGATCCGGATCGCGCAGCACGTCCTCGGCCCGGCCGTCCCGCCCCCAGTCCCGGTTGCCGTTGAGCTTCAGGGCGATGCCCAGATAACTCCGGACGTAGCTCAGGAACGAGGAGTCGGCGATGTTGTAGTCGCTCAGCTTCGGAGCCAGAAAGCCGTGGTTCATCTGCGGCCGCCCCGGATAGTAGTCGTTGAAGTCGGCGGTGTAGGTGGTCATGCCGGTGCCCTGCTGTTTGAGGTTCGA
>CASFRF010000058.1 GCA_949297015.1 uncultured bacterium
GCACGATCTCGGGCGCGCCCTTGACGTGCAGCACCCAGCCGCCGCCGGCGCTGCGGCCCAGCGTCGCCATGAATTTGTTGCGGGTGGTGAAACTCAGCTGCGAAACCAGCGTAAAGGACTCCCGCAGCGCCCGGTAGTCGCCCCCCTGCTGCGCCAGATGGAGCAGCAGCGCCCCCTCGGTCGGATTGCCGATCGGGCGCGGCGGAGCGCCTTCAATCAGCTCCAGCTGGGCGGTGCTGTTGGCCGCGATCGCCTCGGCGATCAACTCCGGCGCGACGCCGGGGAACTCGGCGGCGACCACGCTCATTTGATTGTAGGTGAGCGTGCCGGTCTTGTCGGTACAGATCACGGTGGCCGCGCCGATGGTCTCGCAGGCGTGCATCCGGCGCACCAGATTGTGTTCAGCGGTCATCTTGCGCATACCGTAAGCCAAGCTCAGCGTGACACTCATGACCAGCCCTTCGGGGACCGCCACCACGATCACCGCCACCGCGATCATGAAGGCCTGCAGCAGCTTGTGCCCGGCCTCGGGCCCGATCCACGCCCGGAACTCCCAGGCGGGCACGCCGCAGCCGAAGACCGCGACCGCCCAGAAGACCAGAAAGACCAGCAGCGCCAGCAGGACCAGATACCGGAATTGCCAGGTGCGCTCCCGCCGGACCGACAATCTCAGGAAGGAGGCCAGATCCTGCAGAATCGGCTGCCAGACCTTGAACATCAGAATCACCACCGCCAGCCCGATGCCGACGGACATCCACCACTGTCCCGGACTCTGTTCCAGTTCGTGATTGACATAGGCCCGCGTCAGCAGCGCCGCAAAGGTCAGCGCCGCCAGCCCGAACCCGACCACGCCGATCACCCGGCTCAGTTTGCCGAGCTGGCGGGTGAGCGGCGTCGGCTCGTCTTCGCGGGTCATGGCGGCGCGCCCGGTGATGCCGATTTCGGTGGCGTCGCCGACCGCGGTCACCTCCATCAGCGCGCGGCCGTCGGCGATCAGGCAGCCGCGCAGCAGCTGATTGTTGCGGTAGGCGGTTCCGCTTTCGCCGTCGGGATCGGCCGATTTGGCGACCGGAACCGACTCCCCGGTCAGGCTCGACTGATCGACCTCGCAGTTCATTGACTCCAGAATCACGCCGTCGGCGGGGATCTCCGCCCCGGTCTCCAGCTCGACCAGATCGCCGACCACCAGTTCGCGCAGCGGCACCTGATGGAATTCGCCGTCGCGGATCACGGTAAAGGGGGTGTCGTCGTGGACCACATTCAGCGCATCAAACTCGCGCCCGGCCCGGTATTCGTTGAGAAACGACAGCGCGGTCGCCAGCAGCACCGCCACGGCGATGCCGCCGCCTTCGAGCACCTCGCCGATCAGGATCGAGACGCCGGCGGCCAGCAGCAGAATCCGGATCACCGGATCATCGAACTTCCGGAAAAACTCCACATACCAGGGGGACCGCGGCGGGGGGGACATCACGTTGGCGCCGTGTTCGGCGCGGCTGCGTTCGACTTCGGCGGCACTCAAGCCGCGGCGGGCTTCACTCATCTTGGTCTTTCTCTCCTCGCTTTTCAACCTGAAGATTTCGTACTAATCTAGCGCCGTTCCCTCCGCTTTGCAACCCGCCCTCCCTTGAAAAATCGCTTTTTATCCGATATATTACCGTCTTGGATTTCAACCGCAGTCAGGAACACAGAAAACGAGGTGAAGGCATGGCCAGAGGGACCGTTGTACAGAAAATCATCGACCGCCACTACGTCTCCGGCGACAAAATCGCCGGCGCACCGGTCGCCGTCCGCATCGACCAGACCCTGACCCAGGACGCCACCGGCACCATGGCCTATCTGGAGCTGGAGGCGATGCGGGTCGACCGGGTCCGGACCGAACTGTCGATCTCCTACGTCGATCACAACATGATGCAGAACGGTCCGGAAAACCGCAACGACCACCTCTATCTGCAGTCGGTGGCGGCGGCCAAGGGCGTCTATTTTTCACCGCCGGGCAACGGCATCTGCCATCAGGTCCATCTGGAGCGTTTCGGGGCTCCGGGCAAAACGCTGCTCGGCTCGGACAGCCACACCCCCACCGGCGGCGGCATCGGCATGATGGCGATTGGCGCCGGCGGGCTGGATGTCGCCCTGGCCATGGCCGGGCGGCCCTTCACCCTGCCCTATCCCAAAGTGATCGGAGTCCGGCTCAGCGGCCGGCTCCGCCCCTGGTGCGCGGCCAAGGACGTGGTGCTCAAGATGCTGGAAATCCTGACCACCCGCGGCAACGTCGGCAGCATTGTCGAGTACTTCGGGCCGGGGGTGGCCACGCTCTCGGTGCCGCAGCGCGCGACCATCACCAACATGGGGGCCGAGCTCGGAGTCACCACCTCGCTGTTCCCCTCCGACGACCGGACCCGGCAGTTCCTGGAGGCACAGGGCCGCGGCGCGGCCTTCACCCCCCTGACCGCCGATCCCGACGCCGAATACGACCGGGTGATCGAGATCGATCTCGACGCCATCGTGCCGCTGGCCGCCTGCCCCTCCAGTCCGGATCAGATCAAGACCATCGAGGAGCTCCGGGGCACCCCGGTCGGCCAGGTGCTGATCGGCAGCTGCACCAACAGTTCGTTCCGCGACCTGGCGCTGGTGGCCACAGTGCTCAAGGGCCGCACCGTCTCGCCCGATCTGACGCTCGCCATCGCGCCCGGCAGCCGTCAGGTGCTGGAGATGCTGGCAGGCAACGGCATGCTGGCCGACCTGATCGCCGCCGGAGCCCGGATCCTGGAAACCGGCTGCGGCCCCTGTATCGGTCAGGGCCAGAGTCCGGCCGACGACACGGTCTCGGTGCGGACCTTCAACCGCAACTTCGCCGGGCGGACCGGCACCAAGGGCGACCGCGCCTATCTGGTCAGTCCGGAGACGGCGGTGGCCGCCGCGCTCACCGGCTGTTTCACCGATCCCCGGTCGCTGGGCATCGACTATCCGGAGATCCCCGAAGTGGAGCAGTTCCCGGTCAACGACAATTTGATCATTCCGCCGGTTGCGCACTTCGACGGTGAGATCATCCGCAAACGGACCATCGGCGAACCGCCGCTGAACCAGCCGTTGCCGGAGGACCTCGACGGCGTGACCGTGATCAAGGTCGGCGACAAAATCACCACCGATCACATCATGCCGGCGGGCGTCCACTTGAAATTGCGCAGCAACATTCCGGCCTACTCCAAGGTGGTCTTCGAGTGCTTCAACGAGCCGGGGCGGCCGACCTTTGCGGAGCGGGCGGCGGCGGTGCGCGACGCGGGCCGTCACGGCGTCATCGTGGGTCGCGACAGCTACGGTCAGGGCTCCTCGCGCGAACACGCGGCGATCTGCCCGATGTATCTGGGGATCAAGGCGGTGATCGCGCTGGCCATCGAGCGGATCCACCGGGCCAATCTGGTGAACTTCGGAATCGTGCCGCTGCTCTTCAGCGATCCGGCCGACTACGACCGGGTGGCAGAGGGAGACACCATCCGGATCGAGAAACTCCGCACCCAGCTTCAGCCCGGGAAACCGGTGGCGGCCGTGCTGGTCAAGGCGGACGGACGGGAGTTCCCGCTCACGCTCAAGCACACGCTTTCGGCCCGCGATCTGGAGATCATTCTGGCCGGCGGCATGCTCAATTGCTGACCGTCGAGGACATCCCGGCGAGCTGGCGGCGGGTGCTCGAACTCCCGCCGCTGGAGCAGCTCTTCGCCTTCGTCGAACGCGAACGCCGCGACTGCGAGGTCTTCCCGCCCGAGGACCGGGTCTTCGCGGCGCTGGCGGCCACGCCGCCGGAGCGGGTCCGCGCCGTGCTGCTCGGGCAGGATCCCTATCACGACCGGGGGCAGGCCCAGGGGCTGGCCTTTTCGGTGCCCCGGGGCTGCAAACTGCCGCCCTCGCTGCGCAACATCTTCCGCGAACTGGTCGATGATCTGGGCGGGGAGATGCCGGAGTCGGGAGATCTCTCCGCCTGGGCCGAGGAGGGAGTGCTGCTGCTGAATCCGGTGCTGACCGTCCGCGCGCACGCTCCGGGCAGCCACCGGGGCCGGGGCTGGGAGGCCTTTACCGACGCGGTGATCCGGGCGGTGAACGCCGGTCCGCGGCCGGTGGTCTTTCTGCTCTGGGGGGCGGAGGCGCAGAAGAAGCAGACGTTGATCGATCAGCGCCGTCACCGGGTGATCCTGGGCATCCACCCCTCGCCGCTGGCGGCCTACCGGGGGTTCTTCGGCAGCCGCCCCTTCTCCCGGACCAATGAACTGCTGCGGGAACTCGGGCGACCGCCGCTGACCTTTGCGCTGCCGGGGCGGGACCGGCGATCGGCGGAAGAGCTAGGACTCCAGTTCCAGTAATCGGTTGGCCTCGGCGTCCGGCAGCTCCTGAACCTCGCGCAGCTTGCGGCCGATGGCCCGGACCCGGACCTGGGTCTTTTCGATCGACTCCGAGGCCTTGCGCAGCCGGTCGTTGACGTTGTCCAGCGCTTCGGCGTACTTGAGCCATTCGGCCTTGACCGCCTCCAGCAGCTTCCAGACCTCGCCCGAGCGCCGCTCGATCGCCAGAGTCCGGAATCCGAGCTGCAGACTGTTCAGAATCGACCACAGCGTGGTCGGCCCGGCCACCACGATGCGCAGCTCGGTCTGCAGATAGTCGGCCAGCCCCGGGCGCCGCACCACCTCCGCGAACAGCCCCTCGGTGGGCAGAAACAGCAGCGCGAAGTCGGTGGTGACCGGCGGATTCACATACTTGTCGCGAACCGACCGCGCCATCGCCTTGAGATTCTGTTCGAGCAACCGCGCCGATTGCTCCGCGGCGGCGGCGTCGGCCGCGTCGCGCGCGTCCAGCAGCCGCTGGTAGTCCTCCGCCGGGAATTTGGCGTCGATCGGCAGGTACAGCGGTTCGGAGTCCTCACGCTGTCCCGGCAGCCGGATGGCGAACTCGACGCGGTCCTGATTGCCCTTCGGCGAAAAATTGGTCACATACTGGGCCGGAGTGAGCACCTGTTCCAGCAGCGCCCCCAGCTGCACCTCGCCCCAGGTGCCGCGGGTTTTGACGTTGGTCAGCACCCGTTTGAGATCGCCCACGCCGGAGGCCAGATTGCGCATCTCGCCCAGTCCCTGATAGACCTGCTCCAGCCGCTCGGAGACCAGCTTGAAGGAGTCGCGCAGCCGCTGATCCAGCGTCTGCTGCAACTTCTCGTTAACGGTGGCGCGCATCTCCTCGAGCTTGGCGGTGTTTTCCTGACGCAATTCGCGCAACTTCTCCCCGAGCGCCTGACGCATGCGCGAGAGCTCCTGCTGCACGCTTTCGGTCTGCAGCTTGACCCCGAGCAGCTGGGAGTCGTTGAAGTTCTTGAGCGTCTGCCCCAGCTCGCCGCGGTTTCGCGCCGCCTCCTCCCGCTGCTGCGCCGCCAGCCGGTCCAGCGCCGTCATCCACGCCGAAAGGTCGGGCGCCGGCGGCCGCCGGAACCACAACGCCGCCACCGCGGCCAGAGTCAGCGCCTGACCGCCCAGCAACAGAAATAACCAAACCGTTTCCATAATGATTGATAATATTTCCCGCTGCGCCCGGCTTGTCAATCCCAACGCGGGAAAAAACCGGAGAAAAAACGGCGGAAAAAGCGAAATAAAATTGCAATTCTCCAAAACGCGGGTACTTTAAACTCCGATTTGTTCCGGAGTCCACTCCGGCATGAACGGTCAAAAAAATTAACAGGGAGCAGACGCGAATCGTATGGAGGAGTTGACCGCCGCCGTCGAACCGGTCCGGCACGCGACGCAGGCGCTCAATCTGGGGTTGACCCAGGGGACGCTGCAGATGTTGTGGGTCGGAATTGTCATCTACATGATCGGCATGCTGCTGGTGGGCTTCTGGTGCAGCCGCCGGATCAAGGGGCTGGGGGATTTTCTGGTGGCCGGGCGGCGCCTGCCGCTGTGGATGGCCACCGCCACACTGCTGGCCACCTGGTTCGGCGCAGGTTCCAGCATGGGGGTGGCGGCAACCGTCTATTCGGGAGGCCTCGGCGACGTGATCGCCGACCCCTTCGCCGCCTCGCTGAGCCTGATCATCGCCGGAGTCTTCGTGGTCGGGCTGCTGCGCCGCGCCAAGTGTCTGACCGTCACCGACATCGTCAGCCGCCGCTACGGCAAGTGGGCCGGAGTCTACACCTCCTTGTGGATGGTTCCGGTCTACGTCGGCTGGCTCGGTGCGCAGGTCATGGGCATGGGCATCATCCTTCAGATTCTGACCGGCATGGACAAACTCTACGGCACGCTGATCGCGGCGGCGGTGGTGCTCACCTACACCATGGTCGGCGGCATGTGGGCGGTGACCATGACCGATGTGATCCAGGTCTCGCTGATCGTGCTCGGGCTGCTGGTCATCGTCCCCGGCGCGGTCCATCAGGCCGGCGGCTGGAACGAGGTCTTCGCCCGGGTGCCCGCCGCGGAACTCTCACTCGCGCCCGGTCCCGAGGTGACCGGGTTGACCGATCTGGTCTACTACTGCGGCAGCTGGATCGTCATGGGGCTGGGCTGCGTGGTCGGGCAGGACGTGATCCAGCGGGCGCTCTCCAGCCGCAACGATCAGATTGCGGTCTCCAGCTCGATCATGGCCGGCTTCTTCTACGCGGCCATCGCCCTGGTGCCGATCACCATCGGTTTCGCCGCCCGCATCGTCTTCGCCCGCCACGGCGTCGAGCTGAGCGGCGATCTGGAAAATCAGGTGCTGCCCAACATGGCGATTCTGATCCTCGGGCAGCTCCACCCGATCATTCTGGTGCTCTTCCTGAGCGCCCTGATTTCGGCGATCATGAGCTCGGCCGACAGCTCGCTGCTGGCCGGTTCCTCGCTGCTGGTCAACAACGTGATCAGCCCGCTGTTTCCGCGGCTCAACGACTCCCGGCTGCTGGGCATCACCCGGATCACCACACTGCTGCTGACCATCATCGCCATGTTTCTGGCGCTCAAGGTGGACAGCATCTACCGGCTGATGATCAACAGCTGGGCCTCGCAGCTGGTGATCATCTTCATCCCGGTGATCACCGCGCTCTACGTCCCCAAAGCCTCCAAGAACTGCGCCTGGGCGGCGATGGCCGTGGCCACCGTCTTCTGGCTGACCTACGTCTTCTTCGACGCGGCGGGCATCGAACTGACCCTCGGCTCGCTGGTCGAGAGCGGCATGACGGTCCGGGAACTGGTCAACTCCGGAATCGACTGGACGCCCTACCTCACCGGGCCGCTGCCGGCGGGCGACACGCTGCTGAGCGACCTGGCCGCCGCGGAGACCTTCCAGCTCGACGCGGCCTCCGAGGTGCTGCTCACCAGCGGCCAGACCCCGTTCCGGCTGCTGCTCAACTCCGATCCCTTCGACCGGGCGCTGACCTGCGGCGCCGTCTACGGCTTTGTCGCCGGGCTGCTGGCCTTCCTCTTCGCCTATCTCGGCGAGCGGATCCCCCACTGGATCGAATTTTGGGGACACTTCTTCGCCGGAGTCCGCCGGGCGCTGGGCGTTCCGCCGGAGGCGGGAGAGTGACGGTGCGGATTCTGGACTGCCGCACGCAGTTCGAGGAGGCGCTGACAGCCGCCCTCGAAACCCTGTCCCGCCCCGGCGGCGTGGTGGCGCTGCCCACCGAAACCGTCTACGGGCTGGTCGCCCGCGCCGACGACGCCCGGGCGATCGACCGGATCTACGAATTGAAGGTGCGGGAGCGGCGCAAACCGCTGGCCTGGTTTGTGGCCGACTGGCGGCAACTGGCCGGATATGGCGTCCGGCTGGACGGCTGGGTGGAGCGCCTGGCGGCGCGGCACTGCCCCGGACCGCTCACCGTGATCGCGCCCACGATGGCGGGCGGCACCCTCGGCTTCCGGGTTCCGGCGCACCGGTTTGTGCTGGCGCTGCTGAACCGGCTGGGGGAACCGCTGGTCAACACCAGCGCGAACCACTCCGGAGACCCCAACGCCCTGACCTTGCGCGAAGCACTGGCCGGACTCTGCGGTGCCCCCGGACTGGCGGTGGAGGGCGGCCCGATCGCACCGGGCGCGCTGGCCTCCACCGTGGTGGACTGCACGGTCGATCCGCCCTGGATCCTGCGTCAGGGGGCATTGACGCTGCCCGAGCTGAATCCGGAGGCTCCGCTCACCCCCGGCGATTGAACTCGGCCAGCGCCGCGAAGAAGGCGCGGACGTTGGTCATCGGGGTCCCCGGCGGGATGTCGCAGCCGGAGGAGAGCACGAAGTTGGGGTAGGGACGTCCCGCTTCCAACAGCTCGAGCACGGCCCGGGTCATCGACTCGGGAGTGCCGTTCTTGAACTCATCCACCGGGCTGATGTTGCCCATGATCAGCACGTCGGGCGGGATCTGCGGCCAGACCTCGGTCATCCGGACCGCGTTGCCGACGTGGATCGCCCCGGCGCCGGTGGCCAGCCAGTCGGGGATCTGCCCGACGATGTTACCGCAGTTGTGGAGCACCACCAGAAACTCGTCGTCCTGCACCGCTTCGACCAGTTCCCGGACGTAGGAAGCGGCGAACTCGGCGCTCATCTCCGGCGAGAGCAGCCCCGCCGCCGGTTCCGCCACCACCAGACCGTTCGCGCCCGCCTCGCGGAAGGCGCGGGCGTAGGGCAGCAGAAAGTCGGTGGCCTTGCGCAGCAGCGCGTGCGCCGCTTCGGGCTCCAGCGCCGCGAGCATCATCATTTCGGTCATATCGTAGAGCCGTCCGGCCAGCGAAAAGGGTCCGATCATGCCGCCGAGCAGCGGGCGGTCGGTGAGTTTTTCGGCGCAGAGCCGGACGCACTTCAAGGTCTCGCCGGTCCGGGCCGCGCCCACCGGCGGCACGGCCAGCGCCGGAATCTCCTCCGGATCGCTCAGCAGCCGGGCGGTCACCGTCGGATTCTCATATTCGGAAAAACCGATCGGCGAGCCGAAGGCCTCGGCCTCCACCGACAGATCCATCATGGTCACCGCCGCGGCCGCGGGAATTTCGGCATTCAACGCCAGAATCGCCCGGGCCTGCAGCTCCCCGCTCTGAAACACCTCGCCGGGGCGCGCCCCGATCAACTCAATTCCCGGCGTGGTCATGATCGGCACCGCCACCCGTTCGGGGGCGGTCCGGATCCGGTCGGCCCACTGCTTCATCCTGATCTTCATCTCATCGCTCCAGATAACGTTGCAATTGCTCCACAAAATACTGATAATCACTCCAGGAAATGTCACTGGAGACCGAGTGGTCGACCGCCGGCAGATAGCCGCCCTCCTCGATCACGGGACGCAGCCGCTCAAGCTCGCGGTCGATCGCCGCGCGTCCCCGGGCCAGCTCGCGCTTGTCCACGCCGCCGATCAGCCGCAGGGCGCGGCCGAATTCGTGCCGCAGCCGGTTCGGCTGCATCCCGGCGGCCACCTCGCAGGGGGAGACGCCGTCGATGCCGATCTCCAGAAAGTCCGGGAGCAGCAAGCTCAGATCGCCGTCGCTGTCGTACCAGGTGTGCCGGACTCCGAGCCGGTGCGCGGCCGCCAGAATCCGGCGATACCGGGGCAGGATCTCGCGGCGAACCCACTCCGGCGAGACCAGGGGGCCGGTTTTGAAGGCGATGTCCTCGCCGTAGCCGACCACGTCGGGGACCAGCTTCCACTCCGCGATCCGGCGCCAGCCCTCCAGAATCTGCTCCTCCAGCCGGTCGAACAGTTCGCCGACCAGCTCCGGCGCGTCGTAGATCAAATACCCGGCGCCATCCACCCCGGCCAGCTCACGCAGCGTCCAGTAGAAACCGCCGCCGTTGACCATGAGCAATTCGCCGCGCGCCGTCGCCGCCTCCAAGCGCCCCCGCAGTTCCGCGGGGAACCGTTCCGCCATCCGCGCCGGATCCAGATGTTCATCCAGAATCCGGCGCAGCTCCGCCGGTGACGACACCGGCTGCTTCAGAAACTCCGGCATCGACGTGTGATCGTTGAAGTTCCGCACCGTGCGCCCGGCGGCGTCGATCGTCACCGTGTACTCCGTGGTGCGCTCCAGCACCCGCGGCTCGAACCGCGGCCAGAGCCCGAAGGCGTACCCGAAGTTGTGGACCTTGAGCCGCCGCGACTCGACCCCCAGCTGCACATGGGGATCGACGCCGGCGGGAAGGCCTTCGCGCTCCCAGCGGCGAACGGTGTCCTCCCACGGACCGGCCAGATGCAAGGGCACCCGGTCGACCGGGGCGTAGTCCATCACCGCGTGAAAGCGCGCGCGATCATCCATCATGAACGGAATCAGGCACCGACGCCCATCAGCCGATCGACCAGATGGACCGCGCCGTTGGCGTCGGCGCTGAAGCCGTCGGCTCCGATCGAGGCGGCGTACTCCTCGGTGATCGGCGCGCCGCCGATGATCACCTTGACGCCCCGGCCCTTGAAGTGATCGACCACCTCTTTCATATAGGGCATGGTGGTGGTCAGCAGCGAGCTGCAACCGATGATGGTCGCGCCCTGAGCCACCGCCGACTCGTACTTCTCGACGTCGCAGTTGACGCCGAGGTCGATCACCTCGTACCCGGCGCCCTTGAGCATGATCGCGACCAGGTTCTTGCCGATGTCATGCAAATCGCCCTTGACCGTGCCGATTCCGATCTTGCCCAGCGGCTTGCGCCCGGAGTTGACCAGCAGCGGCTCGAGCAGCGCCAGCCCGGTCTGCATGGCCCGGGCGGCGATCAGCAGTTCCGGCACATAGGCTTCGTTGCGCGAGAACTTGTCGCCGATCTCGCGCATCGCCGGAATCATCGCCTTGTCCAGCAGTTCGTTCACGTTCTCCCCGGCGTCGATGGCCGCCTGCACCATGGCGGAAACATCGTTGCGTTTGCCCTTCATCACCGCCTGCTTCAACGCCTCAAAATCCGTCATCGCTTCACCCCTTCAAGTTGTGGAAATACGACTCTTCGTCTTCCGCGGGCGGCCGGCATGACCACCCGTATTCTTCATTAGTATAGCGGTTTTTTTCCCGTTTGCATGCCTGAAATTATCCTTTTTATGCCCTGTTTTATCATTTTCGATTTTCAGCCCCCTTTTTCGCCGCTCCGACTCCATCCGTTTTGATTTCTGCAATTACGGCAGTTGCAGTCCGGGAGCTCCGACTTGACTTTGGCGGTTTCTGCTCTATTTTAAGATCATCATGAGCGACAATGAAAAACTTTCTCCGGTGCTCGAGCCGGCGGAACGGCTCGATCCGGCGCTGGGCGCGCGGCTGACCGCCCACGAGATCCGCTGGGAGACGACGGCGGCGGAACGTTCGCCGATCCAGCTGGGCGGCAATTTGTTCTACCACTCCGCGCCGGAGAGCGGAACCACCCCGCACCGCCACGACTTTCTGGAAATTCTGCTGATCACCTCGGGCCGGGCCGTGCACCGGATCAACGGCGAACGGCAGCTGCTGGAGACGCGGCAGCTCTCGATCCTGCGCCCCGGCGACGTGCACAGTCTGGCGCCCGCGCCCGGCGTCCGCAGCTGCGGCTACATTCAGTGGGACTTTCAGCTCGAACTCTTCCTGACCCTGAGCCAGTATCTGGAAAACGACGCCTTTCTGCACCAGCTCACGGCGCCGGTGCTGCCGCCGACCTTCCTGCTCGAAGCCGAGGTCGCGCAGGAGCTGGAGAACCGGCTGCTGCTGCTCACCTCCGACCCCGCCGCTCCGGCGCTGCGCAAGGCCCGGCTCAAACTGCTGCTGGCCGAGGTGCTGACCCGCTGCTTCCTCGACGAGGACAACCGCCTGGCCGAAGCCCAGGTCCCCGCCTGGCTCGGCGAACTCTGCCGCAAAATGCGTCAGCCCGAACACTATCTGGCCGGCCTGCCGCGGCTCCAGAGCCTGGCCTGCCGCACGCCGGAACACCTCTGCAAATCCTTCCGCCGTCACCTCGGGAAAACCCCGACCGAATTCATCAACGAACTGAAACTCGCCCACGCCGCCCGGCTGCTGGCCGATTCCGACCGCGAACTGCTGGAGATCATCGCCGAGCTGAACTTCCACAGTCCCAGCTACTTCCACCGGCTGTTCCGCAAATACTACCGGCTCTCCCCCGCCGAATACCGCCGGCGCGCCCGGCGGCGCGGTCTGTAACGCCTACGACTGCTCCTCCAAGAGATTGGTCCGGCACCAGGCCCCGTCGGGAGCGATCCGCACCGTCGCCAGCTGCCAGGCGCCGATGGTCAGGGGGTACTCCCGCCCCTGCCAGCGGAAACTGGTGGTACTGTCGCAACCGCCGCACTCCCAGAAGCGCAGCACCGTGTCCTCGCCCGATTCCGCCTTTTTGAGCGCGCCGAGCACCACGTTCGGCGCGGCGATTTCCAGCTCCGGCGCCGGGGTCTGTGCGGTCGCCCCGCGGCGGGTCGGGAAGTAGACAAATCCGACCGGCGGCATCCCGATCTCCAGCGCCGCCCGGGTCAGCGCCTCGGGACTCGCCGCCGCCGGACCGAAGGCCAGGGTGAAGGCCGTCTCGCGCAGCCCGCGATCCTGATGAGGAATCCGACGGCACAGATAGCGCTCGTTCTCCGGCGAGATCGACATGCAGCCGTAGGCCGGAGTCCGCAGCACGCTCAGCTGCAGCGTCGAACCCTGCAGATGATAGCCGTGGGTGCCGTGGCCGACCACGCCCCAGGGACTCCCCTGCTCCGGAGTCCAGCGCAGGAACTTCTGGAAGGTCCGCTCCCGGTCCGGCGGCGTCAGCGCCGCGGTCTCGTCGTCGATGCTGTAGCACTTCTCGGCCTCCAGCCGCCGGAGTCCTCCCGCCGGGCGCAGCACCAGCTTGAGCAGTTTGTCCGCCTCCAGAAACTCAGTCAGCACTTCGACCCGCACCCGGGGCCGGGTCTTCTCCACCAGATACCGGAGAGTCAGCGTACTGCGTCCGGAGATGAAATGGGCTTCGATCACCGACCGGAAGGGACCGTCCTCGATCAACTGCACCGGGCGGCACTTCCGCCGGAAGCCGGGATTCACCGCACCGGTGGTCAAGTAGGCGGTGGCTTCCGCCGTAGTCATCAGCCGGAACTGGTCGGCGGCGGGCTCCCGGACCGGAGCCAGATTCCAGCTGTTGGGAATGTCGTTGTAGACCAGCGGTGCCCAGGACCCCGGCTTCAGCAGCTCCCGGTCTCCCACCCGGCAGGAGGCGAGCCCGGTCCGGCGACTCACCGTGAATTCAAAGCCCTCGCCGCGGACCACGATCCGCCCCGGCTCCGGCATCGGCGGCAGCGTCCAGCGCCGGATCTCGGGCTTGGGCACCACCTCATAATGGGCGTCGATACGGCGATAACTCAGCGCCGGAATGGTCAGCCGGAACACCGCCTTCTGCCGCCACTCGCCCCAGTTCGGCTCATCCAGATTGAGCTCCCCTTTCTCGAACTGGGCCGGCAACTCCCGGCCGCCGCAGTAGAGCCGGCGCAGGATGCCGTCGGTCCCCCACTGCCGGGCGGTGCCGTACTCCATTTCCACCAGCGCGTCCACCTCGTGCGCGTGGGGGTTGAACACAAAGAAGGGCGTCACCAGATTTTCGCCGGGCGGCTCGTCGCGCAGCAGCGCGATCCAGGTTTCGGCCCGCTTGCGGCGCAGAATCTCCTCGGCGTGGCCGAGCGCGTTCAGGATCTCCCGCTCCACCGTCGGAATGCCCGAACCGGGCAGACTGTCGTGAAATTCGGAGAACAGGATGTCCTTCCAGGCCGAATTCAGATCGGCGGCCGGGTACGGTTTCAGGCCGCGCCGCCAGGCCAGCGTGCACCAGCGCTCCACCGCGCCGGCCAGATTCTCCAGCTCCCAATGCCGCTGCTTGATCCGCAGCATCGACACATAACACCCCTCGCTGACCCCGTGCAGATCGCCGCTCACCACCGGCAGCGCGTCGTAGCCGCGCCGGGCCAGCGAATGGGCGAAAAAGGCGTCCGGCGAGGATTCGATGAACTCCACCTCCGGGAAGTCCGCCCGCATTCCCGGCAGCTGTGCGTACTCCTCGCGCGAAGGGCCGCCGCCGTGGTTGCCCAGTCCCCAGAGGAACATGAAATCCCCCTCCTCCCGGTAACGCTCGGGCCAGTTACCGTCCCGCATCGATCGCCGCAGCTCGCCCTGGGTGATGTAGTGATCGTCGGAGCGGCGGCCGACGATCTCCGCGCCGCTGCGGTGCCGCCACCGGAACGACCCCACCGGCAGCGTCTTCTGCGCGGCCGAAGGACGGCAGAAGACGTAGTTCCGGAAGCCGCAGCCGGCCAGAATCTGAATCAGCCCCTGCGGATGGCCGAAGGTGTCGAAGTTGTAGGCGGTCAGCGGCCGCACCCCGAACCGGCTGCGGAAGTAGCCCAGCCCGATCAGATACTGCCGGATCAACGCCTCGCCGCCGGGACCGACCAGATCGGGCTGGAGATAGGCACCGCCGGAGACGCACCACTTCCCGGCGGCCACCAGTTTCCGGATCCGGGCGAACAGCTCCGGATCATTGCGCTCCACCCACTCGTAGAGCAGCGCCTCATTGTGCACGAAGACGAAGTCGGGGTACTCCTCGCAGAAGTCGGCCGCCACCCGGAAGGTCGAAATCGCCTCGGTCAACCCCTCCTCCCAGGGCCACAGCCAGACCGGATCCAGATGCGCGTTGCAGACCAGAAAACACTTTTGCATATCGCCTCCATGCTGAATAAAAAGTTCAAACTCGCGGGACCCGCGGTGAAACTATAGCAGGATTTTCCGCAAATGCAATCTCGCCTGGGGGAACGACGCGGTTCAGCGCGCCAGCCGGTGAAATTCGATCAGCGAATTGAGCCAGCCGTTGAGACTGCGCCAGTAGCCCGGCGGACAGTTCGGCAGCGGCGAATCCTCGACCCCGGAGGCGACCAGATTCTCCAGCAGGTCGCCCTGCTCCGGGGTGGCCGGTTCCGGCAGCAGGCCGTTCTCATACAAATAGGTCAGCTTGACGATCACCGCCAGCTGCTCCAGGGTGCGGGGCGATTCGCCCGCGGGCAGCGCCAGATAGCCCAGCGTGCTGCGCAGCGCATCGTAGGTAAAGGGCAGCGGCACGCCGGGGACCGAATTGCGCAGCAGAAAGCTCCCGATCCTTCCGGCGAACTGGAAGTTGCGGGGCTGCTCGCCGAGCTGATCGAAGACCGTCGCCAGCTCCAGCTCGCGGGCGGTGAAGAGATCGCCCGCGCCGCGCTCCTCGAAGGAGACTTCGAGCTCGCGGTAGAGATCCGGGGCCGCGCCGGGCTGCTGTGCGCCGTGGGCCACCAGACTGAGCTTGCCGCAGTCGGGACTGATTCCGGCCAGCAGCAGCGCCGACTCCCGATAGGGCTGCTTGCTCAAAACGATGAGGCTTGTATTCATAACGTCACTTCTCCGGTCGGTAATATAATCCCTTCCGCCGGGCTCTGCAAACCGGATTTGCATTTTCCGGGGGCGGCGTTATATTGAACTGAAACCGGGAGCCGGGCGCGTGGAGGCGCGAAGGTGACGGGATTGCTGCCCGGTTCAGCGGGGACCGGACCCGCAATCGGGACTCAGGGGCCGCTTTCAGGCATGATCGTCAACCGGTGTTGCTGACCGGCTACGAGCCGGACGAAATTTTATCAACCGACCACAACCAGGCGCAAGCGCCAAGGAGGGAAACAGAACATGAAACGTAGATTGGCGGTCATTCTGATGTTGACGGTCCTGACGATCGTCGGAAGCCGGGCGGCGGCCCCCGCGGCCCAACCGGAGAAGGCGGCCCCAGAACCGGGCTGGGATCTCTTCCAGCTCGTCTTCCCCGGGCTGCCCTCCGACCTGAACCTGACCAATGTGGCGGGCTTCAAAATCGGCGCGCCCTTCTGTTTGTCCGACAACCGGGTCTGCGGAGTGGAAGCTTCTTTCCTCGGCTCCGGTTCGCAGCAGGTCGACGGCATTCAGCTCAGCGGCATCTGCGCGCTGACGGAGACCACCAACGGCGTGCAGATCGCCCCGGTCACCGTGGCCGACCGCTGCAACGGCGTCCAGATCGGGGTGGTCAACGTGGCCAAGGAGGGCGCGTTCCAGATCGGCATTGTCAACTACATCGAAGACTCCATCGTGCCGTGGATGATCGGCATCAATTTCTGTTTTTAAATCAGCAAAGAGGATTTCCTGAATTATGAAAACGTTGTTCTTCACCGCCGCCCTGATCTGTGGACTCGCCGCGGGAGCGCTGGCGGAATCGAAGCCGCTGCCGCAGCCCTCGCCCGACCAGAAGCCGCTCAGCGACTGGACTCCGATTCAGTTCGGCGTAGTTCCGAACATCCCGAGCTCGACCTACAACTCCAACGTCTACGGACTCAAGACCGGCTGGCCGATCACCACCGGCGTGGGCCGGGTTTTCGGAGCCGAGGTCTCCTGGCTGGTCGCGGCCACGGACTATGTGCGCGGCTTCCAGGCAGCGCTGCTCTACACCCAGACCAATCAGCTTGAAGGCCTTCAGGCCGCACTCGGCAGCAGCATCTGCAAAGCGGGCTATCGCGGGGTACAGGCCTCGACCGGATACAACTACTCGGACAACTTTGTGGGACTCCAGGCCGGAGCGGTCAACACCAGCGCCGACTTCGCCGGCTTGCAGGCCTCCGCCCTGGTCAATGTGGCCGACAAATTCGGCGGACTTCAGGCCTCGCTGGTGGTCAACGTCGCCCGCGAAGCCGAAGGCATGCAGGCCGGGCTCTACAACCAGGTGCTCGACAACGGCGGCTTCCAGGCCGGGTTGATCAACATCGGCAAAGGCAAGGGCTTCCAGCTCGGGTTGATCAATTACAACGAAGACGCGCCGATCCCCTTCCTGCCCTTCGTCAACTTCAGCTTCTGACCGCGGCGCCGGGGGAGGCGACCTCCCCGGCGTCACCGCCGCCGGAGATCGTCTCCGGCGCGCGGAAGCGGCGCAGCCGCAGCGCATTCAGCACCACCGAAACCGAACTGGCCGCCATAGCCAGCGCACAGAACACCGGACTCAGCTTCCAACCGAGCACCGGATACCAGACGCCCGCCGCCAGCGGAATGCCGATCACGTTGTAGCAGAAGGCCCAGAACAGATTCTCCCGGATGATCCGCATGGTCCGCCGGCTCAGTTTCACCGCCGTCGGCACCGCCAGCAGCGAGTTGTGCATCAGCACCACTCCGGCGGCGGCCAGCGCCGAATCGGTCCCCGAACCGATGGCGATCCCGACCTCGGCGGCCGCCAGCGCCGGCGCATCGTTGACGCCGTCGCCCACCATCGCCACCGGCGCGGCGCCCGAGTTCCGCAGTTCCCGGAGCGCCGCCACCTTGTCTTCGGGCAGCAGTTCCGCCCGGAAGTCGTCGAGTCCCAGCTCCCGGGCGACGGCCTCCGCCACCTCGCGCCGGTCGCCGGAGAGCATCACCGTGCGCAGTCCCAGGCGGCGCAGTTCCCGGATCGCCGCGACCGCCTCCGGCCGCACCCGGTCGGCCACGCAGAGCACCCCCAGAAACGTTCCATCCAGCGCCAGAAAAATCTGCGACTGCCCCGGCGGCAGCGACAACTTCCCGGTCCGAACCGTGACTCCGGCCCCGGTCAGCAGCTGCTCCCGTCCGGCCAGCACCCGCTGCCCGTTGAGCCGGGCGGAGACGCCGAACCCCGGCTCCGCCCGAAATTCGGCGACCCGCCCGAGATAGAGCGAACGCTCCTGCGCCGCCCGCACCAGCGCCCGGGCCAGCGGATGCTCCGAGGACTGCTCCGCCGCGGCCGCCAGCTTGAGCAGGTCGTCGGCCGCGTACCCGGTCCCCGGCACCGGGTGGATGCCGGTCAGCTCCGGCCGTCCCCGGGTCAGGGTCCCGGTCTTGTCGAAGACCACCGTACGCACGGCGCCGAGCTGTTCCAGCGCCGTGCCGCTGCGGATCAGAATCCCCTCCCGGGCCCCCTGCCCGAGACCGACGATCAGGGCGATCGGCGTGGCCAGTCCCAGCGCACAGGGGCAGGCCACCACCAGCACCGCCAGCGCGAACTCCAGCGCCGTCGGGAACTCCCGGCTCGCCGCCAGCCAGACGACAAAGGTCACCGCGGCGATGAGCAGCACCCCCCAGACAAAGACGCCGGCAACCCGATCCGCCAGCCGGGCAATCGGCGGCCGCGAGCCCTGCGCCTCCTGCACCAGCTCGATGATCCGCCCCAGCACCGTGTCGCTCCCGACCCCGGTCGCCCGGATCACCAGCGTGCCGGAGGTGTTGACCGAAGCGCCGACCACCCGGTCGCCCGGACCCTTCTCCACCGGCAGACTTTCGCCGGTCAGCATCGACTCGTCGACTGCGGAGGCGACGGAGAGCACCTCGCCGTCCACCGGGATCCGCATCCCGGGCCGCACCCGCAGCCGGTCCCCCGGCTGCACTTCCGCCAGCGGCACCTCCTGCTCCCGCTCGTCCGGCTCGAGCCGGAGCGCGGTCGGCGGCGCCAGCTTCATCAGCTCGCGGATCGCGCCCGAGGCCCGATAACGCGACCGCCCCTCCAGGTATTTCCCGAGCATGATCAAAGCGAGAATCATCCCCGCCCCGTCGAAGTGAAAGTGCGCCCCCTCCCCGCCCCGGAGCAGCAGATACCCGCTGTAGCTGACGGCGGCAGCGGTTCCCACCGCGATCAGGGAATCCATGTTCGGCGACCGGCGGCGCAGCGCGGCGAATCCGCTGTCGTAGAAGCGCCACCCTGCCGCCAGAACCGGCAGCAGCAGCACCAGTTGCAGCACCCCTTCGCCCCGCGTCGAAAGCGGCGGGAACGGCAACCCCAGCGGGTGATGCAGCGCCGCATAGAGCAGCAACAGCGCAAAACCGCAGGCGACCAGCACCCGGGTCGGGCCTTCAGGCGCCTCCTCGCCGGGCATCTGCAGTTGACGTTCAGCCACCGGCTCGGCGGTGAAACCGGCGCCCCGGACCGCCTGTTCGATCCGGGCGACCGGAGTCCGTTCCGGATCGGCCAGCAGCGTGAGCTGCGCCGTGGCGATATTGACGTAGACCCGATCGGTCCCGGGCAACGCCTTGACCGCGCGCTCCACGGCGGCGGCGCAGGCGGCGCAGCGCATCCCCCGGATGTTGAAACGATATTTTTCCATTTCCGGACAAACCTCCCTGTCACGCCCGTTTTCCTGCGTATAATATCGACCTTTTTCCCAAAAATGCAAATTTTTCCAAACCGCCGGGGAAACAGCACAAAACGCAAAACAATAGGCAAAAAGGGGCAATTGCAAAAAGCTGGAACCGGCGTTAGGGTTAAGAAGTGTCGATCCATTTTCACAACCAGAAGAGGAGCAAATATGGAAAAGTTCAAAGTCGCCTTCATCGGGGCGGGGAGTATCGGCTTCACCCGCCAGCTGCTCTCCGACCTGCTGACGGTGCCGGAGTTCCGGGAGCTGGAGATCGCCTTTCATGACATCAATCCGCACAACCTCGAAATGGTGACGCAGCTCTGCCAGCGCGACATCGACCACAACGGGCTGCCGATCCGGATCCAGTCGACCCTGAACCGGCGCGAGGCGCTGACCGGCGCCAAATACGTCTTCAACATGTGCCGTATCGGCGGCCTGGAGGCCTTCGCCACCGACATCGAAATTCCGCTCAAGTACGGGATCGACCAGTGCGTCGGCGACACGCTCTGCGCCGGCGGCATCATGTACGGGCAGCGCGGGATCCCGGTGATTCTCGATTTCTGCCGCGATTTGCGCGAAGTGGCCCACCCCGACGTGCTCTTCCTGAGCTACGGCAACCCCAACGCCATGCTGACCTGGGCGGCCAACCAGTACGGCAAAATCCGGACCCTGGGTCTCTGCCACGGGGTGCAGGGCGGCCACGCGCAGATCGCCGAGGTGCTCGGCGTCCCGGCCCGCGAACTCGACTACATCTGCGCCGGAATCAACCATCAGACCTGGTACATCCAGCTGCGCTACCACGGCGAGGACATGACCGGGAAACTGCTGGCGGCCTTTGAGAAACATCCGGTCTACAGCCAGACCGAAAAGGTCCGGATCGACATGATGCGCCGCTTCGGCTACTACAGCACCGAGTCCAACGGCCACCTCTCCGAATACGTCCCCTGGTACCGCAAGCGCGAGCAGGAGATCGGCCGCTGGATCAGCACCGACCACTGGATCAACGGCGAGACCGGCGGCTATCTCCGGGTCTGCACCGAGGGCCGCAACTGGTTCGAGTACGACTTCCCCAACTGGATGAAGGAGCCGCCGCGCGAATTCAAACCCGAAAACCGGGGCAATGAGCACGGCAGCTACATCATCGAGAGTCTGGAGACCGGCAGAATCTACCGCGGCCACTTCAACGTGGTCAACCACCACTGCATCACCAACCTGCCCGACGACGCGGTGGTCGAGGTCCCGGGCTACGTCGACGGCAACGGCATCAATATTCCGCAGGTCGGCGATCTGCCGCTGGGCTGCGCCGCGGTCTGCAACGCCAGCATTCAGGTCCAGCGCCTGGCGGTCGAAGCCGCGGTTCACGGCGACGATCTGCTGCTGCGTCAGGCCATGATGCTCGATCCGCTGGTCGGGGCCGTGGCCAACCCGCCGGAGATCTGGCAGCTCACCGACGAGATGCTCGTGGCGCAGGCCCAGTGGCTGCCCCAGTACGGCAAGGCGATCCGGGCGGCCAAGAAGCGCCTGGCCCGCAAAAAGGATCTGATCCCCACCCGCGAACACTATCAGGGCGCGGCCCGGCTCCACACCCGGACCGTGGAGGAGCTCGCCGAGGACAAGGCGGCGGCCACCAAAAACGCCGCCGCCGCGGCCAAATAGTTCCGGCCCGCGACCGGAGCGGCTCCGCTCCGGCGCGCTAGCGGCCCTCCCCCCCGCCGGGCAGGGAGAGTTGCCGGTAGCGGCCGGGCGGGGTTCCGCTCCACGCCTTGAACCGGCGCGCGAAGTGGTAGACGTCCCGATACCCCAGCGTGCGCCCGATCTCCCCGAGACTCAGCTCACCGGTCGCCAGCAATTCGGCCGCCCGGCGCAGTTTGAGTTCCTCGACGTAGGTTTTCGGCAGCTTCCCGGTGGCCCGCTGAAAGTGCCGCCGGAAGCGGTCCGGACTCATGCCGCACAGCTCCGCCAGCTCCGCCACGGTCCACCAGCGGCGCAGATCCGCTTTGACCGTCTCCAGCAGCTCCTCGAGCGCCGAACGCGCCGCCGGCCGCCGCCGCTCGTTGTAGAGCTCGACCAGCAGCCGTTGCAGCGCCAGATTGGCGTTGATCTGCGCCGCCGCCGCCGGATCCTGCGCCAGCTCCGCGATCAGCCGCAGCCGCCGGACCGCTCCGAACGGGATCCGGCCCGGCACCAGCACGCCGCAGGCCAGCAGCTGATCGGCCACCGGCCCCCAGAACCGGACCGCATCCTCGCAGTAGCGTTCGCCCCGGACGCCGCCGTAGCGGTTGACCAGTCCGGGCGTGATCAGCACGGCGTCGCCGGGTTCGAGCTCCCACTCCCGGTCGGGGGCCAGCCACAACCGGCCCGCGCCCCGGAACAGATGCGACAGCGAATAGAACTCAAAACGCCGCGGCGGAGTCCGGTAGAAACTGTCCGGAACCGTCCGGAACTCGCCGCCGCCGAGAATCCACAGTCCGTAGCGACGCTGCACCTCGCTGGGGCGGCCCAGCCGCGGATGAACGACCGCTTTTTTGTCATTCTCCATCGTGTTTTTATCCATTTTTTTTCACTGGTTTTGCTCTATACTATATCCGGTGCGATCCATTTTCAAACATTCAAGGGAGTTTTTTCATGGCTGAGAACAAAGAGTTCGGACTGGCGATCCTCGGCACCGGCGGCCGGGCGGTCGGGGTGATCGATCATCTGTTGCGCGAGTCCCACCGCGGGGTCCGGGTGGTATCCGCCTACGACCCCGACCCGCAGGAACTGGAGCGCGCCCTGGCCCACTGGGAAATGCCCGAAGCCCGGCGCTGCGCCGACTATCAGGAGGCGATCGCCACCCCCGGCGTCGACTGGGTGATGGTCTTCTCGCCCAACGCCTGCCATCGGGAGCAGGTCGAGGCCGCCTTCCGCGCCGGCAAGGACGTGTTCAGCGAAAAGCCGCTGGCCACCACCCTGGAGGACTGCCGGGCGCTCTACCGGCTCAGCGTCGAATCCGGGAAACGCTTCGCCACCGGTTTCGTGCTGCGCTATTCGCCGCTCTACCGCAAGGTCAAGGAGCTGCTGGACTCCGGGCGTTACGGCCGCCTGCTGGCGATCGACGCCAATGAGAACATCGCGCCCGAACACGGCGGCTACATCATGCGCAACTGGCGGCGCTTCACCCGGCTGGCCGGCCCGCACATTCTGGAAAAGTGCTGCCATGACCTCGATCTGCTGATCTGGTTCACGCAGTCGCTGCCGACCCGGGTGGCCGCCTTTGGCGGACGCGACTTCTTCATCCCGGAAAATCAAAAACTGATGGATCAGTACGGCGAGCGGACCTTCAACACCTGGCGCGATCCCCACGCCGAACCCTCGTCCTTCACCTCCGAAAAGGATCTGCTGGACACCCAGGTCGGAATCGCCCTCTTCCGGAACGGCGTCAAGGTCCAGTTCCAGGCCACCATGTCCAACGCCATTCCGGAGCGGAGAATGTACCTGTCGTGCACCGAAGGCACGTTGATTGCCGAACTCTACAGCGGAACCTTGCGGGCCCGGAAACTGGGCGAGGAGGCGGAACAGCTCTACCGTTTCGGCGCCGACGGCCACGGCGGCGGCGACGACGTGCAGATGCGCGAATTTTTCGCCGCCATGACGGGAGCGGCTCCAATCAAGTGCAGCGGTTCGGAGGGACTCGAAAGCGCCGTCTTCGCCCTGGCGCTGGACCGGGCGATGCACGGCGGCGAGGTGGTCGACTTGGAACCGGTCTGGCGCGAACTGGAACGCTGAAACTTCTGTTTGCATTTTCCAATATCGCGCTTATAGTATTCCAGACCAGGCTCCTCCCGCTCCGACGGCGTGGAGGAGTTCGGGCCGGGCTTGGGTTGCCCGGCGGAAAGGGGGAGGTGTTCGGATTGCGCGCGTTTTTTTCAAACTCATGGCGCGGCGCCGGAGTGCTGCTGGCGCTGCTGACCACACCGGTGATAACCGCGGCGGAGCAGGCGGCGTCGAGCTTGCCCGGCATCGCGGTCATCGACTTCACCACAGTGGAACTCAAGGGGCATAACCGCTATGAGCTTCCGACTCCGGTGCCGGCCGCCGACGCGCTGACGGAACAGCTGACGGCGGCGGATCGTCAGGTCATCGACGATCGCTGGCTCGGGCTGGTCAAAGCGCTGGAAACCCGGACCAACGCCTGGCTGCTCCGCCATCGGCAGGAGCGCCGGGAGAAGCGGGAGGAGCGGGCGCAGCTCCGGCACGAGGTGCTGGCCGACCGACTGCTGTTCGGAGAACAGCGTCCGGTGATTCTGGGGGCGGACTATCTGATTGCGGCGCTGGCGCGCTACCCGGAATTCCGCGTAGTCGACCGCAAGGCACTGGCTCAGGCGCTGCTGACGGCGCCGCCGGAGGAGACTCCGGCCGCATTTGCCGCCCGCAGCGGGGTCGATTATCTGCTCGGCGCGACGGTTTCGGATCTGCGCACCCGCCAGCGCCGGACCCGGGTCTACGGCAATGAGGTGACGACCACCACCTACTCGCTGGATCTGGTCGTCCAGCTGGTTGACCTCGCCACCGGGGCGATACGTTATGCCGGGACGGTGACGGTCGAACAAAGCGAGCTGGGCACGGAATTCGCCGAGACGCGGAATTCCGACCGCTTTTCCGGATTGTTGAAAAACGCTGTGGAACAGGTGGCGGCCAAGCTCCACGATCACTTCGTCGCCGGGGCCGCCAAGGAGGACCGGTCATGAGATCCGTACTGCTGACGCTGGGTTGCTTTGTCCTGTTGCTGAGTGCTCTGGCCGCCGACAAACTGGCGGTGGCCGAACCGCAGACCGGCGGCGGCGTGGGCACCGGGGAACTCGCCGGACTCGCCCACTTTCTGGAAGCAAAGCTCGGCGGAGACTACGAACTGTACTCCCGGGCTTCACTGCGGCAACTGCTGGGAGAATGGGAGTTCAACCAGTCGGGACTGGTGCTCGAGGAGAGCGCGAAAACCCAGCTCCGGCAGCAGGGGGTGAAGTACCTGCTGACCACCAGTGTGACCCGGGTCGGCTCCCGACTGCTGGCGGTGCTGACGCTGGTCGATGCCGAGACCGGCCGGGTGCTCCCGCACCACCGGGCGGCGATCGAGGCGGAGAATCCCGAAGGGCTCTACCCCCGGTTGGAGCAGGCGCTCAACCAGATGGGTCTGCTGGAAGAGGTCCCGGAGCGCACCGGCCGTCTGGTCCTGCTGGCGGGAGATCCGGTCGTCGGATTTCAGGAGAACAACTGGGTTGAGGACGAATTCACCTCCTTTCTGCTGAAGGCGGGGAGTTTTGAACTGCTGACCCGCGGTGATCTGCCCGCAGTGGCTGTCGAATCTGCGCTGGTCAACACGGCGCAGGCGGAGCCTGGACAAAAAATCAAACTCAACCGCTTCAAGGTCGCCGATTATCTGGCGATCTTCGACCTGACCCGCTTTGAACGCACCGTAAGAGCGACGGGAACCGCGATCGCCGGCGTTGCCGCGCCCCGGTGGCGGTTTCAGGCCGAACTCACACTCCGCCTGATCGACGTGGCCACCGGGCGGGTGCTGGCCGTCGAACCGGTGGTCTGTCGCTATGAGAGTACCGAATTGTCCGCCGCCACCCGCCGGGAGTGGACCGATCGCGACTATCTGCGGGAGCTCGCGCGGCGACTGGCCGAGACCGCGGGACGGGCGCTGTTGGACCGGATCGATCCGATTCTGGTGGCGCAGGTCGAGGGCAATCGGTTGCTCCTGACCCGGGGGGAAGGGGCCGGGGTGACGCCCGGACAACTCTACACCGTGTACAACCCCGGTCCGACCGTGGTCCATCCCCGGACCGGGAAGGAGCTGGGGAGCGCGTCTCAGCCGGTCGGAGAGGCCCGGATCCTCTCCGTGGTTCCCGGCCTGGCCACCGCCGAACTGCTGCCGGGGGCGCAGCCGGTGGCGGTGGGGGCGGACTGCCGCCTGAAAAGCGAGCCCGAAACGGCCTCTCCGCCCCCGGCCTATCCCAAGATCCAATGAATACGACCTCGCCCAGACCGGGGAACCGGTTCCGACACCTGATTTTGCGGCTCATCCTGTGCGGTCTGGCGCTGCCGGCCGGCTGTCGGACGCTGCGGACCGAGCGCGATCAGCGCGAAATCGCCGACGCCTACTACGACCACCGGCTGGAGGAGGCCGCCGCCCGCAGCCGCGAACTCAGCGCCGAACAGCAGGAAAGCACCGACGGCAACGCGCTGCTCTGGCATCTGGAGGCGGCCAGCATCAATCTGGATGCGGGACACCCCGGGGAGGCGCGGCGTTGTCTGGACCGGGCGGAAAAACTGCTCTATCGGTACGACGGCGACGGCAGCCAACTGCAATTTCCCGGCGCGACCGACTACACCGGCAGCCGTTCGGAGCGGCTGGCGCTGCATCTTTTGAAGGGACTCTGCTACCTGCACGAGGGGAGTCTGGAGGACTATCTGGTCGAACTCCGGCGGCTGCGCCGGAGCCAGTTCAATTATCTGCTGAACGAGGTGGATCCGGAGCTCCGGCAGGAGTTCCGCGCCGACCAGCCGCCCCCGGCCATGGCCCGGCTGCTGGCCGACACCCGGCTGAAGGAGCTCTTCGACCGCTCACAGGCGGCCGACGCCTACACCGAATACAGCCGACGGCGGCGGCCGGGGCTGAGTTTGCTGCTCAATCCGCTGGGCTTCTACCTCTCGGCGCTGGGCTACTATTTCGACAACGACTATCAGGAGGCGGCGATCGATCTGGGCTATCTGCTGCGACTCGATCCGGGGAACGAACTCTTCCGGCGCGATTACGTCACGCTGCTGAAACTGCTCGGCGACCCGGTGCCGGAGGCGCTGACCGGGGTTCAACCCTGGCCCTACGACCCCGCCGATCAGGTGATCTACCTGATCTTCGCGGAGGGGGAACCGCCCGCCTGGGAGGATCGGAGCGCCCGTTTTCAGCTGCCGGACCAGGTCCCGGCCGACTGGCGTTTCAGTCTGCCGACGCTGCCGGCCCGTTCCGGCGGCCGGTTGCAGGCCCGGGGCGGCGGGAATGTTGCCCGGACCGTCCAGCTGGCCGATCTCGGGGAGATTCTGCGCGACGAGTTCTGGCAGCTGCAGTTCCCGCAGCTGGCCGCCCGGACGTTGAACGCGGTCACGGCCATGACCGCGGCGCACCGGAGCGCGCAAATTCAGCTGGCCACGGCGCTGGCCATGCCCGACTACGAAGGCAAGGAGCTGGCGGTGCTGGCCGCCCGGCTGGCGGTCGAGGCCACCAGCCGGGTGACGGTGAACCAGCGGGAGTGGCGGCGGTGGCGGACGCTGCCGCGGAACTTTCAGGCAGCCCACCTGCCGCTCCCGGCCGACCGCAAACTGACGCTGGAGGCGCTGGGTTCCGACGGCGCCGTCCGGAAACGCTGGCAACTCGAGCTCGGTCCGGAGACCCAGCGGGCGCTGCTCTACGTCCGGGAGATCAGCGGCCAATACTATCTGCGAACCTATGAAAGCATGGAATAAAATTACTTGTCTGCTGCTCGGCGGCGCAGTGCTGCCGGGGGTCATCACGCTGAGCGGCTGCGGGACTCCGGCGCGCTATCTGGAGTCCGGCAGTCCGGAGTCGCTGCTCACGGTCAGCGGGGTGGATCCGGCCGACTGGCAGCGGGTGACCGCCGAGGCGGCCCAGTCGCTGGTGGCCTCCGGCGCGCTGAAGCGCAACGACGGCCAGCGCCCGGTGCTGATGATCAGCCGGATCCGCAACTACACGCTGCAACATCTGGAGACCCGGCTGCTGACCGACCAGCTGCGTTCGGTGGTGCTCCGTTCCGGACAGGCCACGGTGACCTCGGCGGTGGGGTACGGCAGCAATCTCGATCCGGCGGTGCGGCGCATCCGGCAGAAGGAGCTGGATGATCTGTTCGACCCGGGTACGGTGCCCCGTTCCGGGACGGTGATCGCGCCGAATCTGAGTCTCTCCGGCTCGATCACGCAGCAGACGGTGACCCGGGGTCGGACCGAGGAGAGTTATTTCCTGTTCCACCTGACGCTGACCGACTTGGCCACCGGGCTGGCCGTCTGGGAACATAACGTTGAAATCGCCAAACAAGGGACCCGTCCGGTCCTCTAACCTGTGAGGAATTGATCATGAAGCAATCCTTTCTACTGCTGACCGCCGCACTGCTGCTGCTCACCGGCTGTCAGGACACCGTGAACACCGTACGCAACGCCGAGACCGCCGCCCGGCGGCAGGAGGTCGACTACCGGTATTTCTCCACCGACGACTTCTGCCGCGACCGGTTGCAGCTGATCCGGATCGACCGGGGGACCACCCCCTCCGGGCTGCTTCAGGTGCAGGCGACCGTGCACAGCGCCCGTTATGGCTTCTGGTCCGAGCTGTGGAGCGGCCTGACCGGCGAAAACCCCTACCACCTCGCCTACAAGTTCGACTGGTTCGACGAGCAGGGCATGCGCGTGGAGACCCCGGCCAGCGTCTGGCTCAATTTGATTCTGATGCCCGGCGAGACCCGGTTTCTGCAGGCGGTGGCCCCCAACGAGCGCTGCCGGGACTTCCTGCTGAGCGTCAAAGAGGCCGAATAAGCTTGATTTAACCATCCAGACCAAGGAGTTACTGCCGATGAAAACCTCACTGCTTCACACCTTTTCCGCCGCGCTGCTGCTGCTGGGCGCGGGCTGCGGCACGGCCGCTCACCGGATCGAACCCGGCGGCAGTCAGGCTCTGATCACGGTGCGTGACGTCAACACCCAGGACTGGCAGAACGTCGCCGCCCGCAGCATCCAGTCGCTGCTCGCCTCCGGCGTGCTCAACCGAGCCGACGGACGCAAGACCGTGGTCATGGTCAGCGAGGTCAAGGACCGCACCGGCAGGCAGCTCAAAACCACCATTCTGACCAACAAGATCCGGCAGGCGCTGCTCGGCTCCGGCAAGGCGGTGACCACCACCGCGGTCGGCGCGGCGGGGGCCGAGGACACTGCCACCCGGCAGGTCCGGGAACTGGAGAACGACGACCTGTTCAATCAGGCCACCGTTCAGAAGCGCGGTACGGTGATCGCCCCGGACATGAGTCTTTCCGGCGAGATTCTGCGCGAAATGACCACCTCGGGCCGGACCGAGGAAAGCTACTTCGTCTTCCATGTGGTGTTGACCGACCTGGCCACCGGTTTGGCGGTCTGGGAGCAGACCTTCGACTTCTCGAAACAGGAAACCGCTTCAATTCTCGGCTTTTGAGGAGCTTATGGCGACGGCAACGGAAGAACTGGCCCGGCAGCTCCGGGCGTCGCAACGGACTCTGGCGCTCACCGGCGCGGGGATTTCCACTTGGTCGGGCATCCCCGACTTCCGGGGGGCGGGGGCGGGCGCGAACGGCCGGGAGTTTCAGGGCCACGCGCTGGAGGAGATCCTTTCGCGCTCCTGTTTCCTCCGGCACCCGGAGTGGTTCTACCAGTGGGCGCTGGAGTTCGTCTACAACCTCGATCGCTACGACCCCAACCCCGCCCACCGGCTGCTGGCCGGACTCGAACGCCGGGGGTTGCTGCACGGTCTCTACACCCAGAACATCGACCGGCTCCACCGCCGGGCGGGCAGCCGGAAACTCTACGAGCTGCACGGGAGCCCCGAGCATCACCACTGCCTGCGCTGCGGCCGGGAGTTCGGCTATGAAGAGATCGCGCCCCGGGTCCGGAACGGGGAGGTGCCGCACTGTCCTTGCGGCGGCCTGATCAAACCCGATATTGTGTTCTACGAGGAACCGCTGGACGAGGCGCTGCTGGAACAGGCCTTCACCGATTTCGGAAACTGTGAACTGGTGCTGGTGTTCGGCAGCAGCCTCACCGTGCAGCCGGCGGCCTCGCTGCCGCTGCTCGCGCGCCGCGGCGGCGCCGAACTGGTGATCGTCAACGCCCGCCCCACCCCGCTGGATGCGGAAGCCGTGCTCAAGTTCGACGACATCCGAACCCTGACCGAAGCGCTGGCCAAAATCTTCCCCGAGGCTGCGGAGCCCTAGGCCGAGCTTCAGAACTCGGTGCGGGCCGTGAGCGCCACGCCGATGGTCGCGGCGTCGGCGAAGGCCAGATTCGCCCCCGCCGGCAGCCCGATCGCCGGGCGTGAAATCCGCACCGGCGTATCGCGCAACAGCTCCGAAAGGTAGACCGCCGTGGCCCGCCCCTCCACGTCGGCGCCGAGCGCCAGAATCACCTCCCGGACCTCGCCGGAGCGGGCTTTGGCCAGCAGCGGCTCCAGATTCAGCGACTCCGCGGTCCGGTTCTCCAGCGGCGACAACCGCCCGCCGAGCACATGGTAAAGCCCCCGGAACTGGTTGCTGCGTTCGATCGCAAACAGCTGCGGAGCCTCCTCGACCACGCAGATCAGACCGCGGTCCCGGTTGGGCTGCCGGCAGATCCCGCACTTCTCGCCGGCGACCGCCAGTGCGCCGCACTCCGGACAGACGCCGAGGGTTTCCGGCAATCCGGCCAGCGTCCGCCCGAGTACGCCGAGCTGTTCCGGCGACCACTTCCAGAGCGCCAGCGCCAACCGCTCCGCGCCGCGCCGCCCGACGCCGGGCAGCAGACGCAGCATCTCGATCAACTCCTGCAGCGGAGCCGGATATCCGGGTTCACTCATCCTTCAGAACAGCCCCGGCAGATTGACCCCGCCGGTCACCTCGGTCATCTTCTGCTGCATGGCGTTCCGGGCGTTGTCCAGCGCCTGATTGACCGCCGCCTGACAGAGATCGGCCAGCAGCTCGCGGTCGCCGGTCGCCGTCTCCGCGATCAACACCCGCTTGACCCGGAAATCGCCGCTCACCACCGCCTGCACCGCCTCGCCGCCCGCGGCTCCGGCGAACTCGGCCGCCGCCAGATCCGCTTTGAGCTGCGCCATATTCTTCTGCAAATCCTTCGCCTTCTGGACCAACTTGGCCATCTCTCCGAGGTTTCCAAACATGCTTGCTTCGATCCTTGCCTGTTATTTTATTGATGAACATCCACAATCTCGGCGTCGAACAACTCCGCCACCTGCCGGACCCGGGGATTTTCCAGCACCCGCTGCCGAATCCCGGGGTCGTCGTGAATCATGCTCCGGCGCTTATGGCGCCCGGAGTCGGGCTCCTCCGCCCCGGACTCCGATTCCGGCAGCGGCACCGTGCCCCCCGCCGTCATGTCCGCCGCCGCTTCCGGCTCCCGTTCGGCTTCCAACTCCGCCGCCTCCGCGGCAGCCTCCGGCACCGCCGGAGCCGGGGTTTCCGGAACCTCTGCCGCCGCCGGAGCCGGGGTTTTCGGAACCTCTGCCGCCGCCGGAGCCGGGGTTTCCGGAACCTCTGCCGCCGCCGGAGCCGGGGTTTCCGGAACCTCTGCCGCCGCCGGAGCCGGGGTCACCGCCACGACCCGGACCGGAATGCTCCGGGGCGCCTCCGGCACCGGAACCTGATCGAGAAACTGCAACTCGCCCGCCTGGCGCAGCTGATTGAGCCGGGCCAGCAGATCGTCGATCCGGACCGCGTGCGCCTCACGCATGGCCTTCAGGAAAATCGTCTCCAGGAAAATCTGCTGATTGAGCGCAGCGTGCAGCAACCGCCCCACCGGCGCCAGATTCTCCAGCAGGATCTGCACGACCTCCACCCGGGTGGCCGCCGCCACCTCCCGGTAGTGGGCGATGGTCTCCGCGCCCTCGTCCAGCACCGACTCCGGGTCGCGTAAGGCCAGACAGATCCGGACCCCGCGCAAGGCCGCCAGCAGATCGTCGAACAGCGTCTCCAGATTCTTGCCCTTCACCGACAGCCGATGAATCACCTCCACCACGGTTCCGGCGTCATTTCCCAGCAGCGCCGCCAGCAACGCGTCGAGATCCCCGCGATCGGTCAGCCCGAACAGCGACAACACCTGTTCCGCGGTGATCGCCCGACCGTCCTCCATGGCGAAAAAGGCGATCATCTGGTCCAGCAGCGACTGCGCATCGCGCATGCCGCCCTCGGCGGCGCGGGCCACCGCTTCGAGCGCCGCCGGTTCGATCTTCACCTGCTCCTGCTCCGCAATCAGGCGCAATCGATCGGCGATCAGCCGGGTCGGGATCGGCAGCAGATCAAACCGCTGACAGCGCGAAATAATGGTCGGCAGCACCTGATGCACCTCGGTGGTGGCGAAGATGAACTTGACGTGAGCCGGAGGCTCTTCCACCGTTTTGAGCAGCGCGTTCCAGGCGGTCTTGGAGAGCATGTGCACTTCGTCGATGATATAGATCTTGTAGCGGCCGCCCGCGGGCAGGTGCAGCACCTCCTCGCTGAGCTCGCGCATATCGGCGGCGGTGTTGTGGCTGGCGGCGTCGATTTCGATGATGTCCAGATTGTTCTCGGCGGTAGCGGAGCGGCAGGAGTCACATTCACCGCAGGGTTCCCCGTCCACCGGCTGCCGGCAGTTCAGCGCCTTGGCGAAGATCCGGGCCAGCGTGGTCTTGCCCACCCCGCGCGGGCCCACAAACAAATAGGCGTGGGCGGTCCGCTGCTGCCGGATCGCATTGCGCAACGTCCGCACCACATGCTCCTGGCCGACCACTTCGCTGAAACATTGCGGCCGCCACTTGCGGGCAATCACCTGATATTCGCTCATTGTTCCGCCTCTCCGGATTTGCGCCGAACCGCGCGCTCTACGCCTCGCAGGCGGCGCGCTGAAGCTCGAAAATCTGTTTCAAACCGTGCTCGGCCAGCTCCAGCAGACCGTCGAGCTGACGCCGGGAGAACGGCGCGCCTTCGGCCGTCCCCTGAACTTCCACGAACTTTCCCGACTCGGTCATCACCACATTCATATCGACCTCGGCCCGGGAGTCCTCCTCATAACAGAGGTCCAGCCGCATTTCACCGTCCACCACGCCCACGCTGACCGCCGCCACCAGTTCGCGCAGGGGGTACTCCAGAAACACCCCGTCCGCCAGCCCCCGGCGCAGCCCCCGAGCCAGCGCCACCGCGGCCCCGGTGATCGAGGCGCACCGGGTCCCGCCGTCGGCATCGAGCACATCGCAATCCAGATAGAAGGTATTCTCGCCCAGTCGCTCCAGCTCGACCACCGACCGCAGCGAACGACCGATCAGCCGCTGGATCTCCATGGTCCGCCCGCTCGGCTTGCCCGAGGTGACCTCCCGCCGCGTCCGCTCGTGCGTGGCGCCCGGCAGCATGGCATACTCCGCAGTGACCCAGCCGCCGGTGCGCTGCTGGGCCTTCAGCCAGGGCGGCACCCGCGACTCCAAACTCGCGGCGCAGACCACCCGGGTTCCGCCGCAACGAATCAGCGTGGAGCCCAAGGGATGGGAAAGGTAATCCGGGATCAGTTCCATCGGGCGCAACGCATCGGGCGCCCGGCCATCGATTCGAGCCATCGCCTATTCTCCTTCGCTTCTGAACACCGCGCTCCCCCGCAGGGGCAAAAAAAGTCGCCGGACTGAACGCAGGATGCGCTTGCCGAAGAATGCTTAGAGCTGCTTGGTTCCCCATCTGACTCGGTTCGCCCACTCGACAACGCACGGGGTGCAGCCCGGCGACAAAACAAAATACACTAAAATCCGAAATATTCAAGCAGCAAACTGAGTTCCCGCCGCAGATTTTTCCGATCCACCACCCGGTCGATCAAACCCTTCTCCAGCAGAAACTCGGCCGTCTGGAACCCCTCCGGCAGTTTGGAGTTGGTCGTCTCCTGAATCACCCGGGGCCCGGCGAAACCGATCATCGCCCCCGGCTCGGCCAGAATCACGTCGGCCACCGTCGCAAAACTCGCGGTCACCCCGCCGTAGGTCGGATTGGTCAGAATCGCGATGTACGGCAGATTCGCCTCGGTATGGCGCTCAAGCGCGCCGCAGGTCTTGGCCATCTGCATGAGACTGAGGATCCCCTCCTGCATCCGGGCCCCGCCCGACGCGGTCACCAGCACCACCGGCAGTTTTTCAGCGGTCGCCTTCTCGACCAGCCGGGCGATCTTCTCGCCGACCACCGATCCCATGCTCGCGCCCATGAACCGGAAATCCATCACCCCCAGCGCAAAGCGCCGCTGGTCCAGCGTCGCCAGTCCGCAGACGATCGCCTCCGAAAGATTGGTCTTGGACTCGGCCTCGGTCAGCCGCGTCTGATAGCTCTTCAGATCGGTGAACTCCAGCGCGTCCACCGAATAGAGCTTGCCGTCCAGCTCCGTAAACGACCCCTCGTCGGTCAGCGAGGCGATCCGGGCCGGAGCCGTCAACGCCAGATGGTGCCCGCAGTACCAGCAGACCGAAAGGTTGTCCGCCAGCCGATCCGAATAAAGCGTCTGGCCGCAGTTCTTGCACTTCAGCCAGGAACCGTCGGGGATGACCATCCGCCGCTCACCGCTCGGGGCGGAGATCCGCAAGGTCGAATATTTTCCGCTGCTGAACAAAGACATACACCTGCTCGGTTTGAGTTATCAGTCCATTACTTCCGAATAATATAACGCCGGATTGCCCTCTTTTCAAGGAGCCGTCGCCGCCGCGGCCGTAATTTCCCCGAATTCCTCCGGCTGTCCGCTCAGCGTCCCGGCGTCAGCTGCGGATTCAGCGACGAGAACAGCAGCGTCCGCACCGCCTCCGGGTCGTAGACCACCACCAGCTTCCCCGGCTCGGTGTACAACTCGCGGACCAGTCCGCGGAACCATTCGTACTCCGGCAGCTCCCGGCAGCGGCGCACCGCCTCCGCCAGGTGCTTCCGCAGCAGCCCGGTCGGCACCGGAAAGGCTCCGATCCGGCAGGACACCAGCTCCGGCACCACCTCCCCGCGCTCCATCTGCAAACGCAGCCCCAGCCGAATCGGCAACACCCCGCCGAACAGCCACGGGTGCTGCGTATCGAACAGATACTCCAGCTCCAGCACCGCGCCGTTGAGCGCAAATCGGTAGACTTTGGCCCCCTCGTTCCAGATCTCACCGGCCGTAGGATGAAACGTCCCGGCCAGCGACCCGTAGTGATCGATCGCGCGCTGCAACGCCGCCAGCTGCTCCGGGCTGAACTCCCGGCGCAACTCACTCCCCGGCGCCGTTTGCATCATCAGCCCCAGTTCGGTCAGCATCAACTCCTGATCGCCCGGTTGCAGCGGCTCCAGCGGGAAACTCCGCTCCGAACTGAACAGCAGCCACCCCGCCACCACCGCGCTGAGCACCACCAGCGTCACGGAAAGCGCCGTCCAATGCCACCAGCGCAGCCGAAACCGCCGCTTCGGGGGCGGCTCCGCTTCCGGAACCGGCGTCGCCGACGACATCTCAGACCTCCTTCGGATGAACCGCCGGGCGGATGTAGACCAGCCGGGTCAGATCCCCGTCGAACTCCGGCTCCCGAGCCGCGATCAACTCCTCGGCCCGCAGCTCCACCAGCGACACATCAACGCCCGGCAGCCACCGTGCAATCGCCTCCCGGTCGGTGACCGGGGCCGCCAGCCGCCGTCCGGCCAGCGCCGCGGGCGCGTCCGCGCCGGACATCACCCCCGGCTCGCCCACCGGCTGCACTTCGCCGTCGCGCATTTCCAGCTCGAAAGTCAGAAGTTCGCGGTTGCGGCCGTCGAACAACAGCGTCCAGCGCTCCCCCTCGACCCGGGGCAATCGCCGCCCCAGCGCCACCGCCGTGGGCACGCAGCGGACCCGGACCTCCGGCCGCTCGTAACTCCAGCCGGAGATCAGCGCCGCCGCCAGCCGCAGCCCGGTGAACGACCCCGGGCCGGAGCCGACCGTCCAGCTCGCGACCTCGTCCGGCGAAACTCCGGCCCCGGCCAGACTCTTGACCACCCCTTCGGAGAGCTCCGCCGCCTCGCGCCCTCGCATCGGCCGCGACACCGACAGCACCGTCCGGCCTGCCGCGTCCACCGCCGCCAGCGCCGCCGCCGGGCCCGAAAGATCCAACGCCGCCTGATATTTCATCTTCCGCTCACGCCTTTCCGGTCCCGTCTCCGGGCTCCGTTTCGCTCAACTCCAGAATCCGCTCCGCCAGCTCCCGGTGGCTGAAGCCGCGCCGCGCCAGCCGCGCCCGCCCCTCCTGAACCACCACCTCCGTCGGCATCGGCCGCAGATTGTACACGCCGCCCATGGCGTAGCAGTAGGCTCCGGCGTTGCGGATCGCCAGCAGATCCCCTTCGCGGATCTCCGGGAGCTCCCGCTGCTCGGCGAACCGGTCGCCGGTCTCGCAGATGTTGCCGCAGACGTCGTAGCAGCGGCGGGGCCCCTCCGGATTGCTCAGATTGTCCACCTGATGATAGGCGCCGTACAGCACCGGCCGGATCAGCTGCGGGAATCCCGAATCGCAGCCCGCAATCTCCCGTTGCCGGTTGTGCTTCAAGGTATTGACCCGGGTCAGCAGGACGCCGCACTCGGCCACCAGATATTTGCCGGGCTCAAACAGAATCTTGAGCGGACGCCCGTACCCCCGGCAGAAATCGGCGAACAAGCGGGCGATCTCCGTGCCCATGCTCCGGTAGTCGACCCGGGCCTCGTCGGGCCGGTAGGGGACCTTGAAGCCGCCGCCGAAATCGAGAAATTCGAGGTCGGGGAAGTTCCCGGGCGTGGCGATCGCCATCAGATTGCACATGCTCTGAAACACCGACTCCACGCGCTGCAACCCGGAACCGGTGTGCTCATGGAGCCCGACCACCCGCAGCCGGTGACGGCGCACGATCGCCAGCACCGCGGCGAGATCGTCGAAGAGCAACCCGAATTTGGTCAAAGCCCCGGCCGTCATGGTCCGCTCGTTATCACCGTCGCAGACATCGGGATTGAAGCGCAGGCAGATCCGGCTCCCGGGATAGGCCCGGGCGAACTTCTCCAGCCGCGACAACGACCCCAGATTCATCAGCACCCCGGTTTCGCGCACCAGCGCCACTTCGGCATCGGTCAGGTTGTTGGCCGTGTAGATGATCCGCTCCGGCGGAAAGCCGAGCTTGAGCGCCAGCAGCACCTCGGCCGGGCTGACCGTGTCCAGCCCGCAGCCGATCGCGTTGAAGTGCCGCAGCAACGCCACATTGTAGTTGGCCTTCATGGCGTAGCGGATCTCCAGCCCGGGGTCGGGAATGAACTCGAACAGATCGCGGTAGCGGGCGGTCACCAGATCCAGATCGTAGACGTACAACGGCGTCCCGTACTGCTCGGCCAGACGCAACAACAGCTGATTTTCCAGCATCCGCGCCACCTCACTGGAACCGGGCGATCAGCGCCACCATCTCCAGCGGCTCGGCGCCCACGCTCTTCACCGCGTGCCCCGCGCCGCCACCGGTCAGCACGGTATCTCCGGCCCGGAGCCGGACCGTGCGCCCGTCGTCGTCGACCTCGGCCTCGCCGCGGACGATCACAAAGATCTCCTCCTCCGCCTCATGCCGGTGGAACCCGATGGAACTGCCCGGTTCCAGCGTCAGCCGGGCGCACATCCGGGTCGGCGACCGCAGCTCGGGGCCGGGCTCCCAGAAATGCTCGATCAACACACTCCCCGCGCCGCCGCGCATGGCTTCGCGCCGCTCGGCGCGGTACTCTCCCTGATGCCGGATCATTATGCCTTCTCCTGTCGCAACGGTCCGAAAATGTTGCCGTATTTCTTCTCGTTCAACGCCTCGACGTAGGCGCTGATCTTGGTGAAGGTGCTGCACGGATCGACCGTCTGATCCATGCAGTCACCGTCGAGCACCAGCAGCGGGATCCGGGCCTTGAGCAGCTCCTCGCGCAGATGCTTGATAAACGAACTGTCGGCCATCGAACAGCGGCCGAAACCGTGGTTGTAGAGGATGCAGCCGTTGAACCGGAAATTCGCGGTCTGCTCGATGATCGACCGCACCCGCAGATCCGGATCCATGAATCCGGTGTTCAGCAGTTTCCGGGCCAGCGAACGGTAGGGATCGCGGGCGTCCAGCGGCTCCCAGCCGATGAAATTCACCTCCTCAAAAATGATCGGCGCCCGGCACTCGAGCTCGATGTAGTCGAGCAGTTCGCTGTCGTAGAACGGCGGCAGATGGAGCCAGAGCAGCCGGTGCGTATCCTCGATCCGGAGCTCGGCGGGCAGTTCGGCGACCGTCTGCTCCAGTTCCGAGCACAGCTGCTTTTGAATTTCCACCAGCTCCGGTCGTCCCCAGAGCTGCGAGAAGATCGAGGCGAAATAGATCGCCTGGGCCCCCCGCAGCAGCGGCGGATGGGCCGCCCGCAGCTGGTTGCACCTGAGCGAATATTCTCGCGCCTGATTGGAGTAGTCGCAGGCCGCGGCCAGCCGCCCGGGATCCATCCGGAGTCCGGTCTTCTGCTCCAGCAGCTTGACCGAACGCTCCAGATCCTCGGCCAGATGCTCGACCGCGTTGCCGTCCTCGTTCGGCGGGGTCTGCAGCGAGAAGAAGCGGTCCTCGATGCCGTAGGTCCGGACCAGATCGCGGAAGATCCGCTCCCCCTGCTGACAGGGCTGTGAAGTCGACACTCCGAACGCCGCCGGCGGCAGCTCCACGCCTTCGAGCACCCGCAAGAAGGAGCAGGTCTCGCCGGAAAAGCCCTTGCAGGCGGCATGATCGAACGCCTTCTTGACCTTCTTGCTGTTGCGGGCGAACAAGGCGGCGTAGGTTTCGAGCGTCAGGATCCGGGTGCCCAGCGCGTTGAGGATCTCGGCCGGGAAGAACAGATTGCGCCAGACCACCGGCGCGTCGCTCTTGCCCAGGAAATCCCGCTTGGTGCAGCGGGCGCGCAGCTTCACCGACTCCAGCGGCCGGATCGGCACCGGCTCGAGCTTGTGCAGGTCGAGCTTGCCCTTGAGCTGGCTGTAGGAGCGGGCCAGGCAGGCGGCGCCGAGCGCCCCCAGCACGCTGTGAAACTCGGGGATCACGATGTTGTTGCCGGTGATCTCCTTGAGGTAGTAGGCGACCGCCCGGTTGTAGGCCACGCCGCCCTGGAAGATGATGGTCCCGGAGTAGCCCTGAAACAGCTCGCCGACGCCGGACATGATGGTCCGGGCCTGGGCGCGGCAGGCGCCGCCGATGATCTCGCCCAGCGGAAACCGGTTCTTGAACTTGTTGATGGAGGTGGCGCTGAGCACCGCGCAGACGCTGGAAAACTCCAGCGAACTGTCGTAATTGACCCGGTCGGCCATCTCCTCGACCGGGACGTTGAGCTTGACCGCCACGCTGTCCAGAAAGGCGCCGGTGCCGGCGGCGCAGATGCCGCTCATTTTATAGTTCCACATCTGCATATCGCGATTGTAGATCATCGCCTTGCTGTCCTGACCGCCGACGTCGAGAATCGCCTCGCAATCCGGATAGTAGTGCCGGGCTCCGGCCACATGCGCGGTGACCTCGCTGACCCGGAAGTCGTAGGGCAGAAAGTCGTGCGTATCCTCGACGATCTGGCTGCCGGTGACCACCGTGCAGGCGATCTCCGAAAGCGACCCGACTCCGGAATCGCTGAGGAAGTGATCCACCGTCTGGCGCAGCTGCCCGAAGTTGCAGGCCCCGCACTTGGCGCAGACGCCGCTGCACCGGACCCGACCGGAGTCAACCGGTCTGGTCCGCTGATAAAGCGAATGGCGCACCCGTCCCTTTTCCGTCATCAAAACGGCCTTGAAGGTGGTGGACCCGATGTCAATGCCGAGATAAAGCTTTTCCATGATGTCACGCATACCTCAAATGAATCAATCCAGTGCCGCGCTCAAAAATCCCGAAGCCTGCGCCGCGCACGCTATAATATACACCGGGAAAAGGATTTTTTCCAGAAAAACGTATCGTTTTTTTCGGTTTTTTCCGCCCTCCCCTTGCAGCTGGCGTCCGTCCGGTGTATATTAGTTTGATTTGGATTGTTGACTGAGACCGGTGGGTCTCACCCAACCCGGTGGGGGAATGGTCGGAGCTCCCGCTCATTCCGGGGGGAAAGGCAAAAATGGCTACGGCAAAAAATTTTGAATCACGGCTGATCGCGGCCTCGAGCCCGGAGACGCTGAAACTGGCGAAACAACTGCTGAAGAACGACCTCCTGTTCGGCGTCCGGCGCGAGCCGGACGGCCGGCTGGCCGGGGTTTTTCAGGAGAAAAATCACTTTGTGCAGACCTCGGTCCGGCCCGGCGAACCGCCGACGGCCCGCTGCAGCTGCCGCCGGCCCGGCGAGCAACTCTGCGAGCACGCGGTAGCCATCCTGCTGTACTGCGGCCGTTTCAAAGGCGTGCTCCGCGAACCGGACGACAGCGCCGGCGTCAAATACGCCGGACTCAAATTCGAGGATTTCACCGCCCTCTCCAAACGGGTGACCCCGCCCCGCAGCGCCTGGCTGACCATCGAGGCGCTTTCGGCCTTTCCGCACGTCCCCAGCAAGTGGGAGAACGCGGTACTGAATCTGCGGCTCCACGCCGGGGAGCGCGAATATCTGGGCAACCTCAACAATCTGCGCCAGCTCTACTTCGACAAAGTGCTCTCGGCGGCGTTGAAACTCGATCAGTTTTCGCTGCACGATCAGCAGATCATCCGTTTTCTGGCGGTCAACGGCGAGGCCGAAAACTCCACCATTCTGTTGAATTCCGAACAGGCGGCGGAGTTCTTTCACTGCCTGATCGGCTTTGAACACTTCACGCTCGAGGGTCGAAAACTCTTCGTCCGCCCCGACCGCGCCGAGGCGGTGATCCTGCGTGAACCCGGCGGCAAACTGATGCCCGGAATCCGGGTCAACGGCGCGGTGATCCCGATCGTCCACGCCAAAGTGATCACCGGGCGCTCCGGTTGCTGGGTCGGGTGCCACGGCGAGTACTTCTTCGTCCCGGCTACGGTCGACATCGGCTGGCTGCGCAACTTCTTCCGCAACGGCCTGCAGCCGGCGACCACCAAGACTGGAGACTGGCCGCTGCCGGTGATCGCCGCCCGGGGCGAAACCCCGCCCACCGCCGTCCCGCGAATTTTGCTCGGCGGCGGCTGCGGCGCCGACGGGGCGCTGCATTTGAAGGTCACCTATTTGTACGACCGGGGTTGCTTCGCGCCCCGGTCCGGCCGACTGCTGGCCGACGGTTCCGAAGTCGCGCTGCGTGACGCCAAACTGGAACGGGAGTTTGAGCTGGAACTGGAGATGTTCGGCTTTACCGCCACGGAACAGGACTTCACGCTGGATCGTCTGGAGGCGATCGGCGTCTTCCTCGACCAGCTGCTCCCCGACTGGGTGGCCTGTCGTCCGGGCCTCGGGCTGGAGGGGGGGCTGGCCCGGACCGCCCGGGGCGGCGCCGGACTGGAGGAGCTGAAGGTCTCCTGCCGGGTGCTCGAAAGCGATGCGCGCCGGTATCTTCTGAGCTACGATTTTCAGGCCGGGGAGGAGTCGATCTCCTTCAGCGAACTGCTCGCTCTGATCCGCGGCGGACACCGTTACGCCCTGACTCCGGAGCGGCGAACTCCCATCCGGTTGTCGCCCGAATTCCGGAACTTCCTGCCCGCCGTCGAGCAGATTGTCCACGACCTCGATGAGAAAAACCACACCTTCGAGCTGCCGTTTTTCGCCGTCAACTACTTCCGCCACTTGGCCGGGAAACTGCCCGGAGCCCTCCCCGAAGAGTTGACCGGCCCCTTTGAAGCAGGAACCCTCCCGGCGCCGGCGGCCTCCGAATTCGCCTTCCGGGGCGAACTGCGCAGCTATCAGCGCGAAGGCCGCGACTGGCTGCTGAAGATGACCGATCACCATTTGAACGTGATTCTGGCCGACGAAATGGGACTGGGCAAGACCATCCAGCTGCTGAGCGTCCTGGCGGCCCGCCATCAGCGCAGCGATCCCCCGGCGCTGGTGATCTGCCCGGCCAGTCTGGTGGTCAACTGGGAACGCGAATGCCGCCGCTTCGTCCCCGACTTCCGGGTGGTGGCGCCGACCGGCGCGCAGCGTGAAGAGATCTGGAACCAGCTCCGGCAGTACGATCTGGTGGTGATCTCCTACGCGGCGGCCCGGCGCGATGTGGCCCGGCTGCGCAAGCTCCGGTTCAGCTACCTGGTGCTGGACGAGGCGCAGCACATCAAGAATCCGGGCACCGCCAACGCCCAGGACTGCAAGGCGATCAACGCCGATCACCGGATCGTGCTGACCGGCACCCCGCTGGAGAACGCACCGGAGGATCTGTGGAGCATTTTCGACTTTCTGCATCATGGTCTGCTCGGCAGTTTCGCCGGATTCCGCAAATATTACGCCGATCTCCAGTTCGACTCCGCCCGGCAGGAGGATCTGGCCGCCCGGGTCGCCCCCTTCATCAAGCGCCGGACCAAACAGGAGGTGGCCCGGGAGCTGCCGCCGAAGCAGGAGATCACCCTCTACTGCGAATTGGAACCCGAACAGCGCAAACTCTACGACGAAGTGCTGACCGCAGGACAGCGGCAGCTGGCGGCACTGAAGCCGGAGGAGGGCCGGGGGAATACCGAGATCTTCACCACGCTGCTGCGGCTGCGTCAGATCTGCTGCCATCCGGAGCTGCTGCCCGGGGACCGGGGCCGGGCGGTGCCCTCGGCCAAGATGGAGCTCTTTCAGGAGCTGGTGCTCGAGCACTTGGACAGCGGCCATAAGATTCTGGTCTTCAGCCAGTTCACCACTCTTCTGGGCAAGATTTCGGAGTGGCTGGATCAGGCCGGGATCCGCTATGAGTATCTGGATGGAGGAACCCGCAACCGGCAGCAGCGGGTCGATCGCTTCAATCAGGATCCGACCATTCCGCTCTTTTTGCTGAGCCTCAAGGCCGGCGGCACCGGGTTGAACCTGACCGCCGCCGACACGGTGATCATTTTCGACCCGTGGTGGAATCCGGCGGCGGAGCTGCAGGCCGCCGACCGCACCCACCGCATCGGCCAGACCCGGCCGGTGAGCAGCCTGAAGTTGCTGGTCCGGGATTCGATCGAGGAGAAGATGCTGGCGTTACAGCAGCGCAAGCAGGAGCTCTTCGACCAGGTGATCGACAATCCGAACGGCTACGGCGAAAAGCTGACGCTCGAAGAGTTGCGCTACCTCCTGACCTGAAACCCGACGCGGAAACGGCGGAGCCGGACCACGAATATTCCGGAAAACTTGACTTTTTCCGGGTGCAGGGTTATACTATCTGGAATCAGGAATCAGCTTTCTTTACTGGGGGCCGGGTATGCGACGAGCAATTTGTGAAAAGTGTGGAGAGATCAACTCGATCAAGGCCATCGTCTGCAAAAAATGCGGAGCCAAGATCGAGAAACGCGAAACGGAGATGGAAGCGAGAATCCGCGAAGGTACGCTGATGGACCACATCATGCGTGGCCCCAGACGCTTTTTGCGCCGCTCCTACAACCTGACCCGGACCCTGGTGGTCGGCTCCATCGGTTTTGTGCTGCTGCTGATCGCGACGGCGGCGGTGCTGCTGGTGATCCCCCTGGGCTGGAGCGAAATGCCCGCCCTCTCCGAAAGCGACGTCGCCGCCGGGGCGGAGGTCTTCCGCGGCCCGATCACCGCGGCGCTCAACAGCGGGGAGCCGTCGGAGCGGTTGAGTCTGGATCAGGTCCGGCAGGCCGGGCGCTATTTGCTGCTGACGTTGCAGGAGGGGGAGGCTCCGTTTGAGGAGCGCTCCGTGATGAAGCCGCTGACCCTGCCGGATGCGGGCTGGATCTATCGGCTGATGGCGCAGACTCTGGACGGCGCCAGTTTCAATTTTATGGTGGAGCGGAACGGGGATTACTTCATCTACACGCTCGGCGGCAAATACCGGAAACCGGCGCTCCCCTGGCGGCTGCGGGTCACCTTCTGGGCCAACCGGGAGGCGGAGGGTGCCATGGAGCTTGACGGGGTGATGTTCAACAATCTGCCGTTGCCCAAAAGCCGGCTGCCGGAGATTCTGCGGAGCTTCGGCTCCCTGATCGGTCAGCCGCGACTGATCAGCAAGTATCTCTTCCGCGTCCAGAGCGGCAAGATGTCGCTGTTTGCCGGTCAGAACGACAAATCCCAGTACACTTTTCTGAAGGAGTCCTATTGAGCCATGGAAAAGAAGACGCTGCAAACCGTCTCCGCGATTGTGCGCGAAGCGTATGCCAAAGCGAATAAGGCAGGGTCACGCAACCTGGAGGTCAGCATTGAGCTGATGAAGGGGGTGGTCAAAATGGAGCCGGCGCTGGTCAAAGCCCGCGAACGGCTGCGGGAGCTGGAGCTGAAAAAGTGTGCCAACCAGGGAGCCTTCACCCGCTTTCTGGCCCAACTCGGGTCGCTGCCGGCGACGATGCTGATCCGGTCGGCGATCAACTCCGACCCCAAGGTGGCGATGGGCAAGTGTGAAGACCGGCTGGCCAAATGTCTGGACAATCCGGCCGTGCTCCGGCTGCTGGCCGAGGCGGCCGACGAGGCCGGAGCCCCCTTCATCGCGGTGGAGGCGCTGACGTTGTTGAACGATTTTCACCCGGGCAATGAGAAAAACATGTACCTTCTGATCCGGGCGCTGCAACGCAACAATCAGGCCCGCGATGCGCTGAAGCTGTTTCAGGAGATCGCCCGGCGTCACCCGAACAACATCGGCGTGCAGTCCCAGCTCCGGGCGGCGATGGCGCTGGCCAGCATGGAGCAGGGCCGCTGGGAGGAGGAGGGAACCACCCAGGAGCGGGCGGTAGCGGCCAAGGACACCATCGCCGAGCAGATCGGCGAGGGCACCATCCACGATGCGGATCAGGCGCAGACCATGATCGACAAGTACCTCAAGGATCTGGAGGAGAAGGACTCAATCGACGTCCGGCGGCGGCTGGCCGAGGCCTATTTCGTGGCCGGGAAGTACGACGAGTCGATCGCCGAGCTGGAGAAGGTGGCGGCCACGCTGGGCGCGCTCGATCCGCTGCTCGACAAGAACATCGAAAAGGCGGTGCTGGCCAAGTACGACGCGCTGCTTGAGGAGCTCAGGAAGAATCCGCAGGCCTACGAGCAGCCGGAACAGCAGGCCGCCGAGCTGACGGCCCAGCGGGCCGCCTACCGGTTGGAGCGGGCCGAAGTGCGGGTCAAGGCCTATCCGAACGACACCCAACTGCGTTACGATCTGGCGCTGCTCAAGTTCGAGGCCGACGACGTGGACGGCGCGATCGAGCAGTTCCAGCAGGCCCGGAAGAGTCCCAAGCTGCGGCTGGAGGCGATCGGCTACCTTGGGCGCTGTTTTGCGGCCAAGAAGCAGTATGACATGGCGATCGAGCAGCTGGAGACGGCGCTCAAGGAGATGGTCCGGATGGACAAGGAGAAGATGGAGACGCTCTACTTCCTGGCCCGGACGCTGGAGGACTCCGGAAATCCGGAGCGTGCGATGGAGTATTACAAGGAGCTCTATCAGGCCCAGTCGAATTTCCGGGACGTGGCCGAGCGGATCGAACACTTCTACCAGCAGAAAAAAGCGTAAAAAAACGCCGAAACGGGATTGCGGCAATTGCATTTGGCGACGGCGCGGATTATATTGCTGTAGAAATGGTTTTGAAACACTTTAGCGATCGAGGTGAGATATGGCCGATCAGGAACCCAAGGTGACCCCGGAGAACTCCGGCGACGATACCAGGACCCGCAAGACGATCAAGTTCAAATCGCCGAGTGCGGCGGCCAGTCCGCTCACCGCGGCCGACCTCAAGGCTCCGACCGATCCGCTGGCCGGGCGCGATACCGACACCGGGAATCTGGAGGTGCTGGAGGATACTCAGACCCGCAAGACGGTCAAACTCAAGCCGCTGTCGGCCACGGAGTCGCGTCCGATTTCGATGGCGCAGCTCACCCCTAAGGCGCCGGTGGCCGATCCGCTCAAGGGGCGCGACTCCGATACCGGCGCCTTGGAGATGATGGCCGACACCCAGACCCGCAAGACGGTCAAACTCAAACCGCTGGGGGCTTCCCCCACCATCAAGCTGGGACCCGAGGGCGCGGGCAGTTCGACCAACACCCGCAAGGTGGTGGTGCTGAAGCCGGCGACCAGCGCGGCGGCGACGATCAAGCTGCCCGAGACCGCCGATCCGGCCAAGGAGACCGTGGTCCTGCCCCGGCCGGAGATGCCGGAAAGCGCTCCGGCTCCGGCCGACCCGTCCAAGGAGACCGTGGTCCTGCCGCAGCCGGGGGCGGAACCCGCGGCGGAGGTCAGCGACGAAACCGTCAAGGTAGCCAAGGTGCCGGGGGCTTCGCCCCGTCCCGCCATCGGCAAGCCGACCGCGGTCAAGACCACGGCCGGCGCGACGCCGGTCACCCCCGAAGCGGCGGAACAGGCCGAGTCCGACGACGCCACGGTCAAGCTGGCCCGGCCGGCGCGACCGGCCAAACCGGCCAAACCGGCCAAGCCGGAAACTCCGGCGGCCGAAGCCAAGCCCGAGCCCGAAGTCAAGGCGGAGCCCGAAGTCAAGGCCGCCGAGCCCGAAGCCCAGGCCGCCGAGCCCGAAGCCAAACCGAAGCTGAATCTGGGCAAGACCGGACCGGCCGCGGCAGCAGCGGAGTCCGAAGAGGCGGAAGAGACGGAAGCGGAGGAGGAAGGTCTGAGCTATCAGGAGGTGATGGCCGGGGAACGGCCGTCGAAGCTCTATCTGGCGCTGGCGGCGGTTTCGCTGATCTTCCTGCTGCTGGGGGCGATCACCACAACCGTTCAGTATCTGAACATTCACGCCGATCAGAACATCGAACTGCCGGTGCTGGCCGATCTGGGCAAATAACGCACGGCGAACGCAGGCGGATCCTCCCGGCGGGTGGGTCCGCTGTTTTTTTTGCTCAGATCACCTCCACCGGGAACGGCAGCGAATCGAGAAACAGCCGACCGTACTGTTTGGAGATCACCCGGCGGTCGAGGATGACGATGATCCCGCGGTCCTGACGGCTGCGGATCAGCCGCCCGACGCCCTGCCGGAATTTCAGCACGGCTTCGGGCAGGCTGTAATCGCGGAAGGCGTTGCCTCCGGCCAATTCGATCCGCTCGGCCCGGGCGGCGATCAGCGGGTGGTCGGGCACCGCGAACGGCAGTTTGGTGACGATCACATTGCTCAGGGCGTCGCCGGGGACATCCACGCCGGTCCAGAAGCTGGCCGCGCCGAACAGCACCGAATCGACGTCCTCGCGAAACTCCCGCAGCAGCGCCGAACGGCTCAGGCTCTCCCCCTGTCGCAGCAAGGTGATCCCCTCCTCCCGGAAGAAACCGGCCAGCTGCTCGGCGCAGAACCGCAGCAGCCGGTAGCTGGTGAACAGCACAAAGGCCTTGCCATGGGTGAGCCGGATGAAGCGCGGGATCTCCCGCAGCAGCGACTGCTCGAAGTCGGGATGGGTGGGTTCGACCATCTGGCGCGGCAGGTAGACCCGGGCCTGCTCCCGGCCGAAGGGGGAGTCGAGCGCCACGGTGTCGCCGTCGCAGAAGCCGACCCGCCCGGTGTAGTAGTCGAAAGAGTCGCGCACGGTCAGCGTGGCACTGCTCAAAATCACCGGGAAGTCGCGCTGGAAGAGGTGCGTCCGCAACAGTTCCGCCACGTTCAACGGCGCCGCGTGCAGGGTGATCCCGGTGCGGTCGCTTTCGACGTAATAGACCGCGTCCGGGTCGCGCATTTCCAGAAACTCCCCGATCCCGTCCAGAAAGCTCCGGCAGCGCTCCAGCTGCGACTCCAGCTCCGGCCGCACCTCATCGTCCTCGTCCAGCCAGTCGAGATAGCCGGAGAGCTCCCGGTAGAGCCGACTGAGCTTGTCGCTCAACCGGTCCGGAAAGTGTCCGGGTTCGTGGATCCGGCGGACCGACTCGCTCTTTTCCCCCAGAAACTTCTCAAAAGGGGCGAAGAAGCCGTAGACCTCGTCCCGGGTTTCCGCCACCAGATTGCGCAACGTCAGCGCCTGCTCGCCGTTGCGCAGCAGCAGCCCGCGCCCGAGCTCCGGATTGAACAGCCGGTTGAGATAACCGACCATTCCGGCCCGCGAGAGGCGCAACCCCAGATGCTCGGCGGCATTGTCCTCCAGCGTATGCGCCTCGTCGATCACCACCACCCCGTAATCGGGCAGCAGCGAACCGGCGGCCTCGCCGGAGCACTGCATGCCGAGATCGGTCAGAAACAGCGCATGATTGGCCACCAGCAGATCGGCGTTCTCCCACTCCTGCCGGGCCTTGAAGTAGAAGCAGGTCCGGAAATAGCGGCATTTCGGCCCCAGGCAGTTGCCGCTCTCGCAGCAGACCAGCGCCCAGCTCTCGGGATCGAGCCGGGAGGGCGCCTGATCGCGCTCGCCGGAATCGGATTCCTCGCTCCAGTCGAGCAATCGCTCCAGATCCAGCGCCAACCCCGGACCGGGCAGCAGCCGGTCGCGCTGCTCGCCGGTCACCAGCGCCAGACGGCGGCGGCACAGATAGTTGCCGCGCCCTTTGGCCAGCGCGGCCTTGAAGGGGATGCCGGTCAACTCGCGGAGCAGCGGCAGATCCTTTTCCATCAGCTGCTCCTGCAGATTGATGGTCTCGGTACTGACCACCGCCGGACGGGCGGCCAGCCGGGCCCGGAACAGCAGCGGCACCAGATAGGCGAAACTCTTGCCGACTCCGGTCGGCGCCTCGGCGCAAAGATTGCGCCCGGCGCAGAGCGCCTCGGCGATGGCGACGGCCATCTGCAGCTGCTGCGGACGAAACTCGTAGGGGCGCCCGGCGCTGAACGCCGCCGCGCGCAGGGGACCGCCGGGCGCGAAGAACTCCTCGACCTGCTGACGCAGCTCGTCGAGCTCCTCCGGCTCCGCGGCCGGCGGCTGTTCGTATTCGGTCTCGGCGAAGGCCAGGTCGATCGTCTCGTCGAACTCTCCCCCGATGGGCATAATCATAGCGGTTGACAACTCCCTGAAATTGGGTAATGTATACCCGAGACCGGGAAAATGCAACGCGGCGACGGGGGCTGATTTGAATTTTTCGGGATCTATGATATATTGAACGTTATTCGGCATAACGGACACGCCGTCGGAGGCGCCGGGGTGTGACCGGGCCGGGAAAGGAGAGGAAGCATCATGGGTAAAACATTGGCCCAGAAAGTATTCGACGCGCATCGCGTGGACCGGCCCGGAGCCGGGGTCTCGGTGCTTCGGCTGGACCGGGTATTCTGTCACGAAATCACCACGCCGATCGCCATCAACGATCTGGTGGCGCTGGGCAAGGATCGGGTATTCGACCCGTCGAAGATCAAGGCGGTGATCGATCATGTGACGCCGGCCAAGGACTCCAAGACCGCGGAACAGGGCAAGACGCTGCGGGAGTGGGCCCGGCGGCACGGGATCAAGGACTTTTTCGACATCGGCCGGAACGGGGTCTGTCATGCGATCTTCCCGGAGAAGGGTTTTGTGCGACCGGGGTTCACGGTGATCATGGGCGACTCGCACACCTGCACGCACGGCGCCTTCGGCGCTTTCGCGGCGGGGGTGGGCAGCACCGATCTGGAGGTCGGCATCCTGAAAGGGGTCTGCACCATGCGTGACCCGGAAAGCATCAAACTGGTGCTGAAGGGGAAGCTGCGGCCGGGGGTGTTCGCCAAGGACGTGATTCTGGCGGTAATTCGGGAGCTGACCGTCAACGGCGCGACCGACCAGGTGCTGGAGTTCACCGGCGAGGCGGTGGACGCGATGTCGATGGAGTCGCGCCTGACGCTCTGCAACATGGCGATCGAGGCCGGGGCGACCTGCGGGGTGTGCTATCCCGACCAGGTGACGGTGGACTATCTCTGGCCGTTCATTCAGGAGGAGTTTTCCAGCAAGGAGGAGGCGCTCCGGGAGTACGCGAAGTGGCGCTCCGACGACGATGCGCCCTACACCCGGGTGATCGAACTTGACGTCTCGCAGCTGGAACCGCTGGCGACCTTCGGCTACAAGCCGGATCAGGTCAAAACGGTGCGGGAGCTGACCGGGACGCCGGTCAATCAGGTCTACATCGGCAGCTGCACCAACGGGCGGCTGGAGGATTTGCGGATCGCCGCCGAGGTCCTGAAGGGCGGGAAAATCAACCCGAATCTGCGGGCGATCGTCTCGCCGGCCACGCCGAAGGTCTACGCCGACGCGCTGGACGAGGGGTTGATCCGGATCTTCCTCGACGCCGGGTTCTGCGTGACCAATCCGACCTGCGGCGCCTGTCTCGGCATGAGCAACGGCGTGCTGGCCTCCGGCGAAAGCTGCGCCTCGACCACCAACCGGAACTTCAACGGCCGGATGGGCAAAGGCGGCATGGTCCACCTGATGAGTCCGGCCACGGCGGCGGCGACCGCGCTGGCGGGCGTCATCACCAACTCGCCATTGTTCAAGGAGGATTGACATGAAAAACTTCAGCGGGAAAATTCTGTTCCTCGACCGCTCCGACATCAACACCGACGAGATCATTCCGGCCAAGTATCTGACCGAACTGACCAAGGCGGCGCTCAAGCCCTACTGTCTGGAGGATCTGTCGCTGCCGGGCTTCGACCCCAAGCGCGATCTGGAGGGCAAGAGCGTGATCGTCACCCGCGCCAACTTCGGCTGCGGCTCCTCCCGGGAGCACGCGCCGTGGGTGCTGGAGTGCAACCACATCAACCTGGTGGTGGCCGAAAACTTCGCCCGGATCTTCCGTCAGAACATGTTCAACTGCGGCATGCTGGCCGTCACTCTGCCCAAATCGGAAATCGACGACCTCTTCACCCGCTTTGCCGGAACTCCGGCGGAGTGCAAAACCGATCTGGAACAGCAGACCCTGACCGTCTCCAACGACCAAGAGAGCAAGGTCTACCACTTCACCGTCGGGGACTTCGATCTGGAGCTGGTCAAGGCCGGCGGCTGGATCAACTACGCCGATCAGAAGTACTGAAGCGACCGCGAGCGCGGTTGACGACGCAAAGAGCGCCGGGGCCTCGGGCCCGGGCGCTCTTTTTTTGGCGGAACGGCTTTGCCGCGGAGGTCAGACCCGGGTGTCGCCCGCAATCTCCTTGTTCTGGAACAGCGCCACCGCCCACATCGAACAGAGTGCGATGTAGATCACCACATAGAGCGCGGCCCAGCCGACGTAGCTGCCGGGGATCGCGCGGTTGACGGCGAGCGCGTCGGCCAGCCAGAAGTACTGCCAGTTGGGGAACACCGCGTAGGCGATCGCGCCGAGGAAGTTCAGCACCTCGGACCCGGTATCGCGGGCAAACAGATAGTTGGAAATCAAGCCCAGGAAGAAGATGCAGCTGCAAACTCCGAGATTGGCCACCACATCCAGCCGGGTGGCGAAGACCACCGCCAGCGTGCCCATGGCCGCCGCCGCGAAATTGATCAGAATCAAACCATAGGCGAGGTCGCGCAGTTCAACCGTCGGATGCTCCTTGGTCAAAATGCAGTAGACCACGAAGATCGGCAGCAGCACGGTCAAGCCCAGCGTGGCGGACGCCGGGAAGGCGGCTCCGGAGAAGTAGTTGCGCAGCATGCCGTAGGCGCAGGCGACCACCACCACCCCGAGAAAGGTGAAGTAGGCCGCCATATCCATCCGGAACTGGTCGGTGGCGACGTAGACCGAGACAAAGGCGGCCAGCGAGCAGAGCACCGTGAACAGCAGCACCGCCAGCACAATGCCGACGATTTTGCCGAGGACGAAGGTCCAGCGGTGAACCGGCTTGGAAAAGAGCAGCAACACCGTACCGTTGCGCATCTCCCGCGCCACGGTGTGGCTGGCGCAGAGCACGGCGGCCAGCAAGCCGAAGAGCAGGCAGGTGGCCATGGAACTGTCCACCACCAGCTTGATCTGATCGGAGAAGACGAACAGCGCCATGGAGGGGAAGTGCGCGATCAACCCCAGCGCGCAGAGCAGCATCAAAAAGTAGACCGGCTCGCGTACCGACTCCTTGAAGGTATTGTCCGCGATCTTGAAGAAATTCCGCATATCCTCGAATCCGCTTCAGTTGGCGGCGGGGGCGGGAGCCGCCTCCGCGGGGGCGGGAGCTTCCGCCGGAGTCGCGGCGGCCGGGGCCGGAGCAGCCTCGGGTTCGGCGGGGGTAAAGGTCACTTCAACCGGATCCGCCGGAGCGGCGGGCGCGGCGGCCTCCGCGGCCGGCTCGGCCTTGACCGGCTCCGCCTTGGGCGCGGGCTTGCTGATCGGGTGATAGATCTGACTGTCGCTCATCATCTCGCGATGCAGCCGCTTGAAGTTGCGCGCCAGATTGGAGAGCGGCAGCATCCGCCCCAGTTCCTCGACATTGCGCTGCCAGTCGTTGCCCTCGACGATCACCAGGGGAATGTCGCGGTTGAGCATGTTGATGTAGCGGCGGGGAACAAACCGCTCGTCACCGATCACCAGGATCCGCCGCGGATCCATGAACCGGACAAAGGAGGAGAGGTGTTCCTCGCGAATCTCGCTGGCGGCCGCCTTGGGCGGACAGAAATAGATCCGGTGGTCGCCCGACTCGGGAACCGGCAGCAGCAGATAGGGCTGACGACTTTCCGCCTGAATCAACTCGGCGATCAGCCGCGGGGTCTTGTAGTTGGAGACCACCACCAGCGTTTCGATCGCCCGCTTCGGTCCCTGCGAAAGCCAACCGGCGAACGCCCCGGCGCCGCACGCCAGAATCATCGCCACCACCAGCATTTTTCCTGCAAAACTACGCACTTTCCCACCTCTTGTTCCAGTTTGGCCGCGTCGTTGAAATCGCCGCCGCCGGAGGACATTCCGCCGGGACCGCGACTGATTCAGACTCACTATAACTATAGTCCCAGTTCGCGCGGCGCGCAAATGGAAAATCCGGCTTCGAGTGATTTTTTCACTATTTTCCTTGCAAATCCGGAAAATGGAGGCACATTACCATATCCCGGAATCCACCGGGATCAGGAAAGGTCCCGAATCGAAATGCCCGAACCCTTGTTCACCCTTGACCGACCGGCCCGGGCCGCGCTGTTTCTGAGCGGCACCGGCACCAATGCCGAGGTCTTGCTGCAAAGCCGGCTGCCGCATCTGGAGATCGTGGTGCTGGTCACCGATGCGCCGGCGACCAGTCGCGCCCCGGAGCTGGCGGCACGCTTTCACCTGCCGCTGGCGGCGCTGGACATCCGCCGCTTCTACCGCGAACAGGGATTGGATTCGATCTCGCTGGCCACGGCGGCGGGGCGCCGGGTGCGCGAGCTCTGGACCCGGGAACTGAGTGAACAGATTCTCCCCCACCGCCCCGACTGCGGGCTGCTGGCCGGTTTTGTCCCGCTGACCAATCTGACCGGGCGCTTCCCCTGTCTGAACGTGCATCCCGGCGACCTCACACTGGAACAGGGGGGGCGGCGGCTGCTGGCCGGGCTGCACTGGAAACCGGTGGAACTGGCCATCGTCTCCGGGCAGCCGACGCTGCGCAGCAGCGTGATTCTGGCCCAGCCCTACACCGGCAACGGCCAGGCCGAAATGGATTCCGGGCCGGTGCTCGGAGTCTCCGAACCGGTGCCGGTTGAGCTGCTGGGGCACTCCCTTGCAGAGCTGCGCGAGATCTGGACGAATCGGCAACCGGGCGCGGCGGAGGATCTCCTGCGCAAGGTCGCCCGCCACAATCTGGAACGGCTCAAGACCGACGGCGATCACCGGGTCTTCCCGGCCGCCGCCGAGGCGTTTGCCGCCGGGCGTTACGCGGTCGAGGCGGAGCAGCTGTTCTTTCACGAGGGGGGGCGCTGGCTGCCGGTCCGCTCGGTGGAGTTCGGCCGCCGCGGCTGTCGCCCGCTGCCGCTCAGTCCAGACGGAGTTTGACCACCACTTTGCGGACCGTCTGAAGTTGGGAACCGCAGCGCGGGCGATGTCCCTCCCCCGGGAAAAAGGCGGCAAACACGCCCGGATACAACCGCAACGGCGTCGCGCTTTCGCGTTCAAACGGGAAAAAGCCGATGTCGCCGGCCTGATTGAACGTCGCCTCGTTCCAGTTCGCGGGCAGCGGCTGCTGGTAGATGGTCTCGACCCCGTCCAGCAGCAGCTGCACATCCAGATAGCGCCGGTGGACCTCCGCCGGATGCGATGAATCGGGTTGCACCTCGTAACGCTGAACCAGCAGATACAGGCGGTCGCCCTCGAGTTCGTAACGACCTTCCGGCGTGGTCGGAGTCAGTTGTTCCAGAAACGTGAACGCCCGCACCCAGTACTCGGGTGCGATTCCGGCGTAGCGCCGGAAATTCGCAAGGTTGTCGTAAATCATGACCTCTCCTGAGCTCAGCGACCGCGACCGCGGAACGCACCGCCGGCAGGGACCGCCTGCCGGAAATTTCCATAGTTGTTGATCCGGAACCCGCTCCCCGAGGAGCGACTGCCCGACGTCGACGGCTGAGCCCGCAGTACAGGGGCAGTCCGGGTGGGAGACGTCGTTCGCGGCGTGGTCGGAATCTGCTGAATCCGGGTCGGCCGCGTGGTGCTGCTCGAGGGACGCGTCGTGCTGCTGGGCGGCAGCGGGAACGGCTTCGTCGACGGTCGCGTGCTGCTGCCCGAGGGACGCGTCGTGCTGCCCGAGGGACGCGTCGAGCTGCCCGAGGGGCGTGTACTGCTCGGAGGACGTATCCCGACCGGGGGGCGCGTGCTGCTCGGGGGGCGCGTGCTGCCCGGAGGACGCGTGCTGCTCGGAGGACGCGTGCTGCCCGGAGGACGCGTGGGCTGCGGTTTAGGCGGCAGCGGGAACGGTTTCGGCGGCCGTGGACGCGGCGGCCAGGGGCGCGGTGGCCATGGCCGCAGATAGGGCGGGCGCGGACCATTGGGGTGATACCAGTAGTACCAGCGCACCGGGCCATAGCTCGAGCCGATGTAATACCCCCAGCCGGACGCCGGATAGTTGTTCTCATAGATCACCAGGGGACTCCCGGTGGAGCTCGAACTCCCGGTGGCCGCGGTCGCCGGCGTCTCCTCGCTCACCGCCTGATCGGGTGCCGACTCCAGCTCGGTACTGGCATTCTCCGCCGCATAACTGCTGTAGATATTCAGATAGCCGCTCAAAATTTCCACGGCCTGGTCCAGGGAGTCACAAAACACCGGAATGCCCTTCTGATCCTTGTAGTCGGCCTTGACTCCGGCCGGATAGATAAAGGCGCTCCACTCCCCCGGCTCCGGCAGATCCAGTCCGTCGATCATCACATAACGGGACTCGATCGGCTGACCGCTCCGGACTTTCAGCACCTCGGCCACGGTTCCGGCCTGGACGATCGCCACCGTCTTGAGATCGACTGCACGCCGCCCGGAATAGATCGCAAAACGCAGCTCCTCCGGGGTGAGATCCACCTCCATTCCCTCGAACTTCTGACGGATCTCCTGTTTGATCCGGGCCAGTTTTTCGCTCTCCGACTCCGCCATCTGCTGCAGGTTGGTACGGGCAAACTGCCCGACCTTCTTTTCAAACTCCGCGCACTTTTCGGGGTCGTAGCCGAACTCCTGACGCAGCTCCTCGGGCAACTCCCGGAAGGAGAGGCCCTTGATCACATAGACCCCGTCGGCATTGACGTACCCGATATCAATGCCGCCGGGATTCACCCCCTCGATCAGCGCATCGTGATAGGTCTGTCCTGCCAGCGTCTTGATCGTGCGGGGTTCCGGCTCTTCGGCTTCCGCCTCTTCCGTCGCTTCCGCCTCTTCCGTCGCTTCCGCCTCTTCTGTCGCTTCCGACTTTTCCGGAGCTCCGGCTTCCGTCGCTTCCGGCGCCTTGACCGCAGCGGTGGCCTCCACCGCGGACGCAACCTCCGCTCCGGCGATCAGCAGACCACTCCAGAGCACCAGCTGCAACCACCATTTGTTCATGATCCGCCTCCCCCGTTGTTCCGGGATTTTCCTGCTCATGAGGGACTATACACGATCCCCCCGAAAAATGCAAGCGCCCGGATCAGCGCCCGCCCCCGGCTTGCGCGGTCCAGCTCTCCAGCCGCTGCTTCAAGGCCAGCTGTTCCGGACGCGACAACCCCGGCGCACAGCGTTTGAACAGCGCCGCCCCCTGCTCCGGAGTCAGCGGCAGCTGCGCCGCCGCCAGCAACAGCGCCTCCGCCGACGTCAGCTCCGGCGGCGCCGCCGAACGGCCCGCGGTCAGCGCCGCCGCCAGCGCCGGGGAACGCTTCAAACGCTGCAGCACCTCGGCGGCGCCGGCGGCATCCAACCGGCCCTCCGCCAGAGCGGCGGTCAACTCCGGCAACACCCGCTCGGGAGCGCCCGCCAACGACTCCGCCAGCAGCGCCGGAGCCGATGCCGGAACCGGCGTCGCTTGAAACAACTCGCCCCAGACCCGCAACACCGCCTCGCGATCGGCGGCGGCGACCAAGCGCTCGATCAACCGCCGCCCCAGCTCCGGCGTCCCATGCTGCAGGGCGTACAGACAAATGTAGCGACAGGCCTCCGCCGGAAAAACCAGCGGATTGCCCTGCACCTGCCGCTGCAGGAGTTCATCCCACAGCGTCTCGGGAATTTCGGCCAGACCGAGCCGCCGGATCCGCCCGGAACCGTCCGGACACTCGAAAATCAACCCCGTCTCATCCCGCCGCAGCAGCCGGGCCGATGCCCCGTCCAACGTCACCACCGGCCGGAGCCGGGTCAACTCCTCCAGCCGGTTCTGCAGCACATAGCTGGCCACCGTCCGGGGCACCCGCCGCTCCGGCAGCAGCCCCCCGATCAGAACCAGTTCCGGAAACTCCTCGCGGCTCATGCCGAACCGGGTCATCAACTGCTGCAGACGAACGCCGCTGATCTCGGATGCCGGATTCCGGAAGACCGCCAGCATCTCCAGATAGCGCCGCCGCTGCTCCCGACGGCGGTAATTTTCCAGATTCCGCTCGTACCCGGCACGCTGCTGCGCCCAGCCGTTCCCGGGCTGATAACGGATCGGCGGTTCGGTCGGCAGCTGCTGCTGCAACTCCGGCGCCGGGCGCGGCAGCTCCGGCTTCGGGAACAGCCGTTGCCAGCGCTGCACCAACCACTCAACGTTCAGCCCCAGCCGCTCGCAGGCGGCATTGCCCACAATCACCACCGCCGCCAGCAGCGTCAGCAGCAGCGCCAGGCTCAGCAGCCGCCGCCGGAGCCGGTACCGGGAGCGCGGCGGGGCCGCGTTTTTCGGAGGCGGCTTCACCCCCTCGCCGCGGGCGATTTTCCGCAACCGCCGCACCACGGCGCTCCAATCCGCCGGACGCTGCTCCGGCTCCTTGGCCATCAGTTCCTCGATCAACCGCGCCAGCGCCGGGGGAAAGCCCAGGAAGCGGCGATCGAGCGGCTCCGCCGTCTTCTGCAAGTGCGCATCGAGAATCTCGCGGGGGGTTCCGCGAAACGGCAGCCGCCCGGAAAACAGCTCGTACAAAGTGACGCCGAAACTGTAAAGATCGCTTTTCAAATTGGCGCCTGTCACCCGGCGCAGAATCAGTTCCGGAGCCGCATAGGCCGGCGTGGCCATGATCTCGCCGGAGTCGGTCTCGTCGGCCGCGCGGGCCAGTCCCAGGTCGGCCAGCTTGGCCGCCTGATCGCTGCGCCGGATCAGAATATTGCCCGGTTTCAGATCCCCGTGCACCAGCCGGCAGCGCTGATACGCATACTCCAGCGCCTCGGCCACGCTGATCGCCCAGCGCAGCGCCAGATCGTGCGGCACCGGGCCGTGATGCCGGGTGAGAAAATCATCGGCCGTCTCGCCGGTGACCAGCTCCATGGCAAAATAGTAGAGCCCGCCCGACTCTCCGGCGTCGATGGCCTGAACGATGAAGGGCGAATTGAGCTGCGCCGCCAGATGCGACTCGCGCAGAAACTGTCGGATGTACTCGGGATTCCGGGCCAGCTTGGCGGAGAGAATCTTCAACGCCACCGGCCGGTCCAGCGACAACTGGGTCGCCCGGTAGACCACCGCGTTGGCGCCGCGCCCGAGCTCCGCCTCGATCCGGAAACTCGCCACCACCCGGCCGGTCAGCGCCCCGGCCGGGCGACAGCCGCAACAGCCGTGCCGCCCCGAGGGGGAGGGCTCGTACTCGCCGCCGCAAAACTCACACTTCAACTTCGCCATCCGGTTCTTCCTCACCAAGTGGATCGCGTCATCCCGATCCGGAGCGCCAGCTCCTCGGCGGTGGCCGGATCGAAGGACCCGCACACCTCATTGAGACAGTTGGCGCTGGCCCCGGCCAGCGCCGCCCGGAAGGCCCGGTCCAGCGGCGTACCCGCCACCAGCTCCGAGGCCAGCACCGCCGAGGCGGTATCCCCGCACCCCAGCGGGCTGACCAGCTCCGGCAGCTCCGGCAGCGTGTAGCGGATCAACGTCCCGGCCGCCTCCGCCAAGCAGGCCTGACGCGGACCGTCAGTGATCGCCGCCGCCGCCACCCCCGGATAACGCGCGAACAACGCCCGGAACGCGGATTTGACGTGCTCCTCGCCGGTCAGGCAGCGGAGCTCCTCCAAGTTCACTTTCAAATAGATCCGGCCCCGCTGCTCGAGCACCGACTCGATATGCCGATAGGAGTCGACCAGCAGCGGAATTCCCATCGCCAGCGCCGGGGCCGCCATCCGGGCGTAGAACTCCGGATCGGTCCCGGTCGGCAGGGTGCCGCAGAGCGCCAGCAGCGCGGTTCCGGGCAGTTCGCGCAGCAGTTCCCCCCGGAACGCCTCGATCTCGGCTTCGGACACCGGATAAGAGGGCTCGATCAATTCGGTCATGCTCCGGGTTTTGCGGCACAGACAGGTCACGCAACACCGGGTCGGATGCCGCGTCGTCACCGAGCGATGAACCAGGCCCTCCCGGTTCAGCTCCCGCACCAGATACTCGCCGTTGTCCCCCCCGACGAACTGCAGCAGCACCGCCGAGGCCCGCCCGGCGCAGCGCACCGCCCGGCAGAAGTTGACCCCCTTGCCCGAGGCGAATGCGCGCATTTCTTGCGCCCGGTTCACCTCCCCGGGTCGGAACCGCTCGAAAAACAGCGTCTTCTGCCAGGCCGGATTGGGGCCCAGTACCAGCAGCTTGTTCATATCAACTCCCGCACCAGCGCCGCAACTTCCTCATCACTCAACTCACGCGGATTGCACTTCATGCTCCCCGAACGGCAGTTCCGGACCACAAAGGGCAGCGCGTCGGGGCTTGCTCCGAAACTCCGGAAGTTCTCCGGCAGCCCGACCTCCGCGCGCAGCCGCTCCAGCCCCGCGATGAACGACGCCGCATCGGCCAGCCCGACCGCCCGGGCCAGTTCGCCCAGCCGCGCCCCGCCGTCCACCGCGCAATTCCAGCGCAACACCGTCGGCAACAGCACCGCGCAGCACACGCCGTGCGGCACACCCCAGCAGCTGCCCGCGGGATGACCGATCCCGTGCACCGCCCCCAGCCCGGACTGGGCGAAGGCCAGCGCCGCGCTCAAACTGCCCTCCGCCATGGGCGCGCGCGCCCCGCGCTCGCCCGCGGTCGCCGCCCGCAGCGCCGGATAGAGCAACGTCACCGCACTCCGCGCCAGCGCGGAACTGACCGTCGTCGCCCGGCGCGACAAATACGATTCAATCCCCTGCGTCAGCGCATCAAAACCGCTGGCCGCCGTGATCCCCGCCGGACACGCACAGGTCAGCTCCGGATCCACCAGCGCCCAGTCCGCCTCCATGCCCGGAGTCCGCAACGACTGTTTGATCGAAGTGGCCGGATCCACCAGCACCGCGTTGCCGGTGACCTCCGCGCCGGTCCCGGCCGTGGTCGGCAACAGCACCAGAAAGCTCCGCCGCGCCGCCGCCGCCGACCGTCCGTAAAAATAGTCCGCCACCGCTCCGGGCTCGTCCAGCAGCGCCGCCGCCGCTTTGGCCGTGTCCAGCACGCTGCCGCCGCCGATGCCGACAATCGTCCGGGCCCCCAGCTCCCGGGCCGCCGCACGGACCTTCTCCACCTCCTGCAGCGTCGGCTCCGGGCGGATATCACCGATCAGCCCCCAGCCCCGCGAGGTCGTCAGCGGGAGCAGCCGCTCCCGCAGGTGATTGCCCGCCACCACCAGCACGCCGCCCGGCGGCAACTGCTCCGGCCACTCCCGGAACCCGCCGTCGCCGAAGGAGATCCGCCGGGGAAACCGCAACTCGTACTTCATCTTTCGTCTCCGTTTCGTCTCAGATAGGCCAGCAGATTCCGGGCGGCACAGGACTCCGCCGCCCGCCGACCTTCGCCACGGCCCGCGGCCACCCAGTTCCGCAACCGGACCTCCACCTCATAAATCTGCGCATGGCCCGGCCCCCGGATCTGCAGAATCTCGTACGTCGGGTGCGCCCCCCAGCGCTCCTGCGCCAGCTCCTGCAACGTGCCCTTGGGATTGAGCTCCCGCAACAGCGCCAGCGGCTCGGGGAACAACTTCGCCAGCGGTTCGGCCACCGCCTGCTTCACCGCCTCCAGCCCGCAATCGAGATAGAGCGCCCCGATCACCGCCTCAAAAATATCCGCCAGCACCGAATTGCGGTCCGCGCCGCCGGAATCCCGTTCGCCCCGCCCCAGCCGGAGATACGAGCCCAGATTCCACTCGCGGGCGAGCCGGGCAAAGGACTCTTCGCGCACCAGCGCCGAGCGCATTTTGGACATCTCCCCCTCGTCGGACCGGGGGTAACGCCGGAACAGCGATTCGCTCAGCACCAGCTCCAGCACCGCGTCGCCCAGAAACTCCAGCCGCTGATAGTCGTAGTCGAGCTGGTTTTCCGAGGCATACGACCGGTGGGTCAGCGCCTCTTCCAGGTGCGGCAACGCCTGCTCCGGCACTCCCAGTTGCGCCTTAAGCTTTTCCAGATCCGGAACCACCATTCCACTCCCGCGTTCCATACCGCAGCCGAACCAGCTCCTCCGTCCGCGCCAGCAGCGCCGCCGACGGCTCAAACCCATACCCGTCTCCCCCCAGCACCCGGTCCAGTGCCGACTCCAGACGGCGCTGCAGCTCCGCCCGCCTCTCCGCGCCGATCAGCCGGACGCTGCCCTGATGCAACAGCCCCTGACGGGTCCGGCGCTGCGCCCCACCCGCCAGCTTGACCCCCTCGCGGGTCACCAGATCGAACTCCACCGGACTTCGGAAGCACTGCAACGTCCGCCGTTCCGGCGGCTGCTCCGGCGCCGCGCCCAGCCGCGACTCCGGCAGCACCGTGGCCAGCGCCGCGTGCAGCACCCGGTACGACTCCCGACGGCTGAGCTTCACCACCGGATGCTCCGGCGGCAACACCAGCGCATAGGTCAGCTCCGCCTCGTGAAACACCACGCCGCCGCCGGTCGGTCGCCGCACCGCCTCCCGTTCTCCGATCAGCTCCACCGGATACGGCTGATGCCGGCCGAAACTCACCGCCGCGCGCGTCCAGCCGTAAAACCGCAGCACCGGGCCGGTCACGGCCACCTGCTCCAGCAGCGCCTCGTCCGCGGCCATATTCCAGGCGGCGGCGTGGTCCGTGTCGTGCCAGCACCCGTAACTCATCTTCCTCCTCCGCGATGGGCCAGCAGCCGGGCGCAGTGCCGCCGCAGCGCCGCCGTTTCCAGCGTCACG
>CASFRF010000059.1 GCA_949297015.1 uncultured bacterium
GACTGCTCAAGGAGAGCGTGCGTCTGGCGCTGGACGGCGTTCCCGCCGGAATCCAGATTGAAACCGTCCGGGAACAGCTGCTGGCAAATCCCGGTGTGACCGCCATTCACCACCTTCACGTCTGGCCGATCAGCACCACCGGGAACGCGCTGACCGCTCATGTGGTCCTCCGCGACTTCGAGAAACTCGAGGAGATCAGCCGACAGCTGCATCAGGAGCTTGCCGAGCACGGCATCGGCCATGCCACGCTGGAGTTTGAATCCCCGCACACCCGGTGCCCGGATCAGCAAAAGAGCTGAGCTCACCCCGGCCCCTCTTCCCCTCCCCCCTCCTCATTCGAGGCGCCGGAAAGAAAACGCCCGGCGCCGTCACCGGCGCCGGGAGCCTCGGAACAGCTTACTCCCACTCGATGGTGGCGGGACCCTTGGGACTCAGATCATAGAGCACCCGGCAGACGCCGGGAACTTCATTCAGGATTCGGTCGGTGATCTTCCTGAGGACCGCCCAATCCAGCTCGGGCACGGTGGCGCTCATGGCATCGACGGTGTTGACCGCGCGGATGATGACCGGCCAGTCGAAAACCCGCTTCCCGTCACGCACCCCGGTGGAGCGATAGTCCGGCACCACGGTGAAGTACTGCCAGACCTTGCCTTCCAGCCCCGCCCGCTCAAACTCCTCACGAAGAATCGCATCCGACTCGCGCAGCGCCGCCAGCCGGTCGCGGGTGATCGCGCCGGTACAGCGCACCCCCAGTCCCGGACCGGGGAACGGCTGCCGGTAGACCATCGCCTTCGGCAGTCCCAGCGCGGTGCCGACCACCCGGACTTCGTCCTTGAACAGCAGTTTCACCGGCTCGACCAGCTCGAAACGCAGATCCTCCGGCAGACCGCCGACGTTGTGATGGGCCTTCACGCCGTGGCTTTCGATGATGTCCGGATAGATGGTGCCCTGCGCCAGAAATTCGATTCCGGTGAGCTTGCGGGCCTCCTCCTCGAAGACGCGGATGAACTCGCCGCCGATGATCTTCCGCTTGGTCTCGGGATCGGCGACGCCCCGCAGTTTGTCCAGAAACCGGTCGGAGGCGTCGACATAGATCAAATTCGCGCCGAGCTGGTCGCGGAACAGCGTCACCACCGCCTCGCTCTCGCCCTTACGCATCAAACCGTGATTGACGTGCACGCAGACCAGCTGGTCGCCGATCGCCTTGAGCAGCAGCGCCGCCACCACCGAGCTGTCCACGCCGCCGGAGAGCGCGAGCAGCACCTTCCGGGAGCCGACCTGCCGGCGGACCTCCGCAATCTGTTCTTGGATGAATTTTTCCGCCAGCTCCGGGGTGGAGATGCGGACCATGTCTTCGGGTCTGCGATTACCGTCCATTCTGCATTTTCCTGTCTGAATTTTCCTGCTGCAACATCAGCATCGGTAATGTACTGCCGAAATCGCTTTTTCGCAAATCGTCAGCTTGTTTTTCCGTCCCTTTTCCGGCGCCGATCGGAAGCGGCGTCCAGAATCTGCTCCCGGCTCAATCCCGCCTCCTGATAGAGGGCGAAGATGTTCGCCAGCGGCGTCTCCGGCGGAATGGTGTGGGAGGCCGCCAGAATATAGCCGCCGCCGTCGGCGGTCATCACTTCGATCAACCGGGCGGTGGCGGCCCGGACCTGATCCGCGCTGCCGCGCGGCAGCAGTTCCTGCGTGTCCACGCCGCCCATGAAGGTCAGCTCCGCGCCGAACTCCCGTTTGAGCTCCGCCGGATCCATGCCCGGGCAGTTGCACTGGAGCGGATTGAGCACGTTCAACCCCAGTTCCAATAGATCACCGATCACCGGCCGGATCGCGCCGCAGGAGTGGTAGGCGATCGGCAAACCGTGCGCCTGCGCGACCTGGAAGATCCGGCGCAGCCGGGGTTTGAACCGGCGTCGCCACATTTCGGGGGAAATCATCATACCCCCCTGCCCGCCGATGTCGTCCCCGGTCCACAGCCAGTCCGGCCGGAACCGGGTGCAGGCCGCCTCGGCCAGCGCACAGTTGAAGTCGGCGGCGCGCTCGATCAGGGCGTCCAGTCCGGTCGTCTCCTCGGCCAGTGCCAGCATCGCGCCGGTCATGCCGAACAACCGGCACAGGAGTTCAAAGAGGCAGGGGGAGACATCCGCGCCGAGAAAGTAAGTCCCGCGGTACGGTTCCAATCCGGCCAACGGCTGCAGCAAACTTTCGAGCCGGTGGTACGGGAAACGATAGGCTTCGATCCGGGCCGGATCGAGATCGGCCAGCGGCGAAGCGACCACCTGATTGAAGCCGTCGTACCGGGCCCAGGAGATGCCCCAGTCGTCGGTATGGCCCTCGCCGTCGCACTCGTGGACGATTCCCTCCATGGCGTAGTTGTTGCCGATCCAGCGCTGACAAACATCGTTGCCGAGGACGAAGGGGACCTCCGCCGGAGTCAGCTCCAGCGTTTCCGCCAGCCGGGCGGTGGTCTCAGGATGAAACCACATGAAAATCGGGATTCGATCGGTCGGTTCACGGTGCAGCGCCGCCAGCACCCGCTCTCTGGAATTCATCACTCGCCTCCAGCTTCTTCCTGTGTTCAATTCCCGCGGAACCGGCCGGGGGCGCAGCCGAAGCGGCGCCGGAATGCGCGGCAAAAACAACTGTGACTCGAAAAACCGCACTCCTCCCCGATCTGCCGGATCGGCAGCTCGCTCGAACGCAACAGCAACTCCGCCTGCTCCAGCCGCAGCTGCAAAATAAACTCCGCCGGAGAACTCCCCGTCTCCTGCCGGAACCGCCGCGAAAAATGATACCGACTGAGCCGGGCCGCCCCCCCCAGCTCCGCCACCCCGATCGGCTCGGCGTAGTGGTGCAGCGCATAGCGCACCGCCCGCTCCACCGCCGGAGTCCGCCCGCTCCCCGAAGCCGCCGCCGCCGCAAATTCCGCCAGCTCCATCAGCAGCCGGTAGGCCCGAAGCGAATGCTCCGCCGGATGATTGCCGCTCGCCACCAGCTCGGCAAACGCGGTCAGAATCCGTTCCCGCTCCGAATCCCGCCCCCGGTAGTCGAAGACCGGCCCCGCCTGTTCGATCAACTGCCGCCCCAGCCGGACGCTCTCCACCCCGGTCAGAATCACGAAGATGAACTTCCACTCCGCCGAATCCGAAGGCAGAAAATAACGATGGTCGTGCGGAATCCGCACCACCATCGCCTGCTCCGGCAGCAGCTGATAACGCCGCCCCTCATAATGCAGTTCCCCCCGCCCGGCCAACGTGTACTGCCAGAGCAGAAAGGGATCCGTTCCCCGCCGCAGACCGTGCCAGTCGTATGTGCTCTCGCACTTGCGCTCACACCCCGCCAGCGCGGCCCGGACGTTGAACCGGATCCGGCTGCCGGCGGAGCTGAAACTGCGCCGGAACTCCTCCCACCGCGGCGGTGTGGCGGACATCGCAGCCCTACCGGACCGATTGAACCTGCAACGGCTGCCCGACCGCGTTGCTCAGCTCGGTCGCCACCAGCTGCTCCAGCGTGGCCGCCGCGCCGGGACAGCCCGCGCAGTGCCCGGTGAGCTTCAGCGAAACCACGCCGTCGCGATAATCCACCAGTTCGGCGCCGCCGCCGTCGCGCGCCAGCAGCGGATTGACCCGCTCCTCCAACGCCTGCTGCAACTTCATGATCTGCCGCACCGGAGTCAGGGCGGAAAAGGCGGTCTCCGCCGGAGCCTGGACCTTTTCCTGCTTCCAGAGGTCGTCGAGCAGCTGCTGAATCTCCTCCAGACAGGCACCACAGGCGCCGCCGGCTTTGCAGTAGTGGGTGATCTCCTCGGCCCGGTGCAGATTGTTGTCCCGGGCCACCCGGAGGATCTTCTTATCGGTCACCCCGAAACATTTGCAGACCAGTTTCCCCTCCTGATCCTCCGCTTCGGCAGCCGCCTCCTCCGGGGTTTCGCCGCGGTAGTTGGCGATCGCCGCCTGCAGCGCCTCCATGCCCATCACCGAGCAGTGCAGCTTCTCCTCCGGCAGCTCGCCCAGGAGTTTGACGATGTCCCGGTTGGTCACCTTGAGCGCCTCCTCGATGGTCATACCCTTGATCAGCTCGGTCAGTGCCGAGGAGGAAGCGATGGCGCTGGCGCAGCCGAAGGTCTTGAACCGGGCGTCGGCAATCCGGCCGTTTTCATCCAGTTTAAACGTCAGTTTCAGCGCGTCGCCGCAACTGACGTTGCCGACCTCGCCGATGCCGTCGGGATTTTCCACCTCCCCGACGTTCCGGGGATGCAGGAAGTGATCCATCACCTTTTCGTTATAATTCCACATATTATCCTCACTTTCCGGGGCTCTCCCCGGCTCCGCCTGCGCTCAATTTTCCAATTCCGCCAGCGCCTCGGCAATTTTCCGCTGCAACAGCTCGGGCAATTCCGCCAGCGCCACCAGTTCAGTATCGCGGCAGGCGCGGGTCCGGAACTCAGCCCGCCCCTCCGCCAGAGTCCGGGGCGAGATCACCACCCGCAGCGGAATCCCCAGCAGATCGGCGTCGCTGAACATGAACCCGGCCTTCTCGCCGCGATCGTCGTACAACACCTCCACCCCGGCGCGGCACAGCTGGTCGTACAGCGCATCGGCGGCCTCGCGCACGCCGTCCCGATCGGGATTCAGCGCGCAGAGTTCGACCTGATACGGCGCGATCGACATCGGCCAGATCGGACCGTACTCGTCGCAGCTCTGCTCCACCACCGCCGCCATCGAGCGCCCGACGCCGATGCCGTAGCACCCCATCACCATCGGATGCGGCTTGCCGTCGCGATCGAGGTAGTCGCAGTGCATCGGCTCGGAGTACTTGGTCCCGAGCTGGAAGATGTTGCCCACCTCGATGCCGCGGGTGAACTGCAGCGGTTCGCCGGTCAGCGGACAGGGATCGCCCTCGCGCACGGTTGCAATGTCGCAGACCAGACAGCTCCCCGGCGCCAGATCGCGCTCGAAATTGAAGTTCCGGTAGTGATAGTCCGCCTCGTTCGCCCCCACCACCAGATTGGAGCTCCCGGCCACCGACTGATCGACGATGATCCGCACCCGGGCCGGATCGATCGCCAGCGGCGAAGCGTAGCCGGGCACGCAGCCCGCCCGTCGGATCGCCTCATCGTCGGCGAATTTGAGTCCGGCGACCTGCGCGACATTGGCCAGCTTGCTTTCGTTGACCTCGAAATCTCCCCGGATCAGGGCGAAAATCAAGTCGCCGCTGTCGGTCGCCTGATAGAACACCGCCTTGCCGGTCTCCCCGGGCTTCACGCCCAGGAAGGAGGCCACCTCCTCGATCGTCTTCTGCCCCGGCGTATGGACCTTTTCCAGCGGCAGCGGCGGCTGTTTTTCAAACTTCCAGGCGGCGACGGCGATCTCGCGATTGGCCCGGTAGCGGCGGTCCGGCGAAGTGATCACCGTATCCTCGCCGCACTCGCAGATGGCCATGAACTCGTGCGACACCTTGCCGCCCATCATGCCGGAATTGGACTCGATGGAGAGCACGTTGTTCATGCCCAGCCGCCGGTAGATCCGCTCGTAGGCGGCGTGGACCCGCCGGTAGTAGGCCTCCAGGTCGGCCTGATCGGTATGAAAACTGTAGGCATCCTTCATGGTGAATTCGCGGACCCGGATCAGTCCGGCCCGGGGCCGCGCCTCGTCGCGGTACTTGGTCTGCAGCTGATAGACCATCAGCGGCAGCTGCTTGTAGCTGGAGACCTCGGTCCGCACCAGCTGGACCACGGCCTCCTCGTGGGTCATGGCCAGCAGCATCGGTTTGTCGTTGCGGTCGCGGAACCGGAGCAGCTCCTGCCCCACCGACTGGTAGCGCCCGGACTCCTCCCAGAGTTCGGCGGGGAGCACCACGGGCATGAGCACCTCCTGACCGTCGACGGCGTTCATCTCCTCGCGGATGATCGCCTCGATCTTGTCGATGATGCGTTTGCCCATCGGCAGCAGCGAATAGATGCCCGCCGAAACCGGGCGGATATAACCGCCGCGGATCAGAAATTTATGACTGGCGGTCACGGCGTCGCGCGGACTTTCCTTGATCCGGCGGCCGAGCAGTTTGCTCATTCTCATAGTGGAAAACCCCGTTGTTTTAAGGCTGTTTTCAAGATCATTATAATATACCGCAGGAATCGACTTGTGCAAACCGGAAAGCTCTGCTATATTATAAAAATTGAAAGGATCGGCCCCGGCCATGGAACAACTGTTTTTGCTCAAATTGGAGAATGGCGCCACTCTCGAAGTCCGGGCGGCGGCGGAACTCGGCCTCGCCCGCACCGACCAGTGCGTATTCCGCAAGGATTTCTATCTCGATCTGGGGGAGATCGTCAGTGACCCCCGTGAGCTGCCGGCCGGGGCCGAACCGCCCGCGGTGCAGCGCAAAGCCACGCCCCGCGATCTGGCGATGGCCAACGAGAACAGCGCCCGCTGCCGTTCGGCGCTGCGCACCGCGCGGAGTTCGGTCGAGCGCCTGGAGCTGCCGATGAAGCTGCTCAACGCGCACTACACCATGGACGGGAAACTGTTGACCATCCAGTTCACCGCCGACGGCCGGGTCGACTTCCGCGAACTGGTCAAGGAGCTTTCGCACCTCTTGAGCGTGCGCATTGAACTGCGGCAGATCGGCGTGCGTGACGAGACGGCGCAGGCCGGCGGCATTGCGGTCTGCGGTCAGGAGCTCTGCTGCAGCCGCTTTCTCAAGGAGTTCAGTTCGATCAACGTGCGAATGGCCAAGGATCAGGATCTGTCGCTGACCCCGGCCACCATTTCCGGCGTCTGCGGGCGGCTCAAATGCTGCCTCAAGTACGAGCACGAAGGGTATCTGGAGCTGGAAAAGGGCATGCCCCGGCGCGTCGAATACTGCGACTGCCCCCAGGGGCGCGGCCGGATCAGCGACCGCAATCTGCTGACCGGTGAAGTGTCGGTCCAGCTGGAGGGCGGTTCGGTGGTCCGCTTCCCCCGCGAGGAGATCACCGTGGTCAAACTGGAGCGTCCGCCCCGGCGGGACAACAACGGCGGCAATTCCCGGGATAAGGGCGCGGACCGGAACGGTTCCGGCCGTCACGGCGAACGGCGGCGGGAGGAGGGAAAACGGCGTGACGCCCGGAAGCCCCAGGCCCCCGCCAAACCGCAGCCGGAGAGCACTCCGGAGGAGCCGCCGCGGTCGTGAAACTGCAGGAAATCACCCCAGAGCAGCTCGAAGAACTATCCCGCCTCGACGCCGCCGGATATCTGGTCGGGCGTGACGAGGATCCCGACACCTACTTCGAGCGTCTGAACCGGTTGCGCGCGGAGGAGGAGGCCCTGAACCGCGAGCTGGCGGCAAACGGTTCGGCGGAGCCCTTCCCCGGGCTCACGGTCCGGGAACAGGAGCGGATCCCTCCGGAGATCGTGGCCGAGGCGGCCGAGCTGACCGAAGCGCTCTACGCCTTCCGCATCGATCATGTGCCGGGTTTTTTCCTCTCCGGCAACGTCGGATTGCTCTGGGGGGGGTGTCTGGTCAGCGACACCGACTCGCCGCTGGCGGTGTTTCTGATCCGATCCAGTTTCCGGACCCGGGAGCGGTTTTTCATCTATCAGCGGCGGGAACTGCTGGCGCATGAACTCTGCCACTCGGCCCGCAGCCGGTTGTTCGATTACCGGCTGGAGGAGTTTTTCGCCTATCAGACCAGCCCGAGCCGGCTGCGGCGCTACCTCGGGAACTGCTTCATCCGCCAGTGTGACGCGTTGCTGTTCATGCTGCCCACGCTGCTGTTGCTGACGATGCAGCTGCTGCAATCGTTCGTCTGGCCGCGGCTGCCGGTCTGGCCGTTCTGGATTCTGGCCCTGGTCTACCCGGCCTTTCTGTTGTGGCGCAATCAGCTGGCGCGGCGCCGGGTGTTCCGGGCCGCGGCCAAGCTGCAGGGGTTCGGCTTCCGGCGGGTGCGGCCGATTCTGTTCCGGCTGACCTGGGAGGAGCTGGCGCTGGTGGCGGAGCAAAGTTCCCCGGCGGCGCTGCGGGAATGGGCGGAGGCTCGGGCCCGGCACAACTTGCGCTGGAAAGTTCTGGTTCACCGGTTTTTTCGGGAGGAGGAGGAGTTATGAAACTGACCGAACTGGTCGCCTATCTGGATCGCACGCTGTGCCTCGCCGATTTTGCCGGGGATCACTCCAACAACGGACTTCAGGTTGAAGGGAAACCGGAGGTGCGGCGCGCCGCCTTCGCGGTGGATGCGGCGCTGGCCACCTTTGCCCGGGCGGCGGAGCTGAAGGCCGATTTTCTGTTCGTCCACCACGGGCTTTCGTGGGGGAGCGAGCCGCGTCGGTTCACCGGAATGACCGCCCGGCGGCTGGCGCTGCTGTTCCGGCACGAAATCTCGCTTTACGGGGTCCACCTGCCGCTGGACGCTCATCCGGAACTCGGCAACAACGCCGGGCTGGCCGAATTGCTGGGGCTGCGGAACCGCCAGCCCTACTTTGAATATGACGGCGTGCGGATCGGCATCGTCGGCGAACTGCCGCAGCCGCAGACGGACCGGGAGCTTGCCGCCCGCCTGGAGCGGGCCCTTGCCGCCCCGGCCGAATTCGGAGGACCGCCCCGGTCGCAGCGCTGTCTGCGGCTGGCGATCTGCTCCGGCGGGGGCGGACTGGGGGCGCTGGAGGCGGCCGCCGCCGCAGGGGCCGACACTTTGATCACCGGCGAATTCGACCAGGTGATGTTCCATCCGGCGCTGGAACTCGGGATCCGGGTGCTGGCGCTCGGGCACTACGCCACCGAAACGGTCGGCCCCCGCGCGGTGATGGCGCATCTGGCGCGGACTTTTGAGCTGGAATGCACGTTTATCGAGCTGCCAACCGGGAGATGATCAAATGAGACGTTATGGCTGGTTGTGGTTGACGGGGTTGCTGCTGTTGCTCGGCTCCGGCTGCCGGACCGGGGTCACCATCTACGGCGACCCCTGCTATGAATTGACCGACACCGAGGTGCAGGAGCTGCTGGAGCGGACGAGGCAGTCGCTGCTGCACGCCAACCGGTCGGTGGTGCAACCCAAAGACGCGGCGGCATTGCGCAATCCGGAGCTCTCCCCGACCTACCTGATCCGCTATACCGGCGACAAGTTCGGCGAGGCCAAAGTGGTCTGGACGCTGCCGGAAAAGATCTACACCATCTACTTTGAAGGCGAGCTCACCGGTGACCAGCCGCGTTCCCGGCTGACGGTGGAACCGCGCATCACGGACGACGACATTATTTTCTTCAACCGATGAAACAGTTCAAAACCCTTCAGTTGCGCCACCGGCTGGCGCGGGAGATCCGGCGTTACCTTGACGACCGGGACTATCTGGAAGTGACGACTCCGGTGCGGATTCCGGCGCCGGCGCCCGAAGAGTACATCGAATCCATTCCGGCGGGGGGGCAGTTTCTGCGCACCAGTCCGGAACTGGCCATGAAAGTGCTGCTGTCGCGCGGTTACGAGCGGATCTATCAGCTCGGTCCGGCCTTCCGGGCCGAGGAACGCGGACGCAGGCACCGCGAGGAGTTCACGATTCTGGAGTACTATCAGGCCGGGCTCGACTATCTGGGGTTGCTGGAACTCACCGCCGGACTGCTCCGGGAGGCGGCGCAAAGGTTGTTCGGCGCGCCCCGGCTCCGTTACCGCGGGAACTGGATCGAGCTGGGGACGGAGCCGGAACGCCTGACCGTGGCGGAGGCCTTCCGCCGTTTCGCCGGCTGCTCAGTCGAGGAGGCGGAGCAGCGCGACTGCTTTGACGAACTGATGGTCACGAAGATCGAACCGGAGCTCGGGCGGGGACGCCCGACCTTTCTCTGCGACTATCCGGCGGCACGGGCTTCGCTGGCCCGGCTGCGGCCCGACGATTCCGCGGTCGCCGAGCGCTGGGAGCTCTATCTCGAGGGGCTGGAACTGGCCAACGCCTACGGCGAACTGATCGACCCGGTGGAGCAGCGGCGGCGATTCCGGGAGGCGGCCGCCTTCCGGGCGCGTCAGGGCATGCTCGCCTACCCGGAGCCGGAGAACTTTTTCGCAGCGCTGGACCGGGGGCTGCCCCCCTGCTCGGGCTGTGCGCTGGGCTTCGACCGGCTGGTGATGGTCTTCGCCGACGCGGCGGACATCGCCGAAGTGGTGGTGGAGTAACCGTCGAAGCTACAGGGCCAGTTGCCCGAAGACCCGGCCCGAGGCCAGCTCGCGGAGTTCAAGCACCCCGTCCTGATAGAATCCGAACGACGGCGGATTGCCCCCCTTGGGCAGCGAGATCGAGCCGGGATTGAAGACGGCCAGTCCGTCCTCCAGCCGGGCGGCCAGCGGCAAATGGGTGTGGCCGAAGGCCAGCACATCGGCGCTGCCCAAAGGGGGCGGATTCTGCGGATTCCAGTGGTGGCCGTGGGTCAGGAAGAACTTTCTCCCCTCCAGCAGCAGCACGGCATAGTCGCCCATCATCGGGAACTCCAGCAGCAGCTGATCGACCTCGCAGTCGCAGTTTCCGCGCACGGCGATCAGCCGTTCCTTCCAGGCGTTGAGCCGGGTGGCCGCCTCGGGCGGGCGGTAGTCGGGGCGCAGCGGGTTGCGGGGGCCATGGTACAACGCGTCGCCGAGCAGCACCAGCTGTTCGGGCTCCAGTTCAGCGATGCGGTCAGCCAGCGCGGCCAGGCTCTCGGGCGAGCCGTGGACATCGGAAAAAAACAGAACTTTACTCATCCTCACTCCTCTCTGCGGCCTCCGGGCTACAGCAATCCCCAAGCGTGGAGATCGGCCCGCAGTTTCTCCGGGTCGAAGACCTGCCCCGGCCGCCATTGCCCATGGTACTCCAGAGTCGGCACCACCCAGTCCTCCCCGCCGTTGACGCGGATCACCTCCTGCACCACCTCCGGCGGCTGCTCTTCGATTTCCAGATATTCAAACGGCAGTTGCTGTTCCTTCAGCCACGCGACGGTGCGCTGACAATGCGGACACAAGTTCCAGGCATAGACTTTCAACATCGCTCACCTCCGTTTTTTCCGACTCCGGGATACTGTAACGCCGAAGCGGCTCATTTGCAACCGGAGAGGTTGCGCCGTTTCAAAAGCGGACCACCGGCAGTTGCCGGGCGGCGGCCTGTTCCAGCAAAGCCCGGTCGTCGTACCAGCGCGGCAGCCGCAGTTCCACCGTCTTCTCCGGCAGCGTCAGCTCCGGCGGCGGCGCGATCAGGATCAGTTCCGCGCCGGGATAACGCCCCGCCCACCAGGCCATGGAGCCGAACAGCAGAATCCGCGCCGCGCCCGGCGGCGGCGAGGCGAGAAGCCAGGGGCGCAGCGGCATTCGGAACGACTCCGGCAGCTGTGCGATCACCTCCCGCAGCGGTGTCTCCTCGTCGCGCAGGACCAGTA
>CASFRF010000060.1 GCA_949297015.1 uncultured bacterium
ACGGTCTGGTTCTCTACGGCACGCCCAAACTTGAAAGCCTGTTCTGCCGCACGCTGGTGCACGCCGCGGAACAGCTGCGACAGCAGGAAAATTACGACATCCGGCTCTATTTCGACCGCAACGACTGGAATCGGAATCCCGATTACTGGGCTCTGGTGGAGGCCATCAACGATCAGAATCTGGCCGGGCTGTTCTTCGCGGCCTCGCCCCACCGGCTGCGGGGGACGCCGGTGCTGGAGCAGCCGGGGGTGCCGCGGGTCGGGGTCCTGCGCACCGGGGCCCCCGAAACTCAGTTCTGCTTTCCGCTGGATACCGGCAGCACCCGGCTGATCGACCGGGCCCTGGCGTTCATCGCCCGGAGCGGGAAACGATCGCTGGCGGTCTTGAACACCAGCTCATCCCCGGAGTCGGAGCAGTTCCTGTTCCAGATCTGGCGGGAGCAGCTGGCCCGCTATGGGTTGACCTGTCCGCCGGAGCTGTACCACTTCTTCGCCTCGGGGGCGCCTCACCTCTGCACCTCGGTCGTCCGTTTGATCTTCTCTCCGCATCACACCCGGCGGCCCGAGGCGCTGTTTGTCGGGGACGACGCGCTGCTGCCCCACGCGCTTCGCGGTCTGGAAGCGGCGCTCGGGCCGGAGCGGGCCCGGGAGATTCTGGTGGTCTCGCACGGCAACTACCCACTTGAGGAGCGCCCGGAGTTCCCGGTCCACTACTTTCTGGTGGACGTCCCGGAGCTGTTGCGCCGGGGCTTCGGCATCATTGACGATCTCCGTGCCGGTCGCGCGCCGCGCTCCGGCGAAATCGGCATTCGGGAACAGCCGGCCGGAGCGCCGGAATCCCGTTCCTGTAACTTGGGAGGAACAACATGAAGCGCAATTTCTTCACCCTGATCGAACTGCTGGTCGTGATCGCCATCATCGCCATTCTGGCGTCGATTCTGCTCCCGGCGCTGAATCAGGCCCGGGAACAGGGCCGCCGCAGCGTCTGCCGGAGCAATCTCAAGCAGCTCACGTTGGCCTCCGCCATCTACGAGGGTGATTTCAAGTACCTGATGCTCCAAAGCTTTAACGGCTCGACCGCCCTTGCCGGGCAACTTGAAGGGCTGGATATCGTCACGTTTTCCATGAACTGCTTCTACTCCCACTATCTGGGCGGACAGCTGAAGTCGGACGGCGGCATTCCCAAAACGCTGGAACGCTCCGGCAATGAGCCCGGACTGAACAAAGTGCTGCACTGCCCCTCCAGTACGCGCACCAATGTGGGCCAGAAAGCCTATGCCTACGCCGGGGGCTCGGTCTACACCAACACCCTGGCCTTCCCGACCAATTCCAACATTCTGAACCGGGGGATGATGGTCGGCGTCAAAAGCCGCTGGCTGCCCGCGCCGGCCAGTCCGGCCATCTGGTTTGACCGCTGCCATCTGCTCTCCTCCTCGACCGGCAACTCCGGCGACTGGCAGCACACCAATCATGTCCGCAGCGACAATGCCAGCTCCCCGGGCTTCCCCGCCGGCGGCAACGCCGGAGCCGTCGACGGCTCGGTCCGCTGGAATCTCTTCCACGAACAGCTCGAACAGGCCAACACCGTCACCGGCATCTACCTCTGGCCCAACACCAACGACACCACCCTGATCCCGTGGAACACGGTGTACTACAAACCGCAGAACAACACCGTCATCTGGACGCAGGTGGGACGGACGCAAATCGGAAGAATCGTACAATAAAACACGAAAACCCCAGACGGAGGAAGCATGAGCAAACATTGGTTGATCGGCGCGCTGCTCGGCAGCGCGCTGGCGGCGGCGGCCGCGCCCGGCAACATGATCGGGCAGATGACG
>CASFRF010000061.1 GCA_949297015.1 uncultured bacterium
GTTTTAATATATCACACTCCGGAAGCTTTGCAAGGTGCCGAACGGCTTTTTTGCAAACTTTTTTCAGAGAGCCCACCGCGTTGAGCGGGGAAGTGCGCTCCGGTTCGGGGGCGCAAGGTTCAAATATACTTCCACTCGGCCTTTTGTCAAGCCCAAATTCACGCTTTTTCCCAACTTTTTACAGAAATTCCCCACTATCGTCGCCGGGATCGATACGGCAGCAGTGATTGCCGCAAGAGACAGATACCCGGGCAGTTTTCCCATACATTCGGTTCGGGCAAACTTGTTCCGGATCAGGCTTCAGAACGTTATTTTTCAAATTCCGGATTTGAAATTCACCTTTGCAAAATCAGCATTCTTCCTTGTTTTTTCCGCCAACCGGACTATTTTTCACTTCTGTAAACAATTACATCTTAATCTTTAAAAGAGAAGAGACGAAATGCTGAATATGATCGACCTGAATCCGGATCACGCCGTGGTTTTTACGGAAACGGAAAAGCTGGAGTTCCCCCACCCTCTCGAAAAAAACCGGCACGGAGAGGTGGAACTGCAGCTGCGGGAGGGGGGCGGCTTACAGGTTCGGATTACAGCGATGGAGTCGCCGATTCGTTTTGTCGCCATCCGCTGGCGTCGCGAAATTGCGGAGTCGAGCCGGGTTCTGCTTGACGCCTGGGAGCGGACTTATGGCGATGTTGGCTGGAAATCGATGGATCCGGCCAAGTTGCTGCCCTGGTACTTTCTGCTGCATGACGGGGAAACCACCTGGTGTTATGGGGTAAAAGTCCGGCCGGCGGCCTTTGCCGCATGGAGTGTTGATCCTCAGGGGATTACACTCTGGCTGGATCTGCGCTGCGGGACGCAGGGGGTTGTTCTGCGGGGTCGGCTTCTGGAAATCGCGACCATCCTCGGGGCGGAGGGATTCGGCAATGCCTGGGAAACCGCACAGGAATTCTGTCGGCAGATGTGCACGGATCCGCTGCTGCCGCCCGCTCCGGTCTACGGGGGGAACAACTGGTATTATGCGTACGGCAAATCATCGACCGGGGAAATTCTGGAGGACTGCAAACTTATCGCGGAGTTGAGTCGGGGTATTCCGAATCGTCCATTTATGGTCATTGACGGCGGATGGGACGCCTCCGGCGGGAATTTCGGTCCCTGGGACGGCGGGAATGAGAGGTTTCCCAACATGCCGACCATGGCGGCGAAAATGCGGGAGACGGGGGTAAGACCAGGGATCTGGTTCCGACCGCTGCGCAACCATGCGGACGCCATACCGGAATCCTGGCGAAGCATGAGGGATCCGGAATATCTGGATCCCTCCGTTTCCGGGGTGCTGGAATGGGTTGCGCGGGATGTCCGTCGTTTTGTCGAGTGGGGATTTGAGTTGATTAAACATGATTTCAGCACTTACGACATCTTCGGGCGGTGGGGGTTTGAAATGGAGGCTTTTCCGGGACAGGGTCAATGGGCGTTCCGGGACCGGTCGCGGACTTCGGCGGAAATCATTCTCTCGTTTTACCATAAGATTCGGGAAGCTGCGGGTGAGATGCTGATTCTGGGGTGCAATACCATTGGGCACCTGGGGGCGGGCCTGATGCATCTTTCCCGGATTGGGGACGATACCAGCGGTCGGAATTGGGAGCGGACGCGGAAGATGGGCGTAAATACGCTGGCATTCAGGCTGCCGCAGCATCGTGCTTTTTTTGATATTGATGCGGATTGTCTGGGGGTGACCGGGGCATTTCCATGGGAACTGAACTGTCAGTGGGCGAGGCTGCTCGCAGGAAGTGGCACGCCACTGTTCGTTTCGTTGAAGCCCGGGGTGCTGGATGAAGGGGGCAAGCAGGAATTACGGAAATTCTTTCAGCAGGCGGCGCAACAGAAAAGTCGGGCGATTCCATTGGATTGGTTTCAGACGGTTTGTCCGGAGAGCTGGGAGCTGGATGGAGAAGTCGTTCATTTCAACTGGTATACCCCGGAATGTTATGATGCGGATTTCCTGCGATAATCGCCGGGTGATACCAGGCGCAAGACAGGTGTGACATTCCTTCAGGCCCCCATAGTACTTTGGTTTTCACAGGGAACCGGGGGCATCCGGGGGGGTATCCCCCCAAAAGTACCCCGCTTTTCTTTGCTTACTTTCTTTTCTCGGGGAACCGGGGGGCATCCGGGGGGGTATCCCCCCAAAAGTACCCCACTTTTCTTTGCTTACTTTCTTTTCACGGGGAACCGGGGGGCGTCCGGGGGGTATCCCCCCAAAAAGTACCCCGCTTTTCTTTGCTTACTTTCTTTTCTCGGGGAACCGGGGGGCGTCCGGGGGGTATCCCCCCAAAAGTACCCCGCTTTTCTTTGCTTACTTTCTTTTCTCGGGGAAAAGAAAGTAAGCGGTAGGAGGAGGGGGAGAGGCCCAAATGTTTGCGGAAGAGGCGGGAGAAGTAGTAGGCGTTGTTCAGGCCGACGCGGCGGGCGACTTCGGCGATGGGGAGGGCGGTCATATTCAGCAGTTCGCAGGCGGCTTCGAGGCGGCGGCGGATGAGGTAAGCGAGGGGGGATTCGCCGGTTTGGCGGCGGAACAAATAGCGCAGGTGGTCGGGGGTGAGCTGCCAATCGGCGGCGAGGAGGGAGAGGTTCAGATTTTCGTCGAAGCGGGAATCGAGGATTTCGCGCAGTTGCCGGACGCGGTCTTCGGGGGCGGGGGGAGCGGCGGAACGGAGGAGGCGGCCCAGTTCCAGGGCGAGCAGACCGGCGAGGAGGTCGAGGCGTTGCTGGCGGAAGAACTCCGGTGGTGAGGACAGTTCATTCCGGAGCAAGCGGGCGGCGGCGAGGAGGGAGGGATCGGCTTCCACCGGGGGGGTGGAGAGTTGTTCGGCGCCGCAACCGGCGATTCCGACGCAGAGTTGGAGGCCCGGGGAATCGGCTTGGTCGCGATGTTCGTGACCGGGGGGGCAGGCGGCGACCATACCGGGGTGGTAGCGGGATTCGCCGTGGCGGTCGGCCAGTTTTCCGAAGCCTTGGAGGTAGATGACGATTTCGGTGCAGGGGTGGCTGTGTTTCCGGCCGCTGGCGATAGAGATGCCGGTTTTGATTTCGGTAGCGAAGAAGCATTTGGTTGCGGTCATGGCAAATCTCTGAAAAGTACAAAGACTTTTCCTTTTTTGTGCATTTACGCTCTTTGTTTTTCCATTTATAATATAATACAGGGGCAGAAACTTGCCAACTTCCAAAAAGAGAAAGGATTGGAAATGAGCGAGAAGACCAAGGCCATCGTATTTGAGGCGATCAATCAGGTAAAGGTGCAGGAGATCGAGTTATCCGCCTGCGGACCGGATGAGATTGTGGTGGACACCATTTACACGTTTGTCTCGCCGGGGACGGAGTTGCGGGTGCTGGGCGGGCACTATTCGCGGCCGGAGGATTTTCCGCTGGTGCCGGGGTATTCGGTGGTGGGCCGGGTGGTAAAGGTCGGCGAGAAGGTCAAGGGTTACCGGGTGGGGGATCTGATTTCCGGGCGCAATCCGAAATCGCTGCCGGGGATCAAGGCGATGTGGGGGGGGCAGTGTGCGCGGCACGTCTATCTGACCACGGGTGAGGATCGTCCGGTGCTGCTGCCGGCGGGGGCGGAACCGCTGGACTATGTGATTGCGGAGGTTTCGGCGATCAGTCTGCGGGGGGTTCAGGCGGCGGCGCCGAAGGCGGGAGAGACGGCGGTGGTGATCGGCCAGGGGCTGATCGGTTCGTTCGCTTCGGAGTGGCTGCTGGACGCGGGGTGTCGGGTGATCGTCTGCGACCTGGAGGAGAGCCGGCTGGAGCGGGCGCTGGAACGGGGCGTGGCGTATGCGGTGAATCTCAAGGAGGATGGCGCGCTGGAGCGGTTGAACACCATCACCAACGGCGGGGCCGACATTGTGATCGAGTCTTCGGGGAGCAGCGCGGGGGCGCTGACCGCCTACAAACTGGTGCGCAAGAAGCCGCAGGCCTACGGCAAGGACTACAAGGTTGAGCCGATCAACTTCTACCACTGCGACTGGCCGCGGCTGGTGATGCAGGCGAACTACATCGAGAACATCTCGATCAACCCGTTCAGCTTCATGCCGGGCGAGGGGGTGACCATTCTGGCGCCGAAGGACCGCGGGGTGGAGGATCGTCAGAAGGCGGTGGAGGCGATTCGCAGCGGGCACATTTCGTCGCACGACTTCATCGATGCGGTGATGCCGTACACCGAGGCGCCGAAGGGGTACGAGGGGCTGCTCAGCAAGAAGTATCTGTCGGTGATCTTCAAGTGGCAGGAGGCGTAAAATCATGGCAGAAGTGTTGAAGGCGGCGGTGATCGGCCTGGGGCCGAATACGGCGGGCAAGGGAGGAGCGCACTCGTTCTCCTACTGTCACGGCTGGGCCTACACGGCGACGCCGGGTTTTGAGCTGGTGGCCGGGTGCAGCCGCAATGAGCAGAATGTGGCGGACTACTGCGCGGAGTTTCCGGGCTGCCGGGGGTATCGCGATTACCGCGAGATGCTGGCGGCGGAGAAGCCGGACATCGTCAGCGTGCTGGCCTATGTCGGGGACCGCGAGGAGATGACCATGGCGGCGCTGGCGGCGGGGGCGCGGGCGGTCTGGATCGAGAAACCGTTCGCGCTGACGCTGCGGGCCGCGCGCCGGATGATGGCGGCGGCGGAACGGAGCGGCGCCCGGCTGTTCGTCAACCATCAGCGGCGTTACGGGAAACCGTTCGAGTGGTTCCGCGAGGCGGCGGGGAAGATCGGCGAGGTGCTGAGCGTGGACATTGTCCAGCCCGGTCCCAATCTGATGGATTTCGGTCCGCATCTGATCGATGCGGCGCTGTTTGCGCTGGGTCCGGAGCGGAAACTCAAGTCGATGTTTGCGGCGATCGACTGGTCGGGGCCGGAGAATCTGTGGCATCAGGTGCGGTTTGAAAACCAGTATCTGGGCAGTGCGCACTTTGAGGACGGGACCCGGATTACGATCGAAGCCGGGCGCGACATTCCGGGCAAACTGCCGATTCTGCGGCTCAACGGGACGCTCGGGTTCGCCGAACTGCACCTGAGTCCGCAGGCCGATGCGCAGAGCGTCTTCCGCGCCCGGCTGGCGGGCGCGGCGGGAGTGAGCTCGGGGGCGACCACCGAACACTTCCACCACAGCGAGGACCCGGCGCTCTACATGAAGCGCGCGGCGGCCGACATCTACCGGGCGATCACCACCGGCAGCCGGACCCGGATCGAGCCGGAAGAGGCGTATCGCGGGTTGGAGATTCTGCTCGGCGGGTATGAATCGGCGCGGTTGCAGCAGGTGCTCAAGGCGCCGATCAAGCAGCAGTTCAGCTGATTCTCCCGGACGGGGAGAAGACTTCGCGGGTCGCGGCGGTCGCAAGGTCGCCGCGGCCCCTTTCAATTCCGGGGCCGGGAGGAGGCGGCGAGCAGTTCCCGGTACTCACGTTCGAGTATATCCGCCATGCGCTGATGGCTGAACTGAACCTTGACCAGTTCCCGCCCCTGTTGTCCGAGCTGTTCGGCCAGCGCCGGATCGTCCAGCAAAAGGCGCGAGACGCGCAGCACCTCCGGGACGGATTCCGGTTCGACGCAGTAGCCGGTGCGGCCGTCGAACAACACCTCGGGGGTGCCGTCGAGCCGGAACCCGACCGCCGGTTTGCCCGCGGCCAGCGCCTGCACCACCGAACGGGGCAGCCCCTCGCGCAACGACAGGTGCCAGAGCAGATCCATCAGCGCCAGATAGCGGTGGACCTCGGCCGGCGGGACCAGTCCGGCGAAGTGAAAACGATCGGAGCAGCCGGCGGCCATGATCCGGCGCTTGAGTTCCCCGGTCAACGGACCGTCGCCGACCAGGAGGAAGTGGAGCCGGGGATAGGTCCGGACCAGCTCAAACGCGGCCGGGAGCACAAATTCGTACCCCTTCAGCGGAAAGAGCCGGGCCACGGTGCCGATCACCTGCGCCTCCGGGGGGAGTCCGAGCGAGGCGGCCAGCTCCGGTTCGGGCCGGGCGGTGAGGAAACTGTCGATCTCCATGCCGCTGTAGACGACCCGGTATTTTTCGCGCGGGGCGATGTGCGCGGCCACGCATTGATCGATCATCGCCTGAGCCACCGAGAAGATCCGGTGACAATGGCGGGCGGCGTACCATTCGGCCAACCGGTAGATCCAGTTTCGATACCACGCTTCGTAGGGGTGAAAAGCCTGTCCGTGAACGGTATGGACCACCGCCGGGACGCCGGCTTTCCAGGCGGCCAGCCGCCCCACTACACCGGCTTTGGAGCTGTGGGTGTGGACGACGTCGAATTTCCGCTCCGAGAACAACCGTCGCAATTTCCGGTAGGCCTGAACATCCTCCCACGGGGAGAGTTCACGGACCAGTTCCGGCAGTTCGATGAGCTCAAACGGCGGCAGTTCGGCGTTTTTCAGCAGCTCGCCCTCCGGGCCCGGCGAGGGGCCGGTGACCAGCGTGACCCGATGCCCCCGGCGGACATGGTCGGCGATGGTGAACAACGTGTTCTCCTGCGCTCCGCCGACGATCATCCGGGTGATCACATGGCAGATGCGCAACGGGGATTCAGCGAAATTCATGACGACTCAACTCCATCTGATTGGTTCGCGAAAACCGATATTCACGCCGGGCCCCGTTCCAGCACAACCGGGCCCGGCCCGGCGGCAGATCCGGGAGTTCCAGTTCCAGCTCCGCCCCGCCGCCGGGGTTGCAATAGGAGATCGACGCGCCCTCCGGCCCCCGGTCGAACTTCCAGAGTCCGGTCCCGCAACCCAGCGGGGCAAAGGCCAGCAGCTCCTCAAAACGCCGCCGGGCGGTGGCGCTCTTCAAGGGCTCGGACGGCAACGCCAGGCTCCGGGTGGGCACCCGGCGGACCAGCGCCAGCGCACCGTTGAGACAGGCCGCGCCGCCGCCGGAAAAGGTCAAAAGATCGATCCGGGGATGCCCCTGCTCGACCAGAAAACGCTCGATCGCCGCCGCCGAACGGGAGTCGGGAACATTGACCACCAGCGTCAGATCGGCCGCCGGATCGTAGATCACACAGAAGGGCGGCCGGGCGTCCCCGGTGGACCCCAGCAACACCGCCGCCGGCGGCCGGGCAGCGCGGGCCAGACACCAGCCGAGGGTCAGCACCACCACCGCCGCGGCCACCCCCCGCCGCCAGCCCCGGCGGCAGGGAAAACTCAAAAGCGCCAGATAGAAGGCGATCACCAGCCACCACGCCGGGCGGACCGCCCCCAGCGCCGCAAAGACCGCGGCACATCCTCCGGAAATCGTATCGAGATAGCCGAACACCAGATTCAGCAAGCCGTTGGCCACCGGAATCAACCCCGGAACCAGCGCCGCCGCCAGCAGCTTGAATCCGAGCAACGGAAACAGCAGCCCCACCACCGGCAAAATCAGCAAATTGGCAACCATCGACCCGGGCAGCAACAGACCCTGAAAATAGAGCGACAACACCACGCCGCCCAGAAATGCCGCGCCGCAACTCCACAGCGCTCCGCTCAGCCAGAATCCGGCGCCGCGGGCCAGACGCTCCCCCCGCCCCACCGTGCGCCGGGGCCGCCAGTGATCGATCTCCGTCCGGAGCTCGCGCCAGCGGCGGAACAGCCGCCCCGCGCCGAACAGCGCCGCAGTGATCAAAAAGGAGTAGAGAAACCCCAGATCGACCAGATTCCAGGGATTGAACACCAACAACACCGCCGCCGCCAGCGCCAGCACCCGCCACGGCGGTTCGCAGTAGCCGAAATTCCGCAATCCCACCAGTACGGCAATCAGGCCGAAGGCCCGGAGCGCCGGAGCCCCGCTGCCGGTCGTAATGACATAGGTCAGCACCAGCAGTAGCAGCAGCCAGCCGCGGAAGCGCAGCGGCAACGGTCGCAGCAACAGCAGCAACAGTCCGGCCAGCACCGCCACATGGAGTCCGCTGACGCAATAGAGATGGATGGTTCCGGACCGGACCTGTTCCTGCCGGGTCTCGCCGTCCAGTCCGGGGCGGCAACCGAAAAAGAGCTGGCTGGCCATCGCCTGATGCACCGGATCGGACAGCCCGGTCAGGGCCAGCTGCAACAACCGGTCGCGAACGGCAAGCACCGTAAAAATCACCCCCGACTCCGTGCCCAGCAATTCGCAGCGTTCCGCCCAGAGCGTCGCCACCGCCCCGGAGCGCCGCAGCAGCTGCCGGTAGTCGAAGAGTCCGACGCCGGGCTCGCCAAGATCGAGCGAGCCGGTCACCCGCAGCCGGTCGCCGTAGCCCGGGACCGGAGCTCCCGGCGGCAGCCGCAGCAACACCAGCCCGGAGACCGGACGCGGCGCCGCTTCGCCGGGCCGTTGCAGCGTCTCCAGCCGGGCCCGGAGGTTGCCGGGATCGGCAATCGCCACCCCCCGCGGGAGCGTGCGGTCGACCACCACCAGCTCGACCGTGCCGTAGGCCCCCTGCCGCCCGAGCAGCCGCGCGCAGGAATCGGCGGCCGGAACCAGTCTGAAGAGCGCCCCGACGGATCCGGCGGCCAGCCCCACGGCGAAGGCGGTCAGCAGCGGACGCGACAACCGGGAAACGCCCAGCAGCAGCAGCGGAACCACCCCGGTGAGCGTCACGCCGAACCAGGGCCAGCCGAACACCAGCGGCACCACCCCAGCGATGACGCCGGCCAGCAGCCAAGCGGCGGCCGGCAGCGGCGGCAGCGATAACGGCAGTCGCTTCATTCGGCCAGCTCTTCCGCGCGGTAGGAGCTGCGGACCAGAGGACCGGCGGCGACCGCATGGAACCCGAGCTTGAGCGCATAGTCCCGGTAGGCGGCGAATTCGGCCGGGTCCAGATACCGCGCCAGCGGCCAGTGCCGGGCCGAGGGCGGCAGATACTGCCCCAGCGTCAACCGGGTGACTCCGGCCTCGCGGAGTTCGTACAGCGTGCGGCGGACCTCGTCGGGGGTCTCGCCGAGTCCGAGCATCAGCCCCGATTTGACCGGGATCCGCCCCGCCCCCAGCTCCCGGGCCCGGGCGAGCACGCCGAGACTGCGCCGATAGGTGGCCCGGCAGCGGACCTGCGGCGTCAGGCGTTCGACCGTCTCCAGATTGTGGTTGAACACCGTCGGCCCCGCCGCCAGCACCGTTTGCAACGGTTCCGGTTCGCCGTTGAAGTCGGGGGTGAGCACTTCGGTACGGGCCTCCGGCAGCGTTTGCTGCAAAGCCGCCAGCACCGCCGCAAAATGCCCGGCGCCGCCGTCGGGCAGATCGTCACGGGTCACGCTGGTGATCACCACATAGCGCAGCTCCAGCTCGCGGGCGGCGGCCGCCACCCGCTCCGGCTCGGTGGGGTCGGGCGGGGTCCGCGGCGCTTCACCGCCGATGGCGCAGAAGCGGCAGCTCCGGGTGCAGTGCTCCCCCAGAATCAGAAACGTCGCCGTCCGGCGGCCGAAACACTCCTCCCGGTTCGGACACCGGGCACCGGCGCAGACCGTGTGCAGCCGGAAACGCTCCAGCAGCCGCTCGACCGGAGCCCGACCGGCGCCGGACGCGAGTCGAACCCGCAGATAGGGCGGCAGCGGCGGACGGAACGCGGGTTTCATCGCCAGCGCTACTGCACCTCCGAAAGCGCCAGACAGACGTTGGAACCGCCGAAGGCAAAACTGTTGGACAGCACATGCCGGAGCCGGGCGCCGTCCCGGCATTCGCGGACCAGGTCGGCCCAGCCGAATTCGGGATCGGGATGATCCAGGTTGATCGACGGCGAGATGAACTGTTTCTCGATCATGATGGAGCTGAAGATCACCTCCGCCGCGCCGGTGGCGCCGATCATGTGCCCGGTCTGCGACTTGGTGCTGTTGATCGCCACCGGATGGGAACCGAAGACCTCGTGAATCGCCGCCAGCTCCACCGGGTCGCCCACCGGGGTCGCGGTGCCGTGGGTGTTGATGTAATCGATCTGCTCCGGGCGCAGGCCGGCGTCGACCAGGGAGGCGCGCATGGCTTCGGCGCTGGCGGCCACATCGGGCACGACCATGTCCCGGGCGTTGCTGTTGCCGGCGCCGCCGGAGACCTCCACAATCGGGCGGGCGCCGCGGGCGCGGCAACTCCGTTCGGACTCCAGCACCACATAGCCGGCGCCGGAGGCGAGAACGAAGCCGTCGCGATCGCGGTCGAAGGGGCGGCTGGCCCGCTCCGGCGCGTCGTTGTACTTGCGCGACAATGCCCGGATGGCGCAGAAACCGAGCGCCTGAGTCCAGTCCAGCTGTTCGGCGCCGCCGGCGATCACCAGGTCGTAGAGTCCGGCGCGGATCATCCGCAAGCCCATCAAAATGGCGGCCGCGGAGGAGGCGCAGGCGACCGAAATGTCGTAGACCTCGCCGGTGAAGCCGAAGAGCAGCGACAAATTGGAGACCGCCGACGAGGGCATCACCCGGGGCACCACATAGGGGGAGACGTAACGCAGTCGGCAGTCGTGATCGTGATAGTTCTGGGCGCTGTCGTGGGCCTCCTGATAGTAGCCTCCGGCCACCCCGCCGAGGACCGCGATCCGGAGCTGCGGAATCTCCTCGCGCGCGATGCCCGCTTCGGCCAGGGCCTCGGCCACGGCCACGATCGACATCACGCCGGTGGGGGGGCAGAAGCGGAGCTGACGCCGGTCCAGCAGCGGCGTTTCGATCCGCTCGTCGGCCTGACCGCCGACCACGCAGTCGAGGCGATGCTCCTCGAACAGGGGGACCCGGACGGTCCCCGAGGTACCGTTGCGCAGCGCAGTTTCGTTGGCGGCGATGCCGTTCCCCAGCGGGGTCAGCAAACCGCGTCCGGTGATGAAGACTTTTTCCATGGCAGCCGTTCCGGTTGGTTGTTTTGCTCTGAAAATTTCCATTCCATACGGTAATATAACCTGTTCACCGGCCATTTCCACTGTTTCGGGCGGCCCGGGGGCGATTTTTTTTGCTTTCCGGCCGCGGCGGTGATGGATATTTCCCCGGAGTCGTGATATATTCCCGGCGATATGAATCTTCTGGAGGTAAAAAATCTGACCGTTGAACTCGCCCGCGGCGGTCGCGTATATCCGATCGTCAGCGGACTCGATTTGGCGGTGCGCCGCGGCGAGATTCTGGCGCTGGTCGGGGAGTCGGGCTGCGGCAAGAGCCTGAGCTGTCTGGCGCTGACCCGGCTGCTGCCGCCGGGGATCTCGCTCCGGGCCGACCGGATCGGCTTTGACTTCCGGGGGCGGGAGCTCGATCTGGCCCGGGCCGGAAACCGCGAACTGCGCAAAGTCCGCGGCGGCGGGATCGGGTATGTCTTTCAGGAACCGGCGATGTCGCTGAATCCGGTGTTCCGGATCGGAGATCAGATCGCCGAAAGCATTCGGCTGCACCGGCCGGAGATCACCGATCTGCGCGCGGAGGTGATCCGGCTGTTGAGCGAGGTGGGCATTCCGGCGCCCGAAACCCGGCTGCGCGCCTATCCTCACGAACTCTCCGGCGGCATGCAGCAGCGGGTGATGCTGGCCATGGCGCTGGCCGGAGCTCCGGCGCTGCTGGTGGCCGACGAACCGACCACCGCGCTGGACGTCACCATTCAGGCTCAGATTCTGGAGCTGATCGGCGAGCTGCGGCGGCGCAACGGCATGGCGGTGATTCTGGTCACCCACAACCTCGGCGTGGTGGCCGAAACCGCCGACACGGTGGCGGTGATGTACGCCGGGCAGCTGGTGGAGCAGGCCCCCTGCCGCGAACTCTTCGCCCGGCCGCTGCACCCCTACACCCGGGCGCTGCTGCGGGCGGTGCCCCGGCTCGGGAGCCGGGAGCAGGAGCTGGCCACCATCCCCGGGAGTGTACCGCCGCCGGAGGAGTTTCCCGCCGGTTGCCGCTTTTTCGAGCGCTGCGCCCGGGCCTCCGGCCTGAGCGGGGCCGAACCGCAACGCTGCCGGGAGGAGGATCCCGGCGTGCGGGAACCGGTGTGCGGCCACCGCTGCCGCTGTCACTTTCCGGAGCTTTGACCATGCCGGATGCGAATCAGCGGAATCTGGGTTTTCTGGTGCTGGCGCTGCTGCTGGTGGTGGGGCTCACCGTGCTGCTGGTGCGCAACTACAGCCGCCCGCGGCTGCCGGCGCCGGAACCGGCGCCGGTCGATGCCGCGGCCTATCAGCTGCAACTGGGCAAGGCCTATTCGCTGCTGGACGCCGGAAAATTCGAGGAGGCCCGTAAAGTGTTGCGCGAACTCTACCGCCGGAACGGACGCAATCCGGAGGTGCTGCAGCTGCTGGGACGCGCCTACTACGCCGACCAGCGTTACGAAGAGGCCGAAAAGATCTTCCGCAAGCTGGTGGAGCGCAATGAGTTTGACGCCATGGCACTGAACAATCTGGGGCAGGTTCTGGCCAAGCTCCGGGAGTATTCCCGGGCGCTGGTCTATCTGGAGCGGGCCCGGGAGCTGAATCCGAACTCGCCGCAGATTCTGCTGAATCTCTCCGACGTCTATCTGGCGCTGGAGCGCAAAACGGAGGCGCAGGAGTGCTTCCATCGCGCCCGGGAACTGCTGAACTACCGACTGGGGCCGGGCCCCGGACCTGACTCAACGCCGGGAGAACAACCATGAGCCGGATTCACATCCTTTCCGAACAACTGAGCAACCGGATCGCCGCCGGGGAGGTGATCGAACGCCCAGCCTCGGTGGTCAAGGAGCTGGTGGAGAACTCGATCGACGCCGGCGCCGGACACATCCGGGTCGAGATCGAACGGGCCGGGTCGCGCCTGATCGCGGTCACTGACGACGGCTGCGGCATGGATGCCGAGGACGTCGTGCTGGCCCTGGCGCCCCACGGCACCAGCAAAATCGCCTCCGACGAGGACATCACACGCATTCTGACGCTGGGCTTCCGCGGCGAGGCGATTCCCTCCATCGCGGCGGTCTCCCGCTTCACACTGCGCTCGCGCCGGGCGGAGGACGCCGAGGGCACCCGGGTCACGGTCGAGGGCGGAGAACTGACCGCCAACGAACCCTGCGGCCTGGCTCCCGGAACCTCGATCCAGGTGCGCGACCTCTTCTACAACGTCCCGGCCCGGCGCAAGTTCCTGAAGTCGGCCCCCACCGAGGAGCACCACATCGTCGAGATGATGACCATGCTGATGCTGCCCTATCCGGCCATCCATTTTGAACTGTTCATCGACGGCCGCCCGGTGCTGAGTTCACCGGGCGCGGCCACCCTGGAACCCCGGCTGCGCACGCTTTTCGGCAAAAGTTACGCCGCCAATCTCCGGGAACTGGAGCATCGCGAAGAGGGGGTGGAGCTGCGCGGCTACATCGCCGCGCCGGGCTTCACCCGCAACTCCCGGCGCGAGCAGCGGGTCTTCGTCAACGGCCGGGCGGTGGAGTCCCCGGCCATCTATCGCGGTCTGCGCGAAGGCTACGCCACCCTGGCCGAGCGCGGCAGATACTCCCCCTGCCTGCTCTTTCTGACGCTCGCGCCGGAGGAGGTGGACGTCAACGTCCACCCGGCCAAGCGCGAGGTCCGGTTCAAACGCGAATACGTCATTTCGCGCGCGGTGCAGAACGCGGTCTCCCGCGCGCTGCGCCGCCCGGAGCCGACGCCCGAAGCGACCGCGCCCGGAGAAGGCGGACTGCCGCTGACCGCGATTCTGGAGCAGTCGAGCGTCAGCTACCGCCCCGCCGACTTTGAACAGCCGGAGCTGACCGTGCTGCCGCCCCGGGAGCAGCGCGCCTATCCGGCGCCGCCCGCGCCGGAACTGGACGAACTGATCGATTCCCCGCCGCCCCGGAATCGGGAAACGCCGCCGCCGGTCGCGCCGGAGCCGGACTCCGCCGCAAAGTCCCCCCCAACTTCCGGGCCGGAAACGCCTCCCGCCCCCGCGCCGGAGCTCACCGCCCGCGGCGAACTGGTCTTCAGCGGCGAGTGGCCACGCGAGGTGCTCGGCATTTTGGATGCCACCTACATTCTGGCCTCCTCGGCCAACGGGCTGGTGTTGATCGACCAGCACGCCGCACATGAGCGCGTCCTGTTCGAGGAGCTGCTGGCGGCGGCCCGGAGCGAACAGCCGGGGCAGCGGCTGCTGCTGCCCCAGACCGTGGAGCTGCCGCGACCGGCGGCGGCGCTGCTGCTGCGCAGCCGCGAATTCTTTGCGCGGCTCGGCTTCGACCTGGAACCCATGGGGGGCACCGCGGTGATGGTCAACGCGGTGCCCCTGAACCTGCCCCCGGGAGAGCTGACCGATCTGCTGCTCGACACGCTGACCGAACTGGTGGAGAATCAGTCGGAAAAACTGCCGCTGGCCCTGGAATATGTGGCCCGCGCGGCCTGCCGGGCCGCGGTCAAGGCCCACGACCTGCTCGATCTCGAGAGCGCGCGCCATTTGCTCGAACGGCTCGGGCGCTGCCGCCAGGGGACGCTCTGCCCGCACGGGCGGCCGACCATGCTGACCATCACCTACGCGGAGATCCTGCGGCGCTTCGGCCGCCGCTGAACCATAATCGAAGCATTTTTCAGCTTACAACCGGAGATTTGCCCATGCTCAAAACCTCGTTCCCCAAACTGCCGCTGACGCTGCTGCTGCTGGTTCTCTCCATGTTGCTCAGTGCGGCGGAACTGCCGTCGGTCAAGTATCTCTTCTTATTCATCGGCGACGGCCTGTCGCTGCCCCAGCGGGCGCTGGCCGGCGAATTCTGCCGCCAGACCGGAGCCCCCGCCCCGGCGCTCAACGAACTGCCCTTCCGGACGGCCACCACCACCTGGTCCGCCGACTCCGGGATCACCGACTCGGCCGCCGCCGGCACCGCGCTGGCCTGCGGGGCCAAGACCGCCAACGGCCGCCTCGGCGTCGATGCCGAAGGCAACCGGCTCACGTCGGTGGCCGAGGTCGCCCGCGACAGCGGCCGCAAGGTCGGAATCGTCAGCAGCGTGACGCTCAATCACGCCACCCCGGCGGCCTTTTACGGCCACAACCCCGGACGCGGCAACGCCTACGCCCTGGGGCTGGAACTGATCGACTCCGGATTCGACTACTTCGGCGGCGGCGGACTCGACCGCCACGATCACCGGGAGGCGCCGGAGTATCGCGGCGACCTCTTTGAACTGGCCCGGCAGCGGGGCTACACCGTGGCCCGCGATCCGGCGGCGATCCGGGCGCTGAAGCCGGGGACCCGGGCGCTCGCCTGCGCCGCGGGCGGCGCGCTGCCCTACGCCATCGACCGCCGGTCCGGCGAGTTGACGCTGGCCGATTTCACCGCGCAGGCGATCGCCCAGCTGGATCAGTCCGGGGGCTTCTTTCTGATGGTCGAGGGCGGCCGGATCGATCAGGCCTGTCACGCCAACGATCCGGGGACCGCGCTGCGGGAGGTGCTCGATTTCGACCGGGCGATCCAAGTTGCGCTCGACTTCGCCCGCCGCCACCCGCAGGAGACGCTTCTGGTGGTCACCGGCGATCACGAGACCGGGGGCCTCACCCTCGGCTACGGCGGCACCGGCTACCAGTCGCACCTCGACCGGCTGCGCCACCAGCGGGCCAGCGGCGACGCGCTCCGGTCCCGGCTGCGCGAACGCTCCGCGCAACCGAACTTCACCTTTGCCGACGCGCAGGCCCTGCTTGCGGAAGAGCTGGGCTTCGCCCGGCCGGGCGCGAAAACTCCGGACGGCGCGATCACCCTGACATCGGAGGAGTGGGCGCAGCTCCAAGCGGCCTTCGAGCGCGCCTTCCCCGGGGGCAAAGCCGGGGACGGCGGCGCACTGGTCGCCGAAGCGCTGCAACTGCTCAGCCACCACGCCTCGCTGGCCTGGAGCACCGGGGCGCACACCGCGCTCCCGGTCTGGACCACCGCCGTAGGGCCGGGGGCCGGGGCGGTGGCCCGGACCGGAGACAACGCCGAACTCGGACGCCTGCTCAAAACGCTGATGGCGGAGCCGGTCCGGAACGGTCGTTGATCCCGTTCCGGGGGTGGATCAGGCGTCGAGTTCGCCGTCTTCCAGCCCCAGCGGCAGCGGCGCGGGCCGGGCGCAGGTGGTCTGGAGCATCACCTTGCCGCCGGCGCGGCTGGACTCATCGAACGCGAGCATGATCTCCAGCACATGGTTGGCCAGTTCGCCGGAGACCCGGTGCGGACGACCGGACTTGAGGGCATAGGCCAGATCGACCGCGCCGATGCTCCGGGAGTTGTCGGTGTAGGGGTGCGACAACGGCGCTTCGATGAACTCCTTCATCTCCCGCCGGAACACCCGGACCGGACCGCCGAAGCCGTTCGGATCGGGGACCAGCAGCGTACCCTCCGAGCCGTAGATCTCGATCGGATTGCTGTGGCCGTGCCGGTAGACCTCGAAACTGATGATCACGGTGATGACCGCGCCGCAGGCGAACTCGACCACCCCGGTCTGGTGGGTGGAGACGTTCACCGGATAGACGTGCGGCACCGTCTCCGGGCCGCCGATCCGGGTCGGCGCACCCTTGGTGGTCACGGCCGTGACGCTGACCGCCGGACCGAGCAGATTGACCAGCGCGGTCAGGTAATAGGGCCCCATGTCCAGCATCGGACCGGCGCCGACGTCGTAGAAGAACGGCGCATGGGCCCACTTCTCCGGACCGCGACCGAGCATGATCGCGGTGCCGGCCACGGGTTTGCCGATCCAGCCGTCGTCGATCAGTTTGCGGCAGGTCTGATGGCCGCCGCCGAGGAAGGTGTCGGGGGCGCAGCCGACCCGCAGTCCCTTTTCGGCCTCCAGCGCCATGATCGAAGCGGCCTCCTGCCGGTTGATGCCGAAGGGTTTTTCGGAGTAGGCGTGCTTGCCCGCCGCCAGGGTCTTGAGCGCCACTTCGGCGTGGGCCTTGGGGGGGGTCAGGTTCAGCACGATCTCGATTTCGGGATCGGCCAGCAGCTCGTCGATGGTCCGCGCCGGGACCGAATGCTGTTCGCTCTTGGCGCGGGCGCATTCCATGTTCAGATCGGCGCAGGCGGCGACCTCCACCGCCGGGAAGCGCCGGGCGGCGTTGAAGTAGGCGTCGCTGATCATGCCGCAGCCGATGATGCCGAGTTTGGTCTTGCTCATTTTCCGCGACTCCGGGGTTAACGGTTTCCGGCGCACAGTCCGGTGGAGGTCATGTAGTTGTAGCTCATCTTGATCCCGCGGTACATGTCGATCACGCAGTCGTCGAGCTCGACCACCACCCAGCGGACCAGCGCCGGATCGGCGGCCTTCAGAATCTCCGGAATCGGCAACTTGCCGGAACCCAGCGGCAGCAGCGGAATGTCGCGCTGCAACACGCCGTCCTTGATGTGCAGCAGAATGATCCGGTCGCGGAACTTCCGGGTGTTCTCCACCGCGCACTCCTGCCCGAAGTTGGCCGACCAGTAGGCGTCGAGCTCGAACCGGACCTTCGGCGCCAGCCGGGCGAAGATCTCGTACTTGAGCTCGCCGTTGAGCCGCTCGAACTCCCAGAAGTGGTTGTGCTGGAACAGCGTGATCCCCGCCGCCGCCAGCTTCTCCTGCATCGCGTTGACCAGCTCGGCGGTGCGCTTGATCGCGTCCAGATCCTTGAAATCATCCGGCCCGAAACCGCAGCAGGCGGTCCGGAGTCCGAGCTGCCCGAGCGTGTCGATCACCTCCGGCAGCATCTCCACCGAGCGGCACCACGGGCCGTGGCTGGAGCAGATCTCCAGCCCGAGATCGTCGGCAATCCGCTTGAATTCAGCGACCGAAAGATCGCCGAACCCGGCCGGTTCCACCCCCTTGTAGCCGAACCCGGCCACCAGTTTGAGCACGTCGGTCATCCCCAGCTTCGCCTGCTCCCGCAGCGAATACAACTGAACGGCAAGATTGTACATGATCCTCTCCTTACGGGTTGTGATTCGGCGGATGCCGCCGCCGTTGCAACGTAAGATACCGGGTCGGATCCGCTTTGACAATTGACCAAAACTATTTTTTCTTAACCGCTTTCCCGCCGCTTTCCGGCTTGACAACCTCCCGGAACGGAGTATGGTATTGACACAAAGCACACCAAAAGGCCAAGACATGAACGTGGACGGCGACGGCATGAATCGGGTTCTGCGGCTGGAGCGGGTCGGCATCTATCACGCTCCGGCCGGGCGCAATCCCCGCCCCTTCCGGATTCCGGAGGGGACCGAACTGATCGAAATTCTGACCGGCGGTACGCTGTTCTTCCCGGTGGACGGCGTGGAGAGGACCTTCCACCGGGGCGCCGTCTTCTGGCACTTGGCGGGCGAGGAGACCATTTCGCGCACCTCGCCCCGCGATCCCTACCGCTGTTTCGTCGCCTCCTTCCGGGTCGCCGAACGACGCCGGGTGCTCCCCCGGATCACCTGCTGGGAGGAGCCCCAGACGCTGGAAGAGCTGATCGAAGAGGCGCTGCGCCGGTTCCACGACGAAACCGTCGATCCGCGCTACCTCGGCCAGTACCTCTACAGCCGGATCTTCTGGGAGGCCTACGGCTACACCCGGCGTCAGACCACCGCCGCGCTGCCGGAACCGGTGCTGCGCGCGCTCGCGCTGCTCCGCGAACGGCTCGATCCCGGAGTCTCCGTCGCCGAACTCGCCCGGGTCGCCCGGGTCAGCGAACCGAATCTCCATGTCCTGTTCCGGCAGCATCTGCAGACCACGCCCCACCAGTATTTGCTGAACTGCCGACTGCGCCGGGCCCGGCGACGGCTGGCCGGGTCGGAGTGCTCGATCAAAGCGCTCGCCGAGGAGTGCGGATTCCGCCATCTGGAGAGTTTCTACCGCGCCTTCCGCCGCCACTGCGGCATGACTCCCGGCGAATATCGCCGCCGCCAGCAGTCCGGCGGACGCCCGCCGGAGAGCTGGCTCTGAACTCAGGGCCGGGACTGGAGCTGAGTTTCCACCCACTCCAGATTGTGCTGGAGCCGCCGATCGCCGGGATTCCGGCGCAGCGCCTGCCGGAAGTACGCCGCCGCCGCCGCCAACTCCCCCCGCTCCGCCGCCAGCACCCCCAGCGAATTGAAGGCCCGGTAATCCCCCGGCGCCAGCTCCGTGCAGCGCCGGAACTCCCGCTCCGCCCCCGCCACGTCTCCGCGTCCGGCCAGAAACCAGCCGTAGTTGTAACGCCCCAGCGCGTAATCCGGATCGCGGCGGAACATCTCGGCGTAGGCGGCGGTCGCTCCGGCCCAATCCTCCCGTTCCGTCGCCAGCAGCGCCAGATTGAGCACGCCCGAGGGCTCCTCCGGCGCGCCTTCGGCGGCCAGGCGGAAGTGGCGCTCCGCCGCCGCCAACTCCCCCCGTTTCCGGGCCAGCTCGCCCAGCAGATTGTGGAACCGCGCCGGATCGTCGATCACCCGGGCGGCACGCTCCAGATGCTGTTGCGCCGGCGCCGCCGCCCCCAGTTGGTAGTACGCCTCGCCGAGCTGCGCGTCGGCTTCACCGGGGAGCTCCGGCGCCGGCAGCAACCCGTAGAACGCCGCGCCGACCGCCGCCAGCACCGGCGCCCACCACCGCGGCAGCCGGGTCAGCGCCAGCGCCAGAAAGAGGAAGATCGGCCCCAAAAGCAGCACCCGGTAGCGCCCGCTGCTCACCGCCAGAATCTGTACCGCGCTCCCCGCCAGAAACCAGACCAGAAAATAGCGATAGCGCCAGATCCGCCGCCGCTTCGCCAGCAGCCAGCCGAGACCGCCCAGCGCCAGCGCCAGCCCGGCTCCGGCCAGCACCCCCATGGTGCGCAACAGCGGGGTGGCCGCCACCAGTTCCGGCGCATCGGCTCCGGCGGGGAGCTCGCGGGGGTGCCAGATCAGCAGCGCCTTGCGCAGCAGCAAACCCGCCGCGCGCCCCGGTTCGTCGCGCCAGAACCGGGCGATGCGCTCCAAATAGAGTGCATCGACGCTGATTCCGCGCGCCTCCGCCTCCTGCCGCGCCAGCCGGTGTTCGTCGTTCCACGCCCGTCCCGGCCGCAGATAACAGCCGCCGGTGGCCGCCGGATTGTTCCCCAAATAGAGATTGAAGGCGCCGTTGGCCTGAATCAGCACCGGCCGCCCCGCGAGGCAGGTGTTCCAGCCTGAAACCACCGCCACCGGGATCAGCGCCGAGCCCAGAAACACGAGTCCCCGGCGGTACCGTCGCCGCCAGGGGCGACCGGCGATCAGAGCCCAGCCGGCGATCACCGCCAGCGCCGCCGGATGGGTGATCGCCGCCAGTCCCGCCGTCAATCCGGCCCCGCCCCAGCGCCGACGCGCCAGCAGAATCAGCGCCGCCGCCAGCAGCGTCAGCAGCAACCCTTCGCTGACCAGTTCCGCGCCGTGGAAGAGGAGCGGCGGCCAGACCGCCGCCGCCGCCAGGAACCAGCAGCCGGTCCGGAATCCGGCGAGCCGGGCGACCAGCCGCGACAAACCCCACATCGCCGCCAGCGTCAACAGCAGTCCGACGGCGCGCGCCAACGGTACGGCGTAGTTCCCGAGCCGATAACAGAGCGCCAGCAGCCAGGCGTAGAGCGGGGCGTGGATCTCCACGCTCCGGGGCAGCCAGCGACCGCCGAGGATCTCGCGGGCGCGGGCGTCGTACTCGGCCACGTCGGGGCCGATCGGCAGCGTGAACAGCGGACTCGCCGCAAATTCGCGCAGATACTCCAGCCGCAGCAGCAGCCCCAGGGCCAGCAGCCACCAGGGGATTGCCGCCGGGGAGAGGAGCCGGCTACGACTTTTTCTGAGGAGGGAAGTCAAATTCATATTCGAAGAGGTCGCCGATCCGGGTCAGCGCCTTCTCCTCATCCGGTCCGGAGACCCGGAGCACCGCCCGGTCGCCGCAGGCCAGCCCGAGGGAGATCAAACTCAGAATGCTGTTCAGCTCGGTCTCCTGTCCGTCGGCGGTCACGACCTCAAAACGGTAGCCCGGAAACTCCTGGTTGACCGCGTTCAGAATGACGCTGGACGGTCGGCAATGAATCCCGGCCCGGTTATGAATCTGAATCTTGCGCTCTTTCACTTGTTCTCCTCGCTCTCGGTTGAATCCGGCGACTCCGCCGCCGGCGCGTCGAGCTGCAGCTCGGGGGCCGGCAGCCGGAGCTCCGGGTATTGTTTCAAATGCAGCAGCAGGATTCGCCGCAGCTCCTGAATGGCCAGCGGATGACGCTGCACCGAGTGGCCCGACCGGACCACCAGTTCGCTCTCCACCCCGTCGAGATGGCTGCTGGTGTATTCGACCACCCCGTCGCTGCCGCCGGGGATTCCCGCCTCACGCCGGTTGCCGATGATCGAATGACGCGGCACCTCCTCCGGAAACGGCAGCTCACTGAGCTTCTGCAGCACCTGATCCGCCGGATCGAGGTTGTCGATCCCGGTGCGCAGCCGGACCTGATCCGGCTCGGAGCTGCGGAGCTGACCGTGGAGCGCCAGATTGTGCACCACCGAACTGACGTCGCTGACCATCTTCTCCGGCAGCCGGATCAGCGCGGACCCGAGCCGGGCCAGCCAGGAGCGGGCCAGCAGCGACCCGCGATGCGGGACCGCCAGAAACACCACCCGCCGGACGTAGTCCCGATGGCGGAAGAGCAGCATCTCCCGGACAAACTCCTGTTGCTCCGGACGCAGCTCGCCGAGCACCTGCTCCAGCGGCTGATTCAAAATCCCCTCGGCAAAGCCGCCGTCAGAGTCGAGCACCAGCGTCTTGGAGAGCAGTCCGCCCATGCTGTGACCGACCACCACCATGCGGTCGAACTGCCTGGTGCTCCGACCGGAGGCCACCAGTTCAGCGCGGACCGCATCCAGCGCGTCGCGCAGCAGCTTGGCCGAATAGAGCACCGGATTGCCGCTGGAGTAGGTGAACCCCCAGAACTGGTAGTAGCGGCGCAGCACCGGATCGCTCTGCAGAGTGTTCAGCAGTTGCAGCCAGGTCCGGGTGTTGGACATCAAGCCATGCACCAGCACCACCGGAATCCGATCCTCGCGACAGGGTTCCAGCAAATAGAGCCCCTCCATCGGATCCGCCTCGGCGGGCTTGAGCATATAACTCAGGAACCCCAGCGGCAGCGGCCGCTGCGACATGTAGGCCAGCGGCGTGGAGAAATCCAGCGCCAGCGGAATCTTCCGCCCATCCTCCTGCTCGAGCTCCTCGTACTCCCGGGTATGGAAGAATTTCAGCGTCGCCGGCAGCGCCTGCTCGCCCGGCTGCCGCCGGGCAAAGGTCAGCACCGCGGTCGCCGGCAGCACCAGATCGTCGTAGAATTTGTAGCTGCCGGTCGCCGCCGGATCCGTCATCACCGGGAAGAGCACCGGAGCCCCCAGTCCGAAGCGGAAGCTCTGATGCGTCAGATTCTCCGGACGGTAGTTGGCGCACAGCTCAAACGCGCCCAGCTGCTCCCGGGGCAGCTCGCAGTAAAACTCCGGACTCCGGAACCGGACCGTCTCCCCCCCGATCAGCGTGAACTGGTAGTCCGAGTGATCGGCCAGCCCGCGCCGCCGCAGATCCGCCAGAAATTCGGTGAGCGCGGTGTTGTAGATCTGCATCATGGTGATCCGGTCCGGATTGTAGGGATTCCGTTCCGGCCGATCCGCCGCCTGCAAATAGGCGTAGCTGTAGACCACCGCGGTCAGGAAAAACCGCGCCGCCTGATCCGGATCCTCCTCGTGCAGCCCCGCGTTCAGACAGAGTTCGGCCTGCACCGCCAGCAGTCCGGCCCGCGGCTCCCGGAGATTGATCTGTTTCAGCGCCCGCACCGCCTCGGCGGGATTCTCGCGGGCCACCTCCTGCAGCAGATAGTTGCCGAGTACGTTGACGCTTTCACGTCGCAACCCGTCGACGGTCAGACTCTCGCCGTAATGCACCCGGTCTCCGGGATCGACCCGGCGGATCGCCACCTCGCCGGCGCAGCCGCCGAGCAGCAGCACCGGCGACAGAACCGAAAGGAGCAACCACCTGTACCCGGCCTTCATGTTCGTCGCTCCCCGGGAGTCCGGCGCCGCTCGTCCAGACAGTGGTAGATCTGCGGCACCAGGTATTTCAGAATCGCCGCGGTGGGGATGGCCAGCAGCATCCCCGCGATCCCGGCGAAAATGCCGCCCAGCAGCACCACGATGATGGTCTCCAGCGTGGTCAGCCCCAGCGCCCCGCCGAAGATCACCGGATAGAGGATGAACTGCTCGATCAGCGTGTTTTCCACCAGGTAGACCAGCACGATCCCCGCCAGCTGCAGGCCGCTGGCGTCGCCCCCGGCCAGGGTCACCAGCAGCGTCAGCGAGGTGGCGAACAGCGGCCCCAGAATCGGCAGCACTACGCCGCAGGCGGCGATCGGCCCGAGCACGAAGAAGTAGGGCACATCCAGCAGGTAGTAGGCCCCGGTGTAGACCACCAGATCGATTCCGATCAGCGTCAGATAACCACGGATCCAGATTCGCAATTTGAGGATGATTTCGGCCAGAATCCGCTGCGCTTCGCGCACCGTCGCCTCGCCCGAGACCGGCAGCCAGGCGCCGTTGAACACCGTGCGCACCAGATACTCGCTCTGCCGCTCCGGAGTCGCGTTGCCCCGGCAGAATTCGGCCAGCTTGGTCAGGAAGAACAAAAAGAAGAACACCGTCAACAGCACGTTCAGCAGAAATTGACAGAACCAGCCGAACACGCTCGCGGTGAAGGCGAAGACGCCGCCGGTCCGTTTGAGCGCCTGCGTCACCAGCTCGCGCTGGGCGGCCTCGTCGTTGAGCAGCTGGCTGACCGCATCGATCCCGGCGCGGATCAGCGGCACCCGCTCGAGCTCGCCGCGCCGCTCCTCCAGATACTGCCGCAGCCGTTGAATGGACTGGCGGAACGTCCCCTGCTCCGCCAGCTCCGGCGACTGCGCCTGCTCGGTCTGCGCCCAGCGGGTCACCGACGCCCGCCACTTGCCGACGTAGCTGGTGGTCAGCGCCCCCAGCCCGATGCCGATCGCCAGCAGCACCACCAGCACCGTGACGGTGGCGAAGGAGACCGCCTGCGCCGTAATGCCCCGCTGCCGGATCCGCTCCCGCTCCTCCGCGCTCGGTTCGCTGCGGTCGCGATAGCGCAGCAGCGCCTGCGACACCCGGCGGAACGGCGTCCCCAGCCCATGCAGCACCCGGCTGAGGCCATGGATCACGCCCCGGCCCGACTGCAGCCGCCGCTCGAAAAACTGTTCCAGCGGCAGCACCGCATAGGCGCCGATCAAACCGAAAATCACCGATTTCAGCAGCGTGGCAGTCAGGATGAAGACGGCGATTACGATCAGCACCACCAGAATTCCGGCGCCGGAGCGGATGATCTTCTCGCGCTTGAGTCGTTCATTCTGCAACTCCCCGACCCAGGCGGCCAGCGTTTCCGCCGGCACCGCCAGCGCCGCGGCCAGTTCATCAAGCCAGACGCGATTCGGCTCCAGGGCCCGGGTCTCCACCGCCAGTGCCACCAGACTGCGCAACAACTCCCGCCGGTCCGCCTCCGGCAGCCCGGAGAAGGCGGTGGCAGCTTCCGCCGGGGAAAGTTCCGCGCCCTCGTGCAGCAGCCCCGCCAGATGTTCGACTTCGCTTTCGGAGTGGTTCTGACTCAGCAGCCGGCGGAAGGCGGCCAGATCGGCCGCCGAGAGCGGCCCGTCGGTCTCCAGAATTCTCTTCAGCAGCGACACGTACGCCTGCTGAATCCGGCGCGGTTCCGGATCGTCAGGGCGACTGAAGTAGGATTGCATCTGCAGCAGCGCCCGTTGAACGGGTCGGCCCCCCATCCAGCGCAGGAGCCGGCGGTAACCGATTTTCCGAACGTTGCTCATCATACTCCGTGCAGTTCAGCGGATCCGGACCTCGCGATGGCCCGGGACCACTTCGCCGCAGACGTCGGCGACGAAGCCCTGCGCCCGGATCAGTTCCAGCGCCCGGTCCACTGCCCGGGGCGGCACCAGCCAGACCATGCCGATCCCCATGTTGAAGACCCGGTAGGCCTCCATCGGGTCGACATTGCCCTTTTCGACCAGCACCCGGAAGATCGGCGGCACGGGCAGGACCTCGGCGTCGAACACCACCGAGACGTCGGCGGGCAGGATCCGCGGCACGTTGTCGTAGAGTCCGCCGCCGGTGATGTGGCTGATGCCGTCGATCGGCAGCTCCTCGGCCAACGCGCGCGACAGCGCCGGCCAGTAACAGGTGTGGGGCTTGAGCAGCGCCTCGCCGACGCTTTCGCCGAGTTCCGGCAGCACCGTGTGCACGGTGTAGCCGCACTGGGTGAAGAGGATCTTGCGCGCCAAACTGAAGCCATTGGTGTGCAACCCGTTGGAGGCGATGCCGATGGCCACGTGGCCGGGGGCCACCCGGTCCCCGGTGATCAGCCGGTCCTTTTCGACAATGCCGGTGATGACGCCGACCAGGTCGAAGTCGTTGCCGTACATGCCGGGCATTTCGGCGGTCTCGCCGCCGAGCACCGCGCAGTTCGCCTTCCGGCAGGCGGCGGCGATACCGCTGAGTACCTGTTCGTAGAGCGGGCTGCGCAGCTTCCCGATGCCGATGTAGTCCATAAAGTAGACCGGCTCGGCGCCCTGCACGGAGATATCGTTGATGCAGTGGTTGACGATGTCATGTCCGACGGTGTCGAATTTCTCCATCATCATCGCCACCATCAGCTTGGTGCCGACTCCGTCGATGCTCGAAACCAGCACTGGATTCCGGTATTTGGTCAGGTCGATCTGAAACAGTCCACCGAAGCCGCCGATCGGGGAGAGCATCTCCGGACGCCGGGTCGCGGCGAAATCCTTCTTCACCTGATCCAGCAGACTGGTGGCCAGGTCAATATCCACACCGGCCGACTTGTAGAGATCGCTCTTGACTTTTCCGCTCACTTGCCACTCCTCGTATCGAATAAATTGGGGTTCACAATCCGTTTCCGGGAATATATCACCACTTCCCCTCATTTACAAACTCTTCCGACGAATTCCGGTGGAGTTCCCCCAGCCGCAGCGCCGCCGGTTTCGGCGTTCCGTCGAACTCCACGATCGAGGTGTTGAACGGGCAGGGGAAGGAGTCGTGTCCCATCCACAGAATCAGGCCGCCGAGCGCCGGGAAGCGCCGCCGGGCCGAGCGGTAGGCCAGCTCCAGCGCCACGGCCTGCCGCTCGCGGCTCCAAGCCACATACTCGGTCAGCGACTCCGGCTCGCGACCGAACTCCCGGCGGAAGGCCTCGTCCTCCAGCCAGCCGCGGAAGCGCCGGTAGCCGGGGTTGTCGCCGGAGAGCCGGTCGGGGTTGAACTGGTCGAGGTACTTGCGGATCAGCTCCTCCCGCTGGGCCGAGGGGGCGCCGACCTCGCTGCGGAACAGCGCATCGTCGTGCGCCCAGTAGTCGCGGGCCGCCTCGACCGTGCCCCCCGGCAGCGTCCAGGGCCCGTGCACATCGTGATGGACCCCCTCGCCGAAGTGCCGGGGATCGGCCACAAACACCGGGCCCCCGGCCGAAGTGGCCACAAACCGCCGCTGCGGATCCTCTTCGCGCACCACCCGGGCCAGTGCCGCCAGCGCCGGATGGGTGGCGTCCAGCGGCCGACCCGCGCCGGGTTGGCCATCAGGCCGGGTCTGCAACTCGTTGCCGCCGCAGTAGAGCAGAATCGAGGGCCGGTGCCGACGGCGCCGCAGGTAGCTGCACCCGACCGCCGCCAGCTGCGCCACGTACTCCGGATCCTCCGGCGGCACGTTGTCCGGCCCCGAGCTGGAGAGCGGGAACTCCAGCCAGACCAGAAATCCCAGCTCGTCGCAGAGCTCGAAGAAGATCTCGTGCTCCGGGAAGCCGCCGCCCCAGACCCGGAGCAGATTGAACCCGAGATCGCGGTAGAGCTCCAGTCGCGTCCGGTAGTCGCGCTCCGTGAGATCGGCGTAGTTCGGCCGGATCGGCGTCCAGTCAATCCCGAACAGAAACAGCGGTTCCCCGTTCAACCGGCAGAGCCACGGCTCGGCCCCGGCCGGAGCGCCCGGATTGGGCTCGAAGAGCACCTCGCGGAAGCCGATCCGGCGCCGCTCCTCCGCCACCGTTTTCCCCTGCTCGTCGAGCAGTTCGACGGTCAGTTCATAGCGGCGGGCCGGTCCCCGGCCGACGCAGTTCCAGAGCTCCACGCCCGGACACTCCAGCCGTACGCCCCGGCGAAAAACCTCGGCCGCGTACCCGGCGCAGCTCCGGCCATCCAGCCGGAGCCGGACCCGGTCGCCGCCGCTCAACTCCGGCGCGGCCAGCTCCAGCACGCCGGTGGCGCCGACGGCGGAGACGAGCACCTTGAGTTCGCCCAGCGTGGCCGGCTCCTCCAGCTCCAGGGTCACCCGGTCCCAGACTCCGAGCTGAACGCAGCGCGGCATCCAGTCCCAGACGTAGTTGAACCGGGCCTTCCAATCCCGGATCCGGCTGCTGTAGTTCGGAGTCCCCAGATGGCGCGGCGCCGGGGTGAACACCAGCTCCAGCCGCGACGCCTTCCCCTCGCCCGGCGGCAGCTCGAAGGAGAAGGGCACAAAGCCGTTGTCGAAGGTGCCGAGCTCGCGCCCGTCGAGCAGCACCACCCCGGGGCCGTCCAGCCCGGCGCAGTGCAGCCGGGTCCGGCGGTCCGCCGGGCGCAGCTCCGGCGGCAGCTCCGTCGAATACATCCAGTCCCGGTTCTCCACCCACTCGCAGAGCCGGGAATTCAACCCGACATTCCAGTCCGGAAGCTCCCCCGCCTCCAGCAGCAGCTGCTGCACCGAGGCCGGAACCCGCGCCGGAACCGGCCCCACCTCCGGCTTGATCTCCAGCACCAGCTCCATCGTCCGCCCCATCGACCACGAGGTCGGGATGTAGCCCGACAACGTCCACGACAATTCCGCCAGATCCACTCTCATAAGACACTCCTGCGCCGACGGCGCTTTGCATTCAACGTTCCGGTAGTTCGGAGTCTACTATAAAAGCTCCGCCGCCGAAAGCAAGCGGAACTTGCAAAAAGCGCCCCGGAAGTGTACCTTACTTGCCGAAACGTCCCAAGGAGACAGCAATGATCCGCAAGCTCTTCCGCAAACGGCGAACCGCGCTGGCCGCCGGACTGGCGGTGCTGGCGCTGGCCGCCCTGCTCTACGCCAAGGCCGAGGTGACCATGGCCGGCAACGACGCCACCCGCTTCGCCCTGATTCAGGCGCTGGCCGAACAGGGCACCTTCGCCATCGAACGGACCGATTTCCGCACCGTCGACCATGTGATCCGCAACGGCCACGCCTACTCCGACAAGCCGCCGGTCCCGGCGCTGCTGGCGGCCGCGGTCTGGACGCTCCCCCACCGGCTGCTCGGACTCAACTTCCACGACCACTACGGGCTGGGCATCTATCTGCTGAACCTGCTCCTCGCCGGCGGCGCCAATCTGGGACTGTTCACGCTCTTCTTCCAGCTGCTGCGCCGCACCACCCGGCTCGCCAATCCGCAGATCCTGCTCTGGAGTCTGGCGCTCACGCTCGGCACCTGGCTCTTCAGCTACTCGGTGCTCTTCAACAACCACACCTGGGCGGCGCTGGCGCTGCTCGGCTGGTTCGCCTGCCTGAAACGTTACGACCACGACGGCGCCAGGCGCGCCTCCTTCGGCGCCGGGCTGCTGGCCGGGCTGACCTTCGCCTTTGAATATCCGGCCGGCGCGATCTTCACCCTGGCCGGGCTGGCGGCCATCGGCCGCGCCGGACTCGTCCCCTATCTGGCCGGAGCGGCGCTGCCGGCGGCCCTGGCCGCGCTGGTCAACTACCTCGGGTACGACACGGTGCTGCCCCTCTATCTGGGCAGTCAGGGGACCTTCCACCCCGGCTTCGGCGGAAAATCCTACCTGCGCTACTTCTTCGACCTGCTGTTCGGGACGCGGGGGGTCTTCGTCTACCAGCCGGTGCTGCTGCTGCTGTTCCCCGCGCTCTACGGGTGGCAACGCCGCCGCCCCCGGCCCCCGGCGGAGCTGGCGGCCCTGGCCGGCACCCTCGCTCTGGTGCTGTTCTACGGCATTTTCACCAACGAATACGGGGGCTGGAACTACGGCTGCCGCTACCTGATCCCGGCGATTCCGCTGTGGTTCTACTTCGTCGCCCGCTGCTTCGGGGAACGCGCCCGCTTCCGGCGCTGGGGCGCGGCGGTGGTGACGCTCTGGCTGATCGGACTGGTCACCGCCTGGGTGGGGGCCTACAACCCCTTCTGCTGCGCCTACGAGGGGCCCAATTCGCCGCCGGGCAGTCCGACCTACGCGGTGCAGAGCACCTTTGCCGGAAATCTGCTGTGTTTGACCTACGCCGCCGATCCCGACGGCTGGCTGGCGCGGAAACTGATCGACCATTATTCGCCGGAGCTGGCCTACCGCTTTCTGGAGGCCTCCTACGTCAACACCAAGGAGATCGATCAGCTGCGGCAGCTGGTCGAGCGCGTCAACGCGGAGCCGCGTTGAACTTACACCCCGCCCGGAGTTGCCGCGCGCAACCGCTCGGTCAGCCGGGACCAGCGCGGCTCCCGGCGGGCGTTCTCCACCGCCAGCCGGACCGGCCGCTCGCCGCCGATCAGGATCAGCAGTTTCCGGGCCCGGGTCATCGCGGTGTAGAGCAAGTGGCGCTGCAGCATCGGGAAGTGCTGGCTCAGCAGCGGCAGCACCACCGCCGGGAACTCGCTGCCCTGCGCTTTGTGCACCGTGATCGCGTAACCCAACGTCAGCTGCTCCAGCTCCGCCTCGGCGTAGGTGACCACCCGGCCGTCGTCGTAGCCGACCTGCAGCTTCCGGTCGTGGAACAAAATCTGGCCGACCCGGCCCAGATCGCCGTTGAACACGTTGTGTTCGTAGTTGTTGCTGAGCTGCAGCACCTTGTCGCCGGGCCGGAACTCCCGCTCACCCCAGCGCAGACCGGCGGCCGGACCGCGATTCAAGCGCGCCTGCAGCCGCAGATTGAGCGCGGCCACCCCGCAGCTGCCCCGGTTCATCGGCGAGAGCACCTGAATCTCCCGCCGGGGATCGAAACCGAAACGCTCCGGAATCCGCTCGGCCACCAGCCGCTCAATCAGCTCCGCCGCCCGCTCCGGATCGTCCTGCCGGAGCCAGTAGAAATCGGCCAGCTCCGGCCCCGGCGGCGGCGCCAGCGGCAGCAGTCCGCGGTTGACCCGATGCGCATTGGCGATAATGGCGCTGTCCGCCGCCTGCCGGAACACCTCCGTCAGCTCGACCGCCGGGAATCGCCCCGACTCCAGAAAGCTGGCCAGCACCGTTCCCGGCCCGACCGAAGGCAGCTGGTCGCGATCCCCCACCAGCACCAGCGCCGTCCCCGGAGTCAAGGCCCGGAACAGCGCCAGCGCCAGCGGCAGATCGAGCATCGAGACCTCGTCGACGATCAGCAGCTCGCACTTCAACGGGTGTTCCCGGTCCAGACCGAACCGGTTGGAGACCGGATCGAACTGCAACAACCGGTGAAGCGTCCGCGCCGGCAGCCCCGCCGCCTCGGCCAGCCGCCGCGCCGCCCGGCCGGTCGGAGCGGCCAGTTCCAGCGTCAGTTTGAAGTGCCGGGCCCGCCGGACCAGCTCGCCGATCACCGTGGTCTTGCCCACGCCGGGGCCGCCGGTGATGATCGAAATCGGCCCGACCGAAGGCAGCGCCGCCGCCCGCAGCTGCGCCGGATTGAGCGTCAACCCGGCGCCCGGCGGGCACTGTTTGAGCTGCTGCGCCGGGTAGGAGCTCACCGCGCACAGCACCGCCGCCAGTTCCGGCAGCTCCAGTTCCGCCCGCGCCAGCCGGGGCGGGTAGATCGCGCCGTCCAGCTCCCGCAGCGACCGCCGGGTCAGCGCCAGCTCCAGCCCGGCGGCGACCGTCTCCGGCGGCTGCGCCAGCAGCTCGGAAAGTCGACGCAGAAACTCCGCCCGGGGACAGCAGCAGTGTCCCTCGTCCGCCAGCTGTTCGGCCAGATAATCGGCCCCCGCCGCCAGCCGCTCCGGCGAATCCGGCGCCACGCCCTGCGCCGCCGCCAGTTCGTCGGCCCGCCGGAACCCGATGCCGTCCATCTCGCGGGCCAGACGGTAGGGCTGACGCCGGACCACCTCGGCGGTCTTTGCGCCGTAACGCTGATAGAGCCGGACACAACTGCCCGAGGAGAGGCCGAGCCCCTGCAGAAAGATGAAAAGATTCCGGCGATCCGAACTCTCGCGCCAGGCGGCGGCGATGGCGGCGGCCTTGGCCGGCCCGATCTTAGGGACCTCGGTCAACCGCCGGGATTCGTGTTCCAGCACCCGCAGCGTATCCGCGCCGAAGTAATCGACGATCCGCCCGGCCAGCGCCCGGCCGATCCCCGGAATCGCGCCGGAGCCGAGAAAGCGCCGGATCCCCTCCTCCGTACTGGGCAGCACCAGCTGAAACGACTCCACCCGCAGCTGCTTCCCGAATTCGGCGTGACGCTCCCAGTAACCGGTGAGCTCCAGCTCGGTCTGCTCCTCGAGGCCGCCGAGGGGACCGACCGCGACCAGTTCCCTCCGTTTCGAGTCGACCAGCCGCAGCACGGCGAATCCGTTCTGTTCGTTGCGGAAGATCACCCGGGAGACCGTGGCGCGCACCGTATCCCGCGTCAGGTTCAGCGTTTCCATAAAGCGACCTCCGGCTCCCCCCCGGACGGCGACCGTCCGGGCATTCAATCGACCGTGATTTGCAGCAGCGCCTGCTCGATCCGGAGCCGCGCCTCCTCCAGCTCCTCCGGCGAGGGATTCGCCGCCACCTGAATGGGATCGCCCAGCACCAGAGTCAGCCGCGAAAACGGCTTCGGAATCTGGAAGTTGTCCCAGCTCCTCAGCTGCCAGTAACGCGAAGCGTTGATGCTCAACGGGACCACCGGCGCGCCGGTCACCGCCGCCAGATGGACGGGGCCCGGCTTCAGCCGGTATTTGGGGCCGCGGGGACCGTCGGGCGTAAAGCTCACGTTGCAGTTCTCCTCGCGGATCGCCCGGATCGCCTCGCGCTCCACCCGGGCCCCGTGCCGCGAAGAGGAGCCGCGCAGACTCCGGATTCCGAACTTCCGGATCAGATCGACGATGTACTGCCCGTCACGCGAAGCGCTGACCACCGCCAGCGTCCGCTTCCGGACCGGCGCCGGACACACCACCGGGAAAAACAACAGCCGGTTGTGCCAGGTCACCGACACACAGCCGCGGGCAGTGGTCAGAAAACCGTGCGGATCCTCGACCCGCACCCGGTAACAACAACGCAGCAACCCCTTGAGCAACAGCGCCGGAAACCAGTAAAGCCAGTCCGGAAACTTCTTGATCGACCGGAATTTCTGCTTGAAAAACCCCATCTTACGCCAGATACCGCTCCGCGTCGATGGCCGCGCGGCAGCCCATGCCCGCGGCGGTGATCGCCTGACGATACCGGGAATCGGCGCAGTCCCCGGCGGCGAAGACCCCGGCCAGACTGGTCCGGGAGGTCCCGGAGTCGGGCAGCCGGATGTACCCGGCCTCGTCCAGTTCAAGCTGCCCCCGGAACAGTTCGGTGTCGGGCTGATGACCCAGCGCCGGGAAGAAACCCCGGCAGTCCAGCACCCGCTCCTCGCCGGAGACCCGGTTCCGGACTCTGACCTGCTCCAAGGCCTGCTCGCCGAGCAGATCGACCACCTCCGAATTCCAGAGGAACTCCAGTTTGTCGTTGCTCCGCGCCCGCTCGCCCATCACCGCGGAGGCCCGCAGCACGTCGCGCCGCACAATCACATAGACGTGCGAGGCAAAGCGGCTGAGGAACAGCGCCTCCTCCATCGCCGAATCGCCGCCGCCGACCACCGCAACCGGCAGGCCGGCAAAAAACGCGCCGTCGCAGGTGGCGCAGGCCGAGACCCCGTGATTGCGCAGCCGCTCCTCGGCCGGCAGCCCCAGCCAGCGGGGACTGGCCCCGGTGGCGACGATCAGCGCGCGCGCCGCCAGCTCGCGGCCATCCTCGAGCGTAAGCCCCTGCGACCCGCCGTCGGTGAGACGGCAGGCGGTCGCCGCGGCGTACTCGATCCGGGCCCCGAAACGCTCGGCCTGACTCTGCAGCTGCATCATCAGATCAACGCCCTGAACCCCTTCCGGGAAGCCGGGAAAGTTCTCCACTTCGGTGGTCCGGGTCAACAGTCCGCCCGGCAGCGCCCCGGCCAGCACCAGCGGCTCCAGTTTGGCCCGGGCGGCGTAGATCGCGGCGGTCAGCCCGGCGGGACCGCTGCCGAGAATTACCAGTTTTTCCTCTTGCGCCATAAGGGATTCTCCCGGAAACAACGCCGCCGCGGCCCGGAAAAAATCCGGAACGCGGCGTCGTCAGCTTCGCACTTACATGACCAGCAAAGCGAAGACCAGCGCGAAGATCGCGACGGTTTCGACGATGCCGAGCAACATCAGATAGTTGGCAAAACCCTTGCCGGTCTCACCGAAGGCGTCGCAACCGGCCGCCGCGACCCGCCCCTGATACCAGGCGGAGAAGGCCAGTCCGAATCCGCAGAAAATTCCCATCATCAGGAACAGCGGCCACTCCTGGAAGCGCTCCGCGACCTGCCCCTTGATCAGGATCATCAGAATCATGCCGTAGATGGTCTGCGACAGCGGCGCACCGGCCAGCGCGACCAGCAGGAACGGCGCCTGCTTATCCTGGGCGTAGCATTTCTTCCAGGCACCGGCGGCACCGCCGCCGGCGATTCCGGTTCCGAGCGACGATCCGATCGCCGCCAGTCCGACCGCGGCATAAGCTCCGCCCAGCATCAGCGCCTTCATCGTGGTTTCTTCGAGCATCTTGTGTTCCCTTTTCCGTTTTGGGCGTTCGATCCCGTTTCCTAGGTGTTGTTTATGGTTGAAACTCCGTCTTCGCCCCCGCCGTCGGCGGGGAGCATCAGGACTCCGTGTTTTTAAACGGCCGGAAGTGGAATCCGGTCCACTGCAACCCGATGTGATTCGAGAACTCCAGGGTGTTGAGCCGGACGCCGTGTACCAGCACGCTCATCATGCAGAGCGCGAGGTTGATCAGATGCCCGGCCAGCAACACCAGCACCGCCGCCGGAATGATCCAGGGCGAGAGCTCGATCAACTGCCTGCCCATGCCGTTGAAGCTGCTGGCGATGTAGTACCCCGCCATGCCCACGGCAAACAACCGGATGTAGGAGAGCACATCCGTAAAACTGCCGATGAGATCGAACGGGAACTGGAAAATTCCCGCCGGATCGCGCCAGTCCACCGCGCAGCAGACCACCAGCAGCAGCCCGAGTCCGTAGAAGCTGAACATCACCCATTTCGGGAAGTAGCCGGGCCAGACCAGCAGGTCGAGCGTCAGGAAGAAGTTGCCCCACAGAATCAGCGCCCAGCCGACATGGCCCAGCCCCTCGCGCAACTTCCCGATTTTGAAGGCGCGCCACAACCGGCCCAGCGTGAGCTGGGCGATGGCCAGCATGAAGCAGAAGGCCTGAACGTTGCCGTCCTTGGTGGCCGGATCGGTCAGGCAGTGGAGCCCCGGCGTCGAGATTCCGAACCAGTTCCCGGAGAGCGCGCCCCAGACGATCGTGGCGATGCTCAGAATCGCCATCAGCCGCAGTGGCATCCGGGCCGCGGGTTTCCGGCGCAGGAAGCCCCAAGCCACCGCAGTCGCGATCAGGAAGAGCGCGCCGTACCCGGCGTCGCCGACGATCATCGCGTAGAAGATGGTGAAGAAGACCAGCACCGCGGCACTGGCGTCGAGCTCGTTGTAGCCCGGAGAGATGCCCAGGAACTGGAAGAGCGGATCCACCACCTTGACCCACTTCGGCATCCGGATCAGGGTCGGCACCCGGTCGTCCTCGGCGGGATCGACCACCAGCAGTCCCCAGCCGTTGCTCCGGGCGGCGGCGGTCAGGCGCCCCACCTCGGGTTCGGGGACAAAGCCGGTCAGGCTGACCACCGGGCCGTGCGCGCACACCGCATTTGCGGCCTGCAGTTAGTCCCAGTCGCCCTCCAGCGCCCGCAGGTGGCGGCGCACCGCCGGCAAGCTGGCGGCCAAAGCTTCGATTTCGGACTGAATCCGGGCCAGCTCGCGGCGCTGCGTTTCCGCCTCCCGGCACAACTGCCGCGGATCCTCGGCGTCGGCCAGCACCGCGCCGGGCAACACCTCGGGCGCAAGCTGCACGGGGGAGATCACCGCCAGATACCGGGTGTCCCGCACCCGGTTGACCTCGAACGCAGTGGCGGATTCGGGGAGTTTGAGTGGCGTTCCGACGCGCTGGGTCAGCAAATAGACCCAGATCCGGTGTTCCCGCAACAGGGTCGGCAGCGTGCCGTCAAAATCGCCCCAGGGGGCCAGCGCCTTGAGCCGACGCTCAAGGAGCTGCAGATCCTTGGTCCGGGTGTTGCGCTCTTCGAGCAACGTCAGGAGCTGCTCCGCGGCGCGGGCGCCGGCTTCGGCGGAGTCTTCCGCTTCCGCTGCGACCTCATCCAGCTGCGACAACAGCGTAACCGCCCGCCGGGCATTGGCCAGCCGGGCGGAGAGCTCCCCGGCCTCCGCGCTGTCGCTGCGGCCCGGCGTACTGACGACGTGCATCACGCCGAGGTCACGCAATTGCTGAAGCGCCTCCTCCTCGTGGTCGGCCAGCGCCAGAACGGTAACTTTTTTCATCGGGACAATCATGCCGACACCTCCGCGGATTTCTTTTTGGCGATCTTGCTGCGGATCACCGAGGCCGTATCCTGGTCGCCGAGGTAGATGCGGATAGTCCGCAAATTGGCTTTGCACTCCGGGATCATCACCTTTTCAAACAGATTGACCCGCTGGGAGGTGGTTCGCAGCTCGCGGTCGAGCCGGCGGCAGCACTCTTCGAGAATCTTCAACTCCTCCCGCAGCGAAACGGTCTGCCGCAGCGCCTCCAGCGCGTCGTCGTACCAGAGCGGGGTGGCGAACAGATCGTACTCCGCGGTGGTGAAGTTGGCGGCGACGAAGACCGGGATCGCCACGCCGGCGATGTTCTCCTCGCCGGAGGTGACCGAATCCAGATGCAGCAGACCGTTCAGTTCACCGGCGGCGCGGGGGTCGTCGAACAGCACGGCGAACTCGTCGATCCGGTGTTTCAACTCCTGCTGACGGTCGCGGCACTCGTCGTAACGGCGGCGAAATTCGCGCAGCTCGAGCTGGAGCTGCTGCTTTTTCAACTTCAACGTGGGCAGGAAGCGGTTATAACGGGCCAGCGCGTCCTGCTGCTGTTTCTGTTCGGTTTTGGACAATCTGATTTTGGGCACGGTTCGCCTCTCTTCCTAGATCTTCCCGGCGAGGGCTTCGAAGGCGGCCAGTCCGGCGGTGTTTTTACGCCGGACGGTCCGGGTCAGCAGTTCAAGCTTCAATTTATAGGCCAGCACGGCGTCGAGGTCGAAGTCATGCAGCGCGCTGAGTTGTTCGAGCTGGCGCCAGCGGGCCAGGTTCAACGTGCGTTCCCGCTCCAGCGGATTCTCCTGAGCTCCGAGGTTCTGGATTACGAGCTCGAGGTCGGGGAAGCACTCGGGCTCCTCGCGCAGGAACTTTTCCGCGGTGAGTCCCAGTTGCTGGGCCCGGCGGCGGACCAGCCGGTTGCGCAGCGCGGTCTCCCAGTCGCGGTATCTGGCCGCCAGGGAGGCGGGCGGGAGCTCGACCGGGGTCGGCTCAAGTTCGGTCCGGGAAAAGACCGCGAAGTCGGCGGCGGAAAGCTGAGAGCGGCAGCTTTCGGTCAATCCGGCCAGATCCAGGAACGGCGGTTCGCCGAATTTCAGCATCGGCAAAGATGCGCACAGATAATAATACACGTTTCCTCGCTCACGGTTAGGTCCGAATTCTCTCCGGCTTCCGCGGGTATCGGGGCCCGGGATGCGCGGCCACTTTGGGTAAATATAACTTCACTCTGCTTTTTTGCAAATGGTTGAAGGGGCAAAATTCTTTCTTTATCTCCAAAAACGGAACCGGGCTCCGGGGAGCGGGCAAGCGGGAGCGCGAAACCGCAACGCGGGGGACCGAAAAAACCGGCAGCTCGGGACCCAAACGCGGGGGACCGAAAAACCGGTAGCTCGCTTTTCTTTGCCTACTTTCTTTTCTCGCGAAAAGAAAGTAGGGAGAGGGAGAGGCGGAGGCCGTCGGCGGCGGCGGACATGATGCCGCCGGCGCAACCGGCGCCTTCGCCGCCGAGGTAGAGGCCGGGGAGGGAGGAGGAGAAAGTCAGGGGGTCGCGGCGGAAGCGGACGGGGCTGGAGACGCAGGTTTCGCCGCCGATCAGGCGGCCGCAGCGGATGAAGCCGGGGCAGAGTTTATCGAAGTGGCGGAGGGCGGAATGGAGACCGGCGACGAGATCGGGGTGGAGTTCGAGGTCGAGGCGGGCGGGGTGGAGTCCGGTTTTGACGGAGCCGGCGCGGCGGGACAATTCCGCGTGGCCGCGCAGGAAGGCGGGGGCTTCCTGGGCGGGGAAGTCGTAGTTGCGGCCGCCGAGTTCAAAGAGGCGGCGTTCCTGGTTTTCGAGCAACTGGAAGGCGGCTTCGGGGGAGGCGAAGCGGTCGGGGGGGAGGGTGACGATCAAGGCGGCGTTGGCGAATTCGCCGTCGCGGGCGAGGAGGCTCATGCCGTTGGTGGTCAACTGTCCGGGCCAGGCGGAGGCCATGACCACTTCGCCGCCGGGGCACATGCAGAAGGAGCTGACGTGGGGGTGGTGCGGGGGGCGGGAGACCAGGTGGTATTCGGCGGCGCCGAGGGCTTCGGGGCGGGAGGGCAGATGGTACTGGGTGCGGTCGATGAAGGACTGGGGGTGTTCGATGCGGCAGCCGAGCTGGAAGCCTTTCAGGTCGAAGGCGAGGCGGCGGGCGAGGAGGGTGCGGATCAGGTCGCGACTGCCGAGTCCGGAGGCGAGGATGACGGCGGGGGCGGGGAGGCGTTCGCCGTTGGCGATGACGCCGACGCAGCGGTCGTTTTCGACCCAGAGGTCGGAGACGGTGGTTCCGAAGCGGAATTCGCCGCCGAGAGCTTCGATTTTCCGGCGCAGGGCGGGGGCCATGGCGAGGAGGCGGTCGGAGCCGATATGGGGGCGTTTGCGGTAGAGGATTTCGGGGGGTGCGCCGGCTTCGACCATGGTCTGGAGGATGAAGGGGGCGAAGGGGCTGCGGGTGCCGGTGTAGAGTTTGCCGTCGGAGAAGGTTCCGGCGCCGCCCTCGCCGATCAGGAGATTGCTGTCGGGATTCAGGGTGCGGTCGAGGAGGAACTTCCGGTAGTCTTCGCGGCGTTGTTCGACGGGTTGTCCGCGGTCGAGGACCAACGGGCGGGTACCGGCGAGGGCGAGGGCGAGGGCCGCGAAGATGCCGCACGGGCCGGTGCCGACCACGATCGGCTGGCTCAGGGCGGGGTCGGGGTCGGGCAAATTCAGGGTGGCGGGGGTGGGTTCTTCGTCGTCGAGGATCTGGTAACGGGGGCTCGGGGGCAGCGGCTTTGCGAGCTGAAGCACCAGCTGGTAGTGGAGGACCGGGGCGCCGCGCCGGGCGTCGATTCCCTCGTTGAGGAGGTTCAGCTCGAGGATCTCGGCGGGGGGGAGGTTCAAGGCGGCGGCGACGCGGTCGCGCAGGGTGCCGACACCGAGTTCGGCGGCGGCGACTTTGAAATCGGAAATTCGGATGCGCATAACGTCACTCCTCGCGAAAAGTCAGAATGGTGAAGGCCAGCCAGACTCCGTCTGCGGCCGGGCCGGTGCGGCGCCGCAGTTCGGCGGCGGCGGAGTCGGGGTCGGGAAACGAAGCGGGGAGCAGGGCCGGGCAGCGGCTGCCGCAGTTCCAGGCCAGCCCCTCGCCGGGGCGCAGTTCGGAAGGATCGGCGAGCGGTCGCAGCGAAGCGATCAACTCCAGCTGGAGGCGGAGTCCGGCCAGCTCTTCGGGGTCGAGCGGCTCGCCGCAGAGCTCATCGGCGAGGAGACTCCGCCAGCAGCGGCAGAGCCAGGCTCCGAGCGGCTCCCGGGCCGGGACGCCGCCGAGGCGGCGGCGGACGGCGCCGTCGGGGGCGATCAGGGCGATGAATCCGGCGCCGGGTTGATGCAATTCGGGGAAGTCCGGGAGTTCCGGCGACTGCGCCCAGCCGGAGCGGAGGGCGCGGCACAGGGCCTGAAGCTGGCTCGGGGTCATGGTCAGGATCGATTGTAGAAGACTTTGCAGAAGCCGTAGGCGATAAAGGCCAGCGTGGGGGCCAGCCCGGCGATCAGCGGCGGCAGGATTTCCCGTTTTCCGAGCACCAGAAAGATCTGGGCGATGACGATGTAGATGACGATGATGAGGACGGCGGAGATGATCGCCATCAGACTGCCCGAGCGCTCGTTTTTGGTGGCCAGGGGAATGCCCAGAAAGACCGCGAGGAAACAGGCCCAGGGGAAGGCCAGCCGGTAGTAGAAAACGGTCATGTAGACCGATTTCATGCTTTCGACCATATTGGGGGTCTTCCGGACCAGATTCCAGATCACCCAGGTGGGGAGCTCCTCCTCATCCTTGATGGTGTTGAGGATGTCGTCGGGGGTCTCGGGGACGCGGGAGAGGGGGAAGCGAACCGCCTCCTGCTGCCGGGGAATTTTGGGCATGACGCCGTCGGCGCTGTAGCCGGTCAACGTGGCCTGCTCGAAGCGCCAGCCCTCGTTTTTCCGCCAGATGGCGCGGCGGGCGGAGAGGTCGAACTCCAGCGTGCCGTCCGGGCGGTAGAATTTGACCATCACCTCATTTTGCGCATTGCCGTTGACGAAGGAGCGGAAGAACCAGCTGCGCCGCCGATCCGGGCTCTTGTAGGTGAGCAGGAGCTTGTCGGGGCGGCGGCGACTGCGCACGGCCTCGTCGACGATCGCCTGGGCCTCGCGCTCGGTGTAGGGGACCAGCGCCTCGTTGAAGTAGATGTTGACCCCGGTGGCCAGCAGCCCCATGCCGAAGATCGCCCAGCCGCAGCGGAAGAGCGACACGCCGGAGGCGCGCATGGCGGTGACCTCCATATTTTTGCCGAAGGTGGCCATGGTCCACATGCAGCCCAGCAGCATGGCGATGGGCAATACGAAGCGGAGATTTCCGGGAAGTCGCAACAGCAGGAACATGACGATGTCGTAGAGCCGGGCATCGGCATCGAGGAAGTCGGAGAGCTCGTTGAAGACGTCGCTCAGCACAAAGAGGATGATGAAGACCAGCAACAGCACGCAGAACTTGATCAGAAATTCGCGCAGGACATAGCCGTCGATGGTCGGGAGCCGGAACCAGCGTCGGGGGAGCAGGTTCAGCTCCCGGTATTTACGTTCATTTTCGTTCATTCTTCACCTGTCTGGCCGCGCTCCCGGAAGCGGGCGGCGAGCCGGTCGATGACGGCGGGATCGAGGGTGTCGACTCCGACCGAATTCATCAGTTGATAGTAGCAGCTCAAATACTCGCCCAGCGACACCGTGCGCTGAATGCGCGATTCAGCGGTTTCCACCCGGAGCCGGTCGAGCTCCAGCTGCGAAAGCATGCCGCCGGACTGGAAGCCCGACTCCGCACTTTTGAGATGCTCTTCAAAAATCCGCAGATTCTGATCGTCGAGCAGGAACCTTCGGCGGACCTCGTCCAGCCGGGCGCGGGCGATCCGGACCTGCGACAACACCCCCACCGCCAGCGCCAGTTGCCGCACCTCCAGTTGATGATGCTCCGAATCCAGCGCCCGATAGTGGGCGATCTGTTGCGGGAGCCGCAACAGATTGAAGGCGGCGCGGACTCCAAGTTCCAGCCAGCTGGAGTGGTACAGAAACATGTTGCTCGAATTGGTGAAGTCGGCGAAGATCCGGACGTTGGGCAACATCAGCAGCAGGGTCTTGCGGGCTTCGGTAAGCACCAGGTTGGTCTGCATATCCAGGCTGTAGAGTTCGGGGCGCTCCAGCAACGCGACCTGTTCGAGCTCCTCGATCGGGGGCAGCTCCAGCTCCGGCAGTTTTTCCAGCGCACGGGTGTCCAGCCGGAGGTCGTCGGCGGGGGGCAGTCCCAACAGGGTCAGGAGCTCCACCCGTCCGTCCTCGTAGTTGCGCTGGAAGGCCAGCAGCCGCTGGTGAATCTGGAGGAAGCGCCGATGCTCGTCGAAGAGCCGCAGCGGCGAGACCTGCCGGGTGCGGCCCAGTTCGGCGATGGTCTGTTCGATTTCGGAGCACTTGTCCAGCAGCTGCTGCGTGGTCTCCACCGCCAGCTGGGCGGCGGCCACCCGGAAGTAGGCGCGGGCGACTTCCAGGGTCAGGTTCTGTTCGGTCCGGCGCAGCTGTTGCAGACTCATCAGATGACGGTCCTGCGCCTGAGAACTGTTGAAATAGGCCAGTCCGAAATCGATGACGCTGAAGGCCAGTTCCAGCTTCAGCAGATTGTCGTACTTTTCGGAACTCTGGCTGTAGTTAAAGGTGGCGCCGCCCTGACTTACGCTCTGACTGGCCGACGCGGGGCGGTTGCTGCGAATGCTCCAGTCGTTGGTGACCATCAGTTCCGGGAGCATGCCCAGGACTTCGGCGTTGCGCTTTTCCCGGGTAATCCGCTCCTCGAGCCGGGTTACTTCCAGATCGAGGTTGTTGCGCAGCGCGGTGGCGATGCACTCGGGCAGCGACATCACGGTGCCGGGGGGCAGCCTCCGGGCCAGAATCTCGGTCATGGCCCGGACCGCCTTCTCCTCGCGCTCGGCGCGATAGGTCTCCATACTGCGGCAGCCGGAGAACAGCAGCAAGGCGCCGCATCCGACCGCCGCAATCCACTTTTTCATGCGGCAGGGGCTCTAGAGGTCGTCGTCAGCGAGGTCGCAGCCGACGATGCCGACCAGAAAATCGGCGAATTCCACCGGGTGGAACATGACCGAAACGTTCAGGATAATACCGGCGCGGACTCCGACCGCCCAGAGATCGCTGATCTTTTTGGTGTAGATCTCGGCGTGGGGATCGATCAGCCAGAAGACGTCGTCGTACATGTCAAATTCCGGGAGCGTGCCGCAGAACGGACGGTAGCGGTCGCAGTCGTAGGTGAAGCTCAGCAGCGAGGCGTTGCGCGCCTCGTAGGCGCCGACTCCGTACTGCCGGTTCAGCCCCTTGACCACCTCCCAGCTGTCGCCATAGGCGAAACCCGCGCGGCAGAAATCGGTGGCCGTGGCCTCCAGCGACCCCTGGGCGCCGAACCCGAGGCTCAGCGAGAAGATGTCCGCAAAATCGAGCGCCCGACTCCCCAGATAGTGCAGCACCTTGATTCCGAAGCCGGGCTCCTCCGGCTGCGCTCCGGGTTGCGCCTCCGGCTCACCGGCCTGCGCTCCGAAAGTCATGGCGAACAACAGCAACCCGGCCCACATCCACGTCGTTTTCTTACTCATTCGTTCCACTCCGCCGCTTTGGTTTGATCTGATACCGCAAACCGGTACAAACTCAAAAGTAATATAATAAGCGATCTTTGATTCTGCAAATCCATTCCGGCTGAAACTTTGTTTTTTCTTCCCGGGAACGCCTTATGCCGCTCAATCCGTGAAGCTCCGCCGCAGCGGCGTCGCCGGAATCGCCATCGCTTCGCGGTACTTGGCGACCGTGCGGCGCGCGACCTTCAGCCCCTCCTCCTTCAACAGTTGCGAGAGCTTCTCGTCCGAGAGCGGCCGGCGCGGATCCTCTTCGGCGATCAACGCCCGGATCCGCTCCATCACCGCCCGGTTGGAGACGCTCTCGCCCCCCTCGGTCTCGTAGCCCGGGGAGAAGAAGAAGCGAAACTCCAACACCCCCTGCGGGGTGCGCAGATACTTGCCCGCAATCGCCCGGCTGACCGTGGTCTCGTGCACCCCCACCTCGTCGGCCACCTGACGCATGGTCAGCGGATGCAACCCTTCCACGCCCCGCCGGAAGAAATCCCCCTGGGTCCGGGCGATCACCCCGGCGATCCGCCGCAGCGTGGTCCGGCGCTGCTCCAGCGCCCGGAGCAGCTCCCGCGCCGCATTGAGCTTCTCGCGCAGGTAGCTCCGCTCCTCGGCGGAGAGGTCATTGCGCTCGAACAGCTCCAGATAGCGCTCGGACAGGTGCGGGCGGGGAATCGCCCGCTCATCCTCCTCGACCACAAAGGACCCGTCCGGCGCGGCCGTGATCTCCAGTTCCGGCTGGATGTAGCTTGCCGTCACCGGCGCCAGGGCGCCGCCGGGAGCCGGATTCAACGACCGGATCCGGCGCAACAGGGCGTCGAGCTCGGTCAGCGACACGCCCAGCTCGCGGGCCAGCCGGGGCAGCCGATTCTGGGCGACCTCCTCCAGATGGTGCTCGACCAGCTCGTACAACCGCGGATCGGTCTCTCCCCGGCGGCGCAGCTGCAAAGCCAGACACTCGGCCAGCGACCGGGCCCCCACCCCCGGGGGGTCGAACGACTGGACCAGCTCCACGGCCGCTTCAATTTCCGACATCTCCGCGCCGGCGGCCATCGCCAAATCGGCGGGGGCGGTGTGCAGATAGCCGTCGTCGCCGAGGCTGTCGATCACCAGCCCGGCCAGTTCCCGTTGCCGGGGGGAGAGCTCCTGCAGCGCCAGTTCGCCGCTCAGCTGCTGGTGGAGCGTGGGCGCGGTGGTCAACGAATTGAGCAGATAGTCCCGCTTTTCCTGGTCGTACCGGGGGGTGAATTCGAGATCGCGGTCGTCGCGGGTCAGCACCGGCGACTCCGACGCCCACTCCGCCGCCTCGCCGTAGAGCGCCTCTCCATCCTCGTCGTATCCCCGGGGCTCTTCGTCGCCGACAAACTCCTCCGGGGGCACCGTCTCCTCGCCGGGGATGGTTTCGACCTCCAGTACCGGATTGGCGGCGATCATCTCCTGCAACTTTTCCTGCAGCTCCCAAACCGGGGTCTGCAACAGCTCCAGCGCCTGCAATTGCCGATGGCTGAGTGAGAGCTCCTGTCTCAGCTCCTGATTCTGGGTAAGTTCATTGCCGGGCATTGGGTCTGGGCGCCTTGACCGATAAAAATTACGATTTTTTCCGTATTGCAGGTTGCTTTTTGGCCTTTTAGAATTTAAATTTGAAAACGGATTTTTCCAGTCCCATAACGAAAAAAATCAGATTTTTGTCGAATCAGCATGTTTCAACCGGAATTTTTCACCGACGACGTCGCGGTTTCCGCCCTCGGCAGCGGCTCGGGGGGCAACGCCTTTGTGATCCGCGCCGGCGACGAGGCGCTGCTGATCGACGTCGGCTTCTCCCGGCGCGAAACCCTGACCCGGCTACAGCGCGCGGGCGTCGATCCGGCCACGTTGCGGGCGGTGCTGATCACCCATGAACACGAGGATCATGTGCGCGGCTGCCGGGTCTTCTGCGATGCGCTCGATTTGCCCGCCTGCCTCGCGGGCAAGACCGCCGAATACCTGCGCACCCGGAACAAACTGCCCCGGCGGGTTCTCGCCTTTGAACCCGGCGGCCGTTTCCGGCTCGGGCCATTCACGGTGAACTCCTTCGCCGTCCAGCACGACGCGGTGGCGCCGGTCGGATTTCTGATCGAATGCCGGGGGCGCCGGATCGGCGTGGCGACCGATCTGGGCATGGTCAACGCGGTGGTGCGCCAATTTCTCCACGACTGCGACGCGCTGATTCTGGAGAGCAACTACGATCTGGAGATGCTGCGCAACTCCGACCGTCAGCTCTACCTCAAACGCCGGATCATGGGCCGCCACGGCCACCTGGACAACCGCGAAGCGGCCGCGGCACTGGGCGAACTGCTGACCCCCCGGACCCGGCTGCTGCTGCTGGCCCATATCAGCAGCGAATGCAACTCCCCCGATCTGGTGCGCGAACTTGTGAGCGCCCGCCTGGCCGAACTCGGCCGCGGCGATCTGACCTGCTCGGTGCTGGAGCAGGACCGGGTCTTCCCCTGCTTTGAGCTGGGCGGAGGGTTCTGACCATGCCCGAACCGATCAAGGTCTTCTGCCGTCACTGTCACGCCAAACTGGACGTGACCGACCTCAAGCCGTTCTCGCTGTTCGACTGCCCGATCTGCGGCGCGCGGCTGCGGGCGCCGCAGCGGTTCGACCGCTATCTGCTGGAAAAGGTCTGCGGCATCGGCGGCATCTCCAAGGTCTACCGGGCGCTGGATCCGGAGCGGAAACGCCGGGTCGCGGTCAAGATCATCGAACCGGAGTTCAACGAGCCGGGCGTGGCCGAGCGGCTGCTGGAGGAGGCGAACATCGTCAGCCGGATCAACAGCCCCGGAATTGTTCCGGTCTACGGCGCGGGGGTCTTCGAGGATCGGCCCTTTCTGGTCATGCGCTACATGGAGAACAGCAACCTGGAACTCCGGCTCAAACACCAGACCCTCGCCCCGCGCCAGGTGCTCGGCTGGCTGCTGACCGTGGCCGAGGGACTCAAGGCGGCGCTGGCGCAGTCGATCGTCCACCACGACATCAAACCCGGCAATATCCTGCTGGACCGGGACAATCAGGCCTATCTGAGCGATTTCGACCTGGCCGAAATCCAGCTGTCGCGCGATCAGGTCCAGCCCTGTACCGGCTGGGCCAGCCCCGGCTACGTCAGCCCCGAGCGGCTGATCGACGGCCGCGAAACCTTCAAGGGCGACATCTTCAGCTTCGGCGTCAGCTGCTACGAACTGCTGAGTACGGTCGCCCCCTTCGGCCACGAACCGGAGGAGGCGCAGAAACTGCTGGAACGCCGCCGCCATCCCGACTACGCGCCGCTGCACGACATCCAGCCGCTGGTCAGTCTGCGTTTTTCGGAGCTGGTCGACCGGATGCTGGCCTACGAGCCGGACGACCGCCCCGACTACGATCAGATCCTCGCGGGCATCGTCGAGGAGCTTCGCCCGGAGTTCACCCAGCCCGACTCTTTCTGGAGCCGGCTGATCAACCGCTTCAAACTCGGCTGACCGGAGCGCGCAATGACCCGGCGACCCCGCACCACCCCCCGCGCCTCCCGCTACGGCCACTACGCCTACGGACTGGCGCTGCTGCTGGGACTCCTGCTGACGCTCGCGCTGTGGCGCGAACTCCGCACCGTCGGACACCGCTGGTTCGGAGATTTCTTCTACCCCTATCTGCGGGTGGCCCGGTCGGTCTCCGGGACGCTGAGCGACCGGACGCTGCTTTTGAACAGCCGGCTGGAACTGGCCGAACGGGTCGAATCTCTGGAACGGGAAAATCAGCTGCTGGCGGCCCAGGCCCGCAGCGCCGGAACGCTGCTGGAGGAGAATACCCGGCTCCGGCGGCTGCTGCAACTGCCCCCCCGCCCCGGCTGGCGGTTCATTCCGGCGGAGATCATTCTGCGCGATCCGGAGTTCTGGGACGAACTGCTGACCGTCGACCGCGGCTCCGACTCGGGCGTGGAGCCCGGGGCCGCGGTGCTGGCCATCACCGCCGACGGTCGCCCGGTGCTGCTGGGCGTGATCGATCAGGTGGGCAAACACACCTCCACCGTGGTCACGGTGTTTCACCCGGAGCTCCGACTCTCGGTCCGGCTGCCCCGGAGCGGCCGGGTCGGCGTGCTCAACGCGCTCGGGCGGCGGCTCGGCTCGCGGGAGCTCCCGCTGGGCTTTCTTCCCACCCGCGGCGACTACACGGTGGCGGAGCCGGTGGAGACCACCGGGTTTGAGCGGCTGATTCCGGCCGGACTCAAAATCGGCAACCTCGCCTCCTTCGACGACGTGGACTCGATCTTCGCCAGCACCCCCTACCGGGAGGCCACCGTCACCCCGGAACTGGAGCCCAACACACTCCGCTTCCTGCTGATCGCGGAACGGGGGGAGGCCGGGCGGTGACCCCCCGCGCCAGATCCCGCGACGCCTGGTTCCGACTGGGGCTGACCGTGCTGACCTTCAGCGCGCTGCTGCTGCTGGAACTGC
>CASFRF010000062.1 GCA_949297015.1 uncultured bacterium
TTCCGCAGGTGAATCCGGGGCGGGGGCTGTCGGGGCCTCCGCCCTGTTGTTGTCCGCGTACTTTTTCCGGAAAGGGGGGCGCCGCGCCGGCAGCTACCGGTGAACTTCGCTTTTGTATACTTCCTTTTCACGGGGAACCCGGTCCGGTCTATCACGCATTGGTCGATCAAAACCGTTGCCTCGCTTTTCTTTGTATACTTCCTTTTCACGGGGAAAAGGGTCTATCACACAGCGGCCCATCAAAGCCGTTATTTCGCTTTTCTTTGTTACTTTCTTTTCACGGGGAAAAGGGTCTATCACACAGCGGTCGATCAAAACCGTTATTTCGCTTTTCTTAGCTTACTTTCTTTTCACGGGGAAAAGAAAGTAAGTTGGGTGCGGAGGGAGGAGAGTTCGCGGCGCCAGAAGGGGTCGGAGCCCCATTCGGGGTAGCGGTCGGAGAAATTGAAGTCATTTTTCTGGCGGGCGCACCAATCGAGGAAGTAGAAGTAGCGCATGGCGCGGAGGACTTCGATCTGGTCGAACTGGCGGGGGTTGAAGTCGCGGAGGGTGGTATAGCCCTGGAGGATGAGGTCGAGTTCGCGTTGGCAGTCGGGGGCGTGGCCGGGGAGGAGGAGCCACCAATCCTGGATCGGGGGGCCGGAGGCCATGTCGTCGAAGTCGATGAGCATCAGGCCGGAATCGGGGTGGTTCAGGACGTTGCCGCAATGACAATCGCCGTGGATGCGGATGATTTCGTCGGGGTGGAAGTGTTCGCGGATGGCGGCGCCGAGTTCGGAAAAGATGGATTGGGCGTCGTGGAAGAGGGCGGGTCCGATGAAGTTTCCGGAGAGGAGGTGTTGGATTTGGGGGAGGGTGGAGTGTTCGGGGGTAAGGATGGGGCGGAATCGTGCGGGTCGGGAGGACCCGACGAGGTGGAGTCGGGCGAGGAGGGTCCCGAGGCGGATGAAGTCGTGATCGGAATTGATTTCAAAGGCGCGTCCGCGGCGTTTGGGGAAGATGGCGAAATGGATACCGTTGGCGGTGGATTTAAGGGTGCCGCCGTCGGGGAAGCGGAGGGGTGGTACGACGGGGAGGTCAGCGGCGGCGCAATCGAGGGTGAAGAGGTGTTCTTCGAGGATGGCGAGTCGGCTCCAGCGTCCGGGGCGGTAAAATTTGACGATGATACGTTCGCGGGAGCGGGTTTCGAGTTCATAGACGCGGTTGATATAGCTGGGCAGGGGCAATATGACGCCGGAGAGGGGGACCTGCCAGGCGGTTTCGACTTCGGAGAGGATGACTTCGGGGGTCAGTTCGGAGAAATCGGCTCCGGGGTTCAATTGCGGGTGGTGAGGTACCATTGTTCCTCGATGCGGTAACTGGGATCCCGGTAGTCGCGGGTGGCAACGATGTCGTCTTTGCCCCAGACGACGAGATGCCAAGCGATGATGCGGTTATCGCCGATGCCGGCGAGTTTGATTTTATGTTCCCAATCGCCGAAGGAGTTGCGTCCGGGGCCGGAGGAACCGAGGGGGACGTCCTGTTTGGGGCGTTTCAAGGAGAGGGCGTTGTCGCGCATTTTGAGTTCGTCGTACTCTTTGGAGGAGGCGCGGGCGGCGGAGGGAGCGCTGTAGGCGTACATTTTGCGGACGCCGTTTTCGGTGGAGGTGAGGACGAACAAATAGAAATAGGGGACGCGGATTTCCCGGCTTTGGCCCTGCTGTCGGCGGCGGGAGATGGAATAGGTGATTTCGGCTTCGGCGGTCTCCTGTTTGCCTTTGCTGCGGACGCGGCCGCGTTCAGGGATCTGGACTTCGCGGAGGCTGACATGGTAGTCGCTGGTATTGTCTTCAAAGGCACCGGCGGCGGATTTGAGGTCATCGTCGAAATACTTGATCAGGCGAGAGAGGGGGAAGGTTTCGATTCCGCCGTCGAGGCTGATGCGGACCTGGCCGTTGCTGATGCTTTCGAGGGTGATGCCGGAGACGGTTTTTTCCTCACCGGCGGGAGTTTTGTAGATCAAGGTGGCGGCGTGGGTGGTGAGTCCCAGCCAAGCCAGAAACAGAATTGCTGCATGATAACGCATAGAGACACCTCCAGACCATTTTCAGCGTTACCATAGCACAGGATTGCGGCTTCGGCAACCGGTGGAGACAAAAAACGCGGCGGGAATAAGGATTCCGCCGCGTTTTTCCGGGAATTGACCGGAAACGTCAGATCTCGACCGGCTTGGTTTTGGGCAGGCCGAGGACTTTGTCCTCGGGGATCCGGCCTTCGGCGCGGAGGACGTCGAGGCGCTCAAAACGTTTCATGACGTTGCGGGTCTTGCGGACTTTGCCGCCGACGCGGAGACTGGGATGCTGCGACATTTGGTTTACCCCTTATGTTGAAATTGCATAATCAAAAACCGACTCAAGTTCAATTAATGTACTCCATAAGGCGGATTTGTCAAATCCGAAACGCGGGAAAAATGGAAAAAAGCGGCGGGAAAGGTTGCAAACGGGGGTGAAAGCGGTATACTATAAAGAATTATGAAACGAACTTTTTTTCTGATTTTATGGCTGCTGGCGGGTGCGTTTGCGCTGCGGGCGGAGTTGACGGTGCTGTGCACGACCGATGTGCACGGGGAGGCGCGCAACTATCAGGCGCTGGGCGAAATGATCGAGCGCGAGCGGCAGGCGGCGGGGCGCAACAACACGCTGTGGATCGATTGCGGCGACACGGTTCAGGGGACCTATACCGCCGCCTTGAGTCGCGGGGAGGACGGGATTGCGTTTCTGAACACCTACGGGTGTGACATCTGGGTTCCGGGGAATCACGATTTTGAGTTCGGGATGTCGCGGCTTCTGGAGTTGATCCGACGGTTTCACGGGCAGACGCTGGGCGCGGACTGGGAGTTGGACCGGTACCGTCCGGAGGGGATCACGGAAGTGTTCCGCGGGGGGAAGCGGATCGTGGTGATCGGCATTTCCGAACCGCTGCTGACGCAGCGGGTGCTGCCGGACCTCGGTTTCCGCCAGCGGACGATCGAGGAGGCGCTGAGCAAGCAGATGGAGAAAATCCGCGAACGGGAACCGGATCTGGTGATTCTGGCCATCCACTGCGGACGCTATTTCCGCGGCGGGAATCTGGCGCAGATTCTGCGGAAATTTCCGGAGATCGATCTGGTTCTGGGCGGGCATACGCATCAGGAGGAAGAGGGGCGGCGGGTCGGGCGCGCCTGGTATGTGCAGGCGGGGTGCCGCGGCGAGGCGCTCGGGGTGGTGAAGGTCGAGCTGGGTCGGCGCGGCAGCCGCCCCCGGATTGAATCGCGACTGGAGGAGACTCCGCGGACTCCGCACGAAAAATTGCCGCGAGGGGCGCGGGAGGTGCTCGCGGAAAGTTCGGTGCCGCTGTGCCAGCCCGGGCGACGGGAGTATCACTCGCCGCTGGGGGAGCTGGCGGCGCTGGCGCTGATCACCGCGGGGCGGGGGGATTGCTCGTTTTTCGGGTGCAGTCCCGCTTCGGGAACGGTGCCTTCCTATCAGCAGCTGAGTCCGCTGGCGTTGTACGAGCTGTTTCCGTATGAGAACCGGGTGAGCACGGTGCGGTTGACGCCGGAGGAGCTCAAAACGGTGGTGCGCGAGGCACTGGAGCTGTCGCGGACCCGGGGGTTCGTGCCCAGTTTTGCCGGGCTGAAAGTCGATGCCGTGACTGGGGAGATCACGTTGCCGGAGGCGGCGGCGGACGGGCTGCTGACGCTGGCGGTGCCCGATTATCTGCTGGCCGGGAACGGCGGTCTGTTGCCGGAGCTCGGGGCGATCGGTCGGCGGCGTGGCGTTCGCGCCACCTCGCAACCGCTGCGCGAGGCGGTGCTCAACTATCTGCGGGTGCACCAGAACCGGTTCGAGCCTTCGGGGCGGCGCTGGCTGATCTTCAGCGGAGTTTCAGAGTAGCGAGCGCCAGCAGCGAACAGACGATGGCGATGATCCAGAAGCGGATCACGATCTGGGTCTCGGTCCAGTTTTTGCGTTCAAAGTGGTGGTGGATCGGGGTGCACAGAAAGATGCGCTTGCCGGTCAGCCGGACCGAAATGATCTGGAGCATGGCGGACCCGGCTTCGATCACGAAGATAATCCCGACCAGCAGCAGCAGCAGCTCCTGCCGGACCAGCACGGCGATCAGGCCGACGGTTCCGCCCAGCGCCAGACTTCCGGTGTCTCCCATGAACATGGAGGCGGGGAAGCAGTTGTGCCAGAGGAAGCCGAGGCAGGCGCCGGCGATGGCGGCGGCGAAGACCACCGCTTCGCTGACTCCGGGGATGAACGGAATTCCGAGGTAGGAGGCGAAGACGCGGTGGCCCATCAGATAGGCGAACACGGCGTAGGTGACCATGCACAGGGCGGTGCAGCCGCTGGCGAGTCCGTCCTTGCCGTCGGTGAGGTTGACCGCGTTGGCGGCGGCGACGATGACGCCGATGGAAAAGAGCAGGACCCAGCCGGAGGTCCAGACCGGAGCCTTGAAGAAGGGGACCATCAGTTCGCGCAGATGGCCGCCGGTTTCGGGGAGGCGGTCGAGGAGCAGGACGGCGGCGGCGGCGATCAGGGTCTGGAGCAGGAGTTTGCTTCTGGCGGAGAGTCCGTCGCGCTGTTTGTGGACCACTTTGCGGTAGTCGTCGACAAAGCCGATCGCCGCCATGGCGAGCATGACGCCGAGCAGGACCAGGGTGATCGGGTTGGGCAGTTCATTCCAGAGCAGGGAGCTGACGGTGACGGCGCCGACGATCAGCAGTCCGCCCATGCACGGGGTGCGGAGTTTGTCTTTGTTGATGAACTCCTCGGGGAGGATTCCGGCGTAGCGGTCGGCGGCCAGGGTGTTGAGTTCGCGCAGTTTCCGGGCGGTCCAGGAGCCCAGGAGGACGACCAGCAAAAAGGCGGTGATGGCGGCGCCGCCGGCCCGGAAGGTGACATAGTCGAAGAGCCGCAAGGGCCCGAAAACATCCTGCAATTCACTCAAGAGATACAGCATTTGACCACACCGATTTCGATCGTTTGAACCATGGCCATACTGTACACCGGGAATCGGGATTCACAAGTCACGGGGGCCAAAAAAACGGAGAAAATCCGGGACTCAGAAGCGGAAGTATTCGAGGAAGTTCAGCACCCCGTTGGCCGGTCCGGAATCCGGGACGACGCCGAAGGTGGCGACCAGCCGGGCGGCGGGACGGCCCTCCGGTCCGGCCCGGAGGATGTTCACCGTGTAGACGTCGCTTTCCGCCCAGGCGAAGGAGCGCTCGAGGGTGGAGAGCAGCAGCGCGTCGAGCTGATCCTCGAGCAGGGTGCCTTCGCGCCGGTAGTTCCGGAGCGCGGCGAGCACTTCGTCGGCGGTGTCGTCATCGAGACCGGCCAGCACTTTGAGCTGAAGTTTGGTGGCGGTGAACATGGTCGGATTGCCGTCCAGCGTGGTCAGCTCATCCGGAGGCAGCAGCTTGATGGCGGTGAGCCGGCCGTCGGAATCGGGCGGAAACAGCTCGCGGAATCCCGGAATGTAAAGCAGCTCCTCGCGGAATTGCAGGTTGTTGTTGCGGGGCAGGGGGGCCAGATTCAGCGCCTGATAGTCGCCGGACTCCATGCCGCCGCCGGTCAGATTGTCGTCGGTATCGACGTAGTCGCTGATCCGGTCCGAGAGGTCGGAGGCGGCTTCGGAGTCGAAGTCCGAATCCAGCACCAGCGCCTGCTGAATTTGGTCCAGCACCTGGACGTGCGCGTTGTCCGCCAGATTCCAGCCGGAGTTCGCGTCGGTGATCCGGTAACGGATCTTCGTGCCGTAGTAGTCGAGCTCACGTTCGGTGCCGTCGGCCAGAAAACGCTCGCCGTCGTAGCTCTCGTAGTCGGTGTCGCCCAGCGAGCGGTCGCTGTAGGCGTGACGGTCGGCGGTGATCAGATACCCGATCCGGGCCAGTGCGCCCTCGGCCAGATACCCGGAACGCATGAACTCATTGTAGCTGCGCAGATTCAGCGTGCTGGTCTGCGAGACCGTGACCAGCGCCGTGACCAGCGCCGAAGCGCTCAGGATCAGGCACAGCACCGTGATCAGCGCGATCCCCGATTGTTCGCGCCGCCGTCTCATGTCTCCTCCGGATCGAGTCGGTCGCCCCAGACCGAACCGGCCGCCGAACCGGCGGTGCGGCGCAGCCAGCACTGGCGGGTGCCGTCGGTGAATTCGACCGTGATCTGGATGGCCAGCGGCAGCGCGTCGCGGTCCTCGTCCCAGTCCTCGGTCCATTCGATCTCGCTGCCGTTGTAGTCGGCGAAGAGAAAGGTCAGCGACTTCACGCCGTCGGCCAGGGTTTCGGTATCGACCTGCTGACCGGTGACGGTCTCGTCGGGGATCAGCGGCGTGCTGGAATAGTCGCATTTAAGCTCCTGTTGTTCCAGATAGAGCCGGAAGAAGAGGAACGGATAGTCGGTTTTGCCGTAGACCCGTTTCTGGCTGACGCCGTAGAGATCCTCGCCGTTGCCGCGGAACAGCAGCTCCTGGTCGCTTTCGAGCTCCTCGACCGGCCAGCGGAAGGGGATCAGATTGCGCAGCACACTCTCGGCGAAGCGGTCGATCGTCTGATAGCGGGCGAGCCGGTCGCCGACTTGACGACCCTTCTCCCAGCTGCGGGCGAACGAGGTCAGCGCCATACCGCTGACCGCGCCGACGATGGCCAGAATCGTCACCGCCGCCAGCATTTCCAGCAAAGTGAAGGGGCTGCGCCGGATCATGGCAGATCCTCCTCTTCCAGCGGATAACGGTCGACGATGACGCGGTGCACCACTTCGCCGGTGTCCTCGCGGATCAATTCGATCTGGCAACTGCGCAGGGTGAATAGCTCTCCCGATTCCAGACTCTCCGGCAACCCCTCGGCATCCGGATAGTCGACCTGAAGCCGGTAGCCGGTGTCGCCGGGAAAGATCTCCGGCGGCGGCGGTTCCGCGTCGTCGGGTTGCAGCAGATAGTACTCCGCGCCCTGAATGAACCAGTGCGTCGAGCGCCAGTCCTCCTCGGCCCGGATCAACCGGCGCTGAGCCGAAGCCGAGAGCGTGAAGAGCGCGGTCAGGCTCAGCGCCAAGACGCCGATCGCCACCACCACTTCGAGCAGCGTGAACTGGACGCGGCGGCGGTTCATGGCGTCCGGGCCTCGGTCAGGCGGACCATGCCGGTCAGCCGGGAGATGGCGACGGTGCGTTCGCGGGTGCCGAGTTTGAGCGTCAGCTCGTGTTCTCCGGCACCGGCGCCGTCGGGGAAGAAGCGGAAGACCTCCAGTTCGGCGGAGCTCCCGGCCTCCGGGAGCTCCAGATTGACCCCGTCGGGCAGTTTCCACTTGAGCTCCGCCATGGCGGAACTCCCGGAGTCGGCGGCCTGCTCCGCGGCAAGCGACTCTTCCGCTTCGTCCTCCGGCACGACCACGGTGGCGCGAAGCTGCCGGTTTTCGGGATCCAGCACGATCCGGCGCTCCTCGCCGCTGCTCATGGCCTGGACCCGGACCCGGGCGCAGAAGTTCAGCAGTTCACGCCCCAGCTGGTCGAGTCGGCGCGCTTCCGACAGCCGGGGACGCAACGCCAAGGCGCCGACTCCGAGCAAAAGCAGGCCGATGGCCATGACCACCACCAGTTCGATCAGCGAAAATGGTTGTCGCCGGATCCGCATGACGATGGCCGCCGGTTACTCCCAGTTGTTGAAATCGGCGTTTTCGCCGGTGCCGCCGGGCTGACCGTCGGCGCCGTAGCTCTCCAGGTCGAAGTCGCCGTGCTCACCGGGACAGGTGTAGAGATATTCCCGATTCCAGGGGTCCTTGGGCACCACCGCCGGACGCAGATAGGGGCCCGCCCACTTCTCGCTCTGGGAGAGGTTTTCGACCAGCGCCTGAAGTCCGCTCGAGGAGTCGGGATACTCCCCGACGTCGAGCTTGTAGTCGATGAGCGCCTGATCCAACATCTGGATCTGGGTCTTGGCCGCCGTGATCTTGGCGGTCTTGAGATGTTTGAGGTAGAGCGGGGTGGCCACCGCCGCCATGGTCGCCAGAATGGTGATGGCGATCACCAGTTCAATTAATGAGAAGTACTTGATTTTCAACATGATCCATTCCTTTCACGTTAGGTGTTGACCGAGTTGAGTTCCATAATCGCCAGAAAGATCGAGACCACCACCAGCAGCACCACCAGCGCCAGCACGATGATCACCAGCGGTTCAAAGAGGCTCAATGCCCGCTTGATCCGCAGCCGCACTCCCTCTTCCAGCTGGGCGGCGATTTCGCGGAGCATTTCGCCGACGGTGCCCGACTCCTCCCCGACCCGGACCATCTGGATGACCGCGCGCGGGATCGAACGGCTCCGGGCCAGTCCCGCGGAAAGCTTGTGCCCCCCCTTGAGGCTGCGTTCCAGATCGGCGAATTCGCCGCGCAGTTCGCGATTCTGGAGCACCCGGGTGGCGATCTTGACCGTGCGGATGATCTCCACATGGTTGGAGATCAGGATCGACAGCGTCTGGATGAAGCGGCACATCTCCATGGTGGTCAACAGGCCGCCGAGGAACGGAATTTTCAGCACCACCCGGTCGCGCCAGGCGGCCAGCCGTTCGCGGCCCAGGAGCCGGGAGGCCAGCAGCCAGCCGCCGACGCCGGCGAACAGCAACAGCGGCAGTCCCCAGCGGAAGCCGCTGCTCAGCGTGTTCAGCAGCACCATCGAGCCGGGGAGTTCGCGCCCCATGTCCTGAAAGATTCCGGAAAAGCGCGGGACGAAGACCAGAAACAGCAGGATCACCACGCAGATCACCACCGCCAGCACCACCGCCGGATAGATCGAGCTGGAGATGATGAAATCCCGGGTCTCCCGGGTCTCCCGCAGGAACCGCCGCAGCTCCGTGACCACCTCCGGCAGGCACCCCGACTCCTCGCCCGACTCCACCAGATTCGCGTAATAGCCCGGAAACACCGCGCCGTGCGAACGGATCAGCTGCGAGAACTTTTTGCCCTCGTGCAGCCCCTGCCGCAGCGAACTGACGAACTCCTTCTGATCCGGATGCTCCGAGCTCTCGGCGATGATCATCAGCGCGCGCTCCAGCGGGATGTGGCTGGTCAGCAGCGGCGCCAGCTGATTGGTGAAGCCGAAGACGTCGATCCGTTTGCGCCGCCACTGGAACGCGCCCGGCTGGACCGCGCTGACTTCGCCCAGATCGCGGATCGGGAACAAATTGCGACGGCGCAGCCGGATCAGCGCCTCGGCGGCGGTGTCGGCCTCGATCACCACTTCGCGCGGGGCGGCTCCGGTTTCGGCCGCGAGATATTTGAACAGACCCATCCGGTGTTACTCCAGTTCCGCGGTGGACCGCCCGAGTTCCTCCAGCGTGGTGATGCCGGCGGCGACTTTGGCCTGACCGTCCTCCAACAAAGACTTCATTCCGCCCCGGACCGCGATCTTCTGCAGTTCGGAGCTCGGCAAGTTGCCGTTGATCGCCCGCCGCATTTCGTCGTTCACCAGCAGCAGCTCGAAAATGCCGCTGCGGCCCTTGAACCCGGCGGCGTTGCAGCGGCGGCAGCGGTTCCCGGGCTGAGCCGGATCGACGCCGGTGCCCCCGCAGACCGGACAGATCCGGCGCACCAGCCGCTGCGACAACACTCCGTACAGCGCCGAGGAGATCAGAAAGCCCTCGACCCCCATATCCAGCAGCCGGGTGATCGCTCCGACCGCGTCGTTGGTGTGCAGCGTGCTCAGCACCAGGTGCCCGGTCAGCGCGGCGTTGATCGCGATGTCGGCGGTCTCCAGGTCGCGGATCTCGCCGACCAGAATCACATCCGGGTCCTGCCGCACGATGTGGCGCAGCCCGGAGGCGAAGGTGACGCCGATTTTCGGGTTGACCTGCATCTGGCAGAGCCCCGGCGTCTGGTACTCCACCGGGTCCTCGATGGTGATGATCTTGCGCTTCTGATCGTTGAGCCGGGCGATCACGCTGTACAGCGTGGTGGTTTTGCCCGAACCGGTCGGCCCCACCACCAGAATGATGCCGTGAGGGATCCGGATCAGCTTCTCAAACCGGGCGAGCATCTCCTGCGACATGCCGAGCCCGTGCAGATCGAAATTGATCGCGTCGCGGGTCAGCAGCCGCAGCACGATGCTTTCGCCGGTCAGAATCGGAATGGTGCTGATCCGCATGTCCAGCTCGATCCGGCCCAGATGGAAGTTGGTCCGTCCGTCCTGCGGCAACCGGCTTTCGGCGATGTTGAGCCCGCCCAGCAGCTTGATGCGCGAGGCGATGGCCGGAAAATCGGCGGGCGGACAGCTCAGAATTTCGGTCAGCACCCCGTCCACCCGGCAGCGCACCGACACCCGGTCCGGCTCCGGTTCCACGTGAATATCGCTGGCTCCGAGCTCGATCGCCCGGCTGAAGATGTCGTTGACCAGCCGCACGATCCGGGCGTCTCCGGCCATGGTGCGCAGCGTGGTTTCGTCCTCGAAATCGAGCTCGTCCGTCTCCTCCTGATCGTGACGGTTGCGGCTGAGCAGCCGCTCCAGCACGGTGCGGCGGACCAGCGAAAAGCTGCACGTCAGATTCAGCAGCCGTTCGAACTGCGCCGCCTGCTCCGCCAGCTCGTAAGGGTCGCAAACCAGCAGCCGCACCCGGTTGTCTTCGTGGGCGACGGGCAGACACAGCGCATGGTCCAGAAATTCGTCGGAGAGCCCTTCAAACGGCTCCGGCTCGGGGAGCAGTTCCTCATCCGGAATCGCCACCCCCAGCGCCTGTGCGTAGAAGCTGAGCAGTTCGGTTTCGGTCAGCGCCCCGGATTCGATCAGCGCCCGGTCGGCGGCCCGCAGCGTTTCGGTGTTGGTGGTCTCCGGGTAGTCGGGGTCGCGCGCCCGCAGCAGCTCCGCCAGCGTCGAGCGGACCTGCTCCGGGTGCTTCAGTTCGGAGAGCGTGAATTCGCCGTTGGCCATCACTTCGCCTCCGGCGTGGCGGTGGTTTCGACCGGGACCTCCGGCGCGCGACTCAGCTCGGACTGGATGCGCTCATAGCGCTCGCGCTGCTCCTGCCGGCGGTTTTCCAGCCGGGTTTCAAAACTGTTGAGTCCGGCGACCGCCTCGTTGTAGCGCTTGATCAGGTTCTCCAGCGGACTCTGTTCGTCGATGATGTAACCGGTGATCAACACCAGCAGTTCGATCCGTTCGGTCGCGTAGTCGGTCGAACCGACCAGCCGCCGCAGGAAGGGAATCTCGCTGATGAAGGGCAGGGTCGATAGGTTGTCGGCGCGTTTCTCCTTGATCAGGCCGCCGATCACCATGGTCCGGCCGTTGGCGATGGTCATGGTGGTTTTGAGAATCCGCTGGTCGATGATCGGCGTGTCGCTGTTCTTGGTGTAGTCCGCCTCCGAAATGGTCTGGGTCATATCCAGCGAGATCAGATTGGAGCTGGTCACCTGCGGCGTGATCTGAAGAATGATCCCGACGTCCTCGTAATCGTAATTGCGCGTGACGTTGTTGTCGCTGTTGGAGGTGTTGGTGTAGGCCTGGGTGACGAGCGGTATGCTCTGGCCCACCTGGATCTCCGCCTGGGTGTTGCTCGAAACCAGAATCTGGGGGCTGGATACCACCTTGATGTTTTGGTTGCCGGCCAAGGCCTTGATCTTGCCGAATTTCTCCGAGGGATCGTTTGGATTGAAGATCTCGAAGACGCCACCTTGATGAGCGACCGAGGTTTGGTCGGTCTCAAGGTCGGGATTGAGATTGGTGTAGCCGGTCCCGACCGAGGAGCCGAAGTTCCCACTGCCGGTGCTGTAGCTCATCTCCAGCCCGAATTCGGTGGAGTCGGTCAGACTCACTTCCATGACCGTGACCTGAAGCAGCACCTGCGCCGGGACCACGTCGATCCGGTCGAGCAGCGCTTTGACCAGCGCATAGGTCCGCGGCGTGGTCCGGATCACCAGCCGGTTGAAGATGCCGTCGGAGAACACCCGCACCGGGGTCTCGAAGGGCGAACTGTTGCGATCGGCCTGGGTGTTGGTCAAACTGTTGCTCAGCGCGGCCAGATTGGTCGCGGAATTGGCGCTGGAGTTCTGGTTGGTGTTCTGCGCGGTGATCTGTTCCGTCTCCGTCTGACTCACCCCGGTGGTGGAGGTGGTCACGGTCAGCGAGGTCCCCTGAACGTTGAAGATCACCGCCAGCGCCTGCATCAGCTGGTCGGCCCGGGTGTGCGAAACCTTGTAGATGTAGACCTGTTCCTGATCGCTGTTGCAGGAGCTGTCCAGCACGCCGACCCACCGGCGCAGTTCCTCAATCGCCTCGGTGGTGGCGGCCGAGGCCACCAGCACCTGCAGCCGGTCCAGCCCGGTCAGCTGGATCGCGCCGGGCTGTTCGGTGCCGGTGGTGGTGCCGGTGGAGATGGCGAACCCCAGCACCGGCATGATGGTGCCGAGTTCGGTCACCAGCGTGCTCGGCTTGATGTTCCGGCAGTAGAACAGCGCCCGCGGCCACTTGGTTTTGGAGTCCTGATCCATCACCTCCAGCAGCTGCCGGAGCTTGGGAATGTTGGTGTTGTAGTCGCTGATCAGCAAAGCGTTCTGCCGGGCGAGGGCCAGAATCACGCTGTTGGTCCCGAGAAAGGGCTTGAGTTGCGTCTGGGCGTCGCTGGCGGTCACGTTTTTGAGCACATAGTAGAGCACCTCGCTGGAGCCGTCGCCGCGGCTGAAGGAGCGGATGTCCTGCTGGGACGGAAGCTTGGAGAGCGGCAGAATGCGCAGCGTGTAGGAGTCGTTGCTTTTGATCGCTCCGGCCCCCGCCAGATAGAGCATCTGATCGAAGGCCTCAAACAGTTCGCGCCGGGTCATGTGGGAGTTGAAGTTCAGCGTCACCGTCCCCTTGAGTTCGCTGTCGGCGATGAAGTCGAAGCCCAGCGCGTCCGCGAAGGCCGGAATCACGTCCAGCAGCGGCGCGCTGTTGAAGACGATCGAAACCTTGATCCGCTCCTCGCCGTTGAGCTGAATCAGATCCTCGTAGAAGCGCGGCGCCGGCGCCTCCTCCAGATCCGGGTGGCTTGCAGTCTGCCCCGGCAGTTCCACGGTATGAGGCGTTTCGGCCAGCCCCTCGATTTTCGCCTTCAATTCCGGGTCTTCGGTCGCCCGGTTGCCGTCGTCGATGGCCTCGGATCCTTCCGCTTCCGAATGCGGTTCCGGACTCCCCTCCTGCAGGAATTTGTAGGTGTCGGGGTCATCTCCCGGCTCCTCGGCGGGTTCGATTTTTTCGGTGAACTGAGTGCAGGAGACCAACCCCAGGGCGAGTACGCCCGCGAGCACTGACGAATACCGTTTTTTGATCATTTTTACTTCAAATCCTGAGCTCTGAATTTAGTTGCCGAAACTGAAATTGGCCGAGGTCGCCTGCGTGCGCCGGGTGGCCCCCCCGACCACCTGTCCGCCCCGGAGATTGCCGCCCGGACGGTTGTTCCGCATATTGGCGTTCTGCATCTGCATCATCTGCCGCATCATGTGCATGATCCCCATCTGCTGACGCATCTGCATTTCCTGAAATTGCTGAAAGGCGTTGCGCCGCTGGTTCCGCTGATTGTTCTGACGCTGGGCCACCGTGGCCGGAGCGTTTTTGGAGGCCTCCTGCAACTTCAGATCCAGTCGGCTCCCGTTGCGGACCAGCACCGCGTAATCAGCTCCGATCTCCTGCAGCGTATAGCCGTTGGACAAGGTCTCCCCGACCCGCACAAACTGCTGCGGCGCGTGATTCTGCTGGGAATTCGCTTCCGGTGGCCGGGGCATTCCCGGCGGCCCGGGCCGTCGCGCCTGACTCTTCTGAAGAATCACCGCCCCCTGCGCTCCGCCCAGATCATAGAGCCCGACCAGCGTCAGACTGACGTTCCCCCCCCCGCCCCCCCACACCCCCCCCCCCCGTTCCCGGGAGGTGGCCAAAGGTTTTTTTAGGGGGAAAACCGACACCCCCCGCTCCCGAGGCAGCAACCCGCC